>NZ_JBIAHR010000007.1:54509-238788 GCF_042870695.1 Streptomyces sp. NPDC006384
CCGCGCCCCCCCCCCCCCCCCCCCCCCCCCCCGCCGCCCCCCCGCCCCGCCCCCCCCCCCCCCGCCCGGCGGCCGCCCCCCCCCCCCCCCCCCCCCCCCCCCCCCCCCCCCCCCCCCCCGCCCGGCGCCCGCGCCCCCCCCCCCCCCCCCCCCCCCCCCCCCCCCCCCCACCCCTGTGGTGTACCGCCGGTAGCCGGCCGTGGACACGGCCTGGAACCGATTTCTGTCAAGGTCTTGACGTCACTGGGCGATTCAGCGGAGCTTGGAGTTCATAACTTGTACAAGGCCCGGTCGCCCCAGGGTGACGTGGGCCAGGGATGAGGGTGAGAGTCAATGGAGACTCCGGGTTCGCAGTCGTCGCTGCACCGAGCCAACCTGGAAAGGGTCGTACGAGCGGTACGGCTCGCAGGGTCGCTCACGCAGGCGGAGATCGCGAGGACGACGGGTCTGTCGGCGGCGACGGTCTCCAACATCGTCCGGGAACTGAAGGAGGGCGGGACCGTCGAGGTCACGCCCACCTCGGCCGGCGGCCGCCGCGCGCGCAGCGTCTCCCTGAGCGGGGACGCCGGCATCGTCATCGGCGTCGACTTCGGGCACACGCACCTGCGCGTCGCGGTCGGGAACCTCGCCCACCAGGTGCTGGCCGAGGAGTCCGAGCCGCTCGACGTCGACGCGTCCTCGGCCCAGGGCTTCGACCGGGCGGAACAGCTGGTCAACCGGCTGATCGCGGCCACCGGCGTCGACCGCTCCAAGATCGCCGGCGTGGGTCTCGGCGTGCCGGGCCCGATCGACGTGGAGTCCGGGACGCTGGGCTCGACCGCCATCCTGCCCGGCTGGGGCGGCACCAGGCCCGCCGAGGAGCTGCGGGGGCGGCTCGGCGTGCCCGTGCACGTGGACAACGACGCCAACCTCGGCGCCCTCGGCGAGCTGGTCTGGGGCAGCGGCCGGGGGGTGCGCGACCTGGCGTACATCAAGGTCGCCAGCGGTGTCGGAGCCGGCCTGGTGATCAGCGGCAGGATCTACCGCGGACCCGGCGGTACGGCGGGTGAGATCGGACACATCACCCTCGACGAGGCCGGCCCCGTCTGCCGCTGCGGCAACCGCGGGTGCCTGGAGACCTTCGCCTCCGCCCGCTACGTGCTCCCGCTGCTCCAGCCGAGCCACGGCACCGACCTGACCATGGAGGGTGTCGTACGGCTGGCACGGGACGGAGACCCGGGCTGCCGCCGGGTGATCGCCGACGTCGGCCGCCACATCGGCAGCGGCGTCGCCCACCTCTGCAACCTGCTCAACCCCAGCCGCGTGGTCCTCGGCGGCGATCTCGCCGAGGCGGGCGAGCTGGTGCTCGGCCCCATAAGGGAGTCCGTCGGCCGCTACGCCATCCCCAGCGCGGCGCGTCAGCTCTCCGTGCTCCCCGGTGCCCTGGGAGGCCGTGCGGAGGTCCTCGGAGCGCTCGCCCTCGCCCTGAACGAGATGGGCGATTCGACACTCTTGGACGGAAGTGTGAACGGGTCTCTGTCCATGGCCGCTCCTGCCTTCACTTAGAGAACGGATGGCACCGTTGCCATCTCGTTAAGGATTTACTTCTTGACGTCGCACGTGTGGCCGAGTTGACTTCCAGCCACCTCGGCCGCAACGACGCGGCCACGTCAGGGAGGTTTCTGAAGTGAACACGCGTATGCGTCGTGCCGCCGTCGCCGTCGCCGCCACCGCGATGGCCGTCTCGCTCGCCGCTTGCGGCAGCGCCAAGGAGGCCGGCGACAAGGCCGACTCGTCCGAGCCCGCCGCCGAGAAGGGCGACGCGATCAAGATCGGTCTGCTCCTTCCGGAGAACCAGAACGCGCGGTACGAGAAGTTCGACAAGCCCTTGATCGAGAAGAAGGTCAAGGAGCTCACGGACAACAAGGGCGAGGTCGTCTACGCCAACGCCAAGCAGGACCCCACCCTGCAGGCGCAGCAGGTCGACACGATGGTGACCAACAAGGTCGACGTGCTGATCCTGGACGCGGTGGACTCCAAGGCCATCGCCGGCTCGGTCAAGAAGGCCAAGGACCAGGGCATCAAGGTCGTCGCCTACGACCGCCTCGCCGAGGGCCCGATCGACGCCTACACCTCGTTCGACAACGTGACCGTCGGCAAGACCCAGGGCGAGGCCCTGCTGAAGGCGCTGGGCGACAAGGCCAAGGACGGCCAGATCGTCATGATGAACGGCTCCTCCACCGACCCGAACGCCAAGCAGTTCAAGGAGGGCGCCCACTCCGTCCTCGACGGCAAGGTGAACATCGGCCGCGAGTACGACACCAAGGAGTGGAAGCCGGAGAACGCCAACGCCAACATGGAGGGCGCCATCTCCGCCCTCGGCAAGGACAAGATCATCGGCGTCTACTCCGCCAACGACGGCATGGCGGGCGGCATCATCACCGCCCTGAAGGCCGCCGGCATCGGCAACATCCCGGTCACCGGCCAGGACGCCGAACTCGCGGGCGTGCAGCGCATCCTCACCGGCGAGCAGTACATGAGCGTCTACAAGTCCTACCCGCAGGAGGCCACGGTCGCCGCCGAGATGGCCGTCGCCCTCGCCCAGGGCAAGAGCCTGGACTCCATCGCCAAGGACAAGGTCGACAGCGCGACCACCAAGGGCGTCCCGTCCGTCCTCGTCCCGGTCGTCTCGCTGACCAAGGACAACATCAAGGACACGGTCGTGAAGGAAGGCTTCTACACGATCGACGAGATCTGCGCCGGCAAGTACAAGGCCGCCTGCGACAAGGCCGGCCTGAAGTAGGCAGCCCCCGCTCCCGTACCGCCGCACGCGCGTACGGGACCGGCTGCACGCAGCGTCCTCCGGCGCACCGCACCATCAGCCCCGCAGGCCACGCGGGGCGCCGGACGGAACACCCCCCAAACTTCTGCACAACCTCCCGCCGGGTCAGGCGGCGAAGGAGATGGTTCACGTGTCCGCTACGCCCGTGCTGGCGTTGCGCGGGGTCTCCAAGCGATTCGGTGCCGTCCAGGCGCTCACCGATGTAGAGCTCGAGATCCACGCCGGTGAAGTGGTCGCCCTGGTCGGCGACAACGGTGCCGGAAAGTCCACGCTGGTCAAGACGATCGCCGGCGTGCACCCCATCGACGAGGGCGTCATCGAGTGGGACGGCAGGGCCGTCACCATCAACAAGCCGAACGACGCCCAGAACCTCGGCATCGCGACGGTCTACCAGGACCTCGCGCTGTGCGACAACATCGACGTCGTCGGCAACCTCTACCTCGGCCGGGAGATCCGCAAGCGCGGCGTCCTGGACGAGGTGGAGATGGAGCGCCGCTCCCGCGAACTGCTGGACACGCTGTCCATCCGCATCCCCAGCGTCCGCATCCCGATCGCCTCGCTCTCCGGCGGTCAGCGCCAGGTCGTGGCGATCGCCCGCTCCATGCTCGGCGACCCCAAGCTGGTCATCCTCGACGAGCCCACCGCCGCCCTCGGCGTCGAGCAGACCGCGCAGGTCCTCGACCTCGTGGAGCGGCTGCGCGAGCGCGGTCACGCCGTCATCCTCATCAGCCACAACATGGCCGACGTCAAGGCGGTCGCCGACAAGGTCGCCGTCCTGCGCCTCGGCCGCAACAACGGCGTCTTCGAGGTCAAGTCGACCTCGCAGGAAGAGATCATCTCCGCCATCACGGGCGCCACGGACAACGCCGTCACCCGTCGTGCGGCGCGCACCCACGGGGAGACGAAGAAGTGAGCATCGACAAGACCTCCACCCCCGCCGGGAACGACGCGGCCGGGAACGCGGCCGGGAACCCGGAGGCCGCGGCCGCCGCGGTCCCCACCGTGGACCCGCGCCTGCTGGTGCGCGAGCAGGGACTCGCGGGCTACGTCGGCGAGTTCAAGCGGAAGATGAAGGCGGGCGACCTCGGCTCCCTCCCGGTCGTCGTCGGCCTGCTGATCATCTGGGCCATCTTCACCAGCCTGAACTCCAACTTCCTCACCGCCGGCAACTTCTCCGACATGTCGGTCGCCATGGTCGGCACCGGCATGATCGCCGTCGGCATCGTCTTCGTGCTGCTGCTCGGCGAGATCGACCTGTCGGTCGGCTCGGTCAGCGGTGTCGCGGGCGCCGCCTTCGCGGTGCTCAGCGTCACGCACGGGATGAACGAGATACTCGCCCTGGTGCTGGCCGTCCTCACCGGCACCGTGGCCGGCGCCCTCCACGGCTTCGTCTTCGCGAAGATCGGTGTCCCGGCCTTCGCCGTGACCCTGGCCGGCCTGCTGTTCTGGCAGGGCTTCATGCTGCAGATCCTCGGCAGCAACGGCACCATCAACCTGCCCGCCGACGGCGTGGTCGCCAAGCTGACCAGCTACTACTTCAGCGACGTGGCCGCCGCCTACGGCCTGGCGGTCGTCGTGACCGCGGGATACTTCCTCACCGCGTTCTTCGACAACCGCCGCCGTGCGGCCGCCGGGGTGCCGTCCCGGCCGCTGAACGAGATCATCGTGCGCACGGTGCTGCTCGCCGTGCTGGCCTTCGCCGTGGCGATCGTCTTCAACCAGTACAAGGGCCTGCCCCTGGCCGTGGTGATCTTCCTGGCGTTCCTGGCGCTCACCGACTTCGTGCTGCGCCGCACCGCCTACGGCCGCAAGGTCTACGCGCTCGGCGGCAGCGTCGAGGCGTCCCGCCGGGCCGGTATCAACGTGGACCTGGTCCGCATCTCGGTCTTCGCGATCGCCGGCACCTTCGCGGCGATCGGCGGTCTCTTCGTCGCCTCGAAGATCGCCTCCGCCAACCAGGGCGCGGGCACCGGTGAGTTCCTGATGAACGTCATCGCCGCCGCCGTGATCGGCGGCACGTCCCTCTTCGGCGGCCGCGGCCGCACCTGGGACGCGCTGCTCGGCGTCATGGTCATCATCTCGATCCAGTACGGCCTCGCCCTGCAGGGCATCGCCTCGCCGGTCCAGTACATGATCACCGGTGGCGTCCTGCTGGCGACCGTCGTCATCGACGCGGTCACCCGCAGGACACAGAAGACGGCCGGCCGCGCCTAGCGCGCACCGACGGCCGACGACGGTCCGCCCGCCCCGCCCATCCGAGCCATGGGCGGGGCGGGCGGACCGCTGCGTGGGGTAGAACACGCCGATGCCGGGTACGGCCGAACGCGTGACGCACGACGCACAACCCGGACACGTTCCGCCGGAGCGGAACATTAGACTCGACGAGCCCGGCAACAGCTCTACTGCAAGGAGGCACGGGTGCCGCTGCTGACCCGCATCACGGGACCGCGCGATCTGGACCGGCTCAGCCTGGAAGAGCTGGACCGGCTGGCAGAGGAGATCCGGACCTTCCTCGTCGACGCGGTCTCCAAGACCGGCGGCCACCTCGGCCCCAACCTCGGCGTGGTGGAACTGACCCTCGCCCTGCACCGCGTCTTCGACTCCCCGACCGACAAGGTCCTGTGGGACACCGGCCACCAGTCCTACGTGCACAAGCTGCTCACCGGACGCCAGGACTTCTCCCGGCTGAAGATGAAGGGCGGCCTGTCCGGCTACCCCTCGCAGGCCGAGTCCGAGCACGACGTCATCGAGAACAGCCACGCCTCCACCGTCCTCGGCTGGGCCGACGGCATCGCCAAGGCCAACCAGGTCCTCGGCCGCGACGACCGGCACGTCGTCGCGGTCATCGGCGACGGCGCGCTGACCGGCGGCATGGCCTGGGAGGCGCTGAACAACATCGCCGCCGCCAAGGACCGCCCCCTCGTCATCGTCGTCAACGACAACGAGCGCTCCTACGCTCCCACCATCGGCGGCCTCGCCAACCACCTGGCGACCCTGCGCACCACCGACGGCTACGAGCGTTTCCTGGCCCGCACCAAGGAGGTCCTGGAGCGCACCCCGGTCGTCGGCCGCCCGCTCTACGACACCCTGCACGGCGCCAAGAAGGGCCTGAAGGACTTCATCGCCCCGCAGGGCATGTTCGAGGACCTCGGCCTCAAGTACGTCGGTCCCATCGACGGCCACGACATCGAGGCCCTGGAGTCCGCTCTCACCCGTGCCAAGCGCTTCGGCGGTCCGGTCATCGTGCACTGCCTCACCGAGAAGGGCCGCGGCTACCAGCCCGCCCTCGCCGACGAGGCCGACCGCTTCCACGCCGTCGGCAAGATCCACCCCGACACCGGCCTGCCCATCTCCACCTCCGGTGCCGACTGGACGTCCGTCTTCGGCGACGAGATGGTCAAGCTCGGCGAGGAGCGCGAGGACATCGTCGCCATCACCGCGGCCATGCTCCAGCCGGTCGGCCTCGACAAGTTCGCCAAGGCCTTCCCGGACCGCGTCTACGACGTCGGCATCGCCGAGCAGCACGGCGCCGTCTCCGCCGCAGGCCTCGCCCACGGCGGCGTCCACCCGGTCTTCGCCGTGTACGCCACCTTCCTCAACCGCGCCTTCGACCAGGTCCTGATGGACGTGGCCCTGCACAAGTGCGGCGTGACCTTCGTGCTGGACCGCGCCGGCGTCACCGGCACCGACGGCGCCTCCCACAACGGCATGTGGGACATGTCGATCCTCCAGGTCGTCCCCGGCCTGCGGCTCGCCGCCCCGCGCGACGCCGACCAGGTCCGCGCCCAGCTGCGCGAGGCCGTCGAGGTGGACGACGCGCCGACCGTGGTCCGCTTCTCCAAGGGCGCCGTCGGCCCCGCCGTACCGGCCGTCGGCCGCGTCGGCGGCATGGACGTGCTGCGCGCCCCCGGCACCGAGACCCCCGACGTCCTGCTGGTCTCCGTCGGCGCCCTCGCCCCGATGTGCCTGGAGGTCGCCGACCTGCTGACCCGGCAGGGCATCACCACCACCGTCGTCGACCCGCGCTGGGTCAAGCCCGTCGACGAGGCCATGGCCCCGCTCGCCGAGCGCCACCGCGTGGTCGTCACCGTCGAGGACAACTCCCGCGTCGGCGGCGTCGGCTCCGCCGTCGCCCAGGCCCTGCGCGACGCGGGCGTCGACGTACCGCTGCGCGACTTCGGCATCCCGCCGCGCTTCCTCGACCACGCCTCCCGCGCCGAGGTGCTCGCCGAGATCGGACTCACCGCGCCGGACATCGCCCGCCAGGTCACCGGCCTGGTCGCCAAGCTCGACGGCCGCTACGAGCGCACGGGCTCCGACGTGGACCCGGTGGAGGCCGCGCGCGACTGACGCAGGGCCGGATGGGCAGGTTCTCCACTCGTTGCAGTGGCGAAACCTGCCCATCCGCGTGAATCCGCTCACGCCCGGGCATACGCACTACGCCCCCTCACGATCATGTCGAGGCCGACAAGCGTCGGAGGTACCCGTGAGCAGCAGTATCTTCAGGACAAAGAACATCGAGCAGTCCATCCAGGACACGGAGGAACCGGAGCACGCGCTCAAGAAATCCCTGTCCGCGCTGGACCTGACGGTCTTCGGCGTCGGTGTCATCATCGGCACCGGCATCTTCGTGCTGACCGGCACGGTCGCCAAGAACAACGCCGGGCCCTCCGTGGCCCTGGCCTTCGTCGTCGCCGGCGTCGTGTGCGCGCTCGCCGCGCTCTGCTATGCGGAGTTCGCCTCCACCGTGCCGGTGGCCGGCTCCGCGTACACCTTCTCCTACGCCTCCCTCGGTGAACTGCCCGCCTGGATCATCGGCTGGGACCTGGTCCTGGAGTTCGCGCTCGGCACGGCGGTGGTCGCCGTCGGCTGGTCGGGCTACATCCGTTCGTTCATGGAGAACGCCGGCTGGAACTTCCCCGAGGCCCTCGGCGGCCGGGACGGGGCCGACGGCTTCGGCTTCGACATCCTCGCCGCCGCCCTGGTGCTGGTGCTCACCGGCATCCTCGTCCTCGGCATGAAGCTGTCGGCCCGCATCACCACCCTCGTCGTCGCCGTCAAGGTGACCGTCGTCCTCATCGTGATCATCGTGGGCGCCTTTTTCGTCAAGGGATCCAACTACGACCCGTTCGTGCCGAAGGCCCAGCCGGTGGAGGCCGGGGGCGGTCTGCACTCACCACTGATCCAGCTGCTGTTCGGATGGGCCCCGTCAAACTTCGGCGTGATGGGCATCTTCACCGCCGCGTCGGTCGTCTTCTTCGCCTTCATCGGCTTCGACATCGTCGCCACGGCCGCCGAGGAGACCAGGAACCCGCAGCGCGACATGCCCCGCGGCATCCTCGGCTCCCTGCTCATCTGCACCGCCCTGTACGTCGCCGTGTCGGTCGTCGTCACCGGCATGCAGCACTACACGAAGCTGTCCGTCGACGCCCCGCTCGCCGACGCGTTCAAATCCACCGGGCACCCCTTCTTCGCCGGCGTGATCAGCTTCGGCGCCGCCGTCGGCCTGACCACGGTCTGCATGATCCTGCTGCTCGGGCAGACCCGGGTGTTCTTCGCCATGAGCCGCGACGGGCTGCTGCCCCGCTTCTTCTCCCACGTCCACCCCAAGTACCGCACCCCGTACCGGCCGACGATCCTGCTCGGCGTGATCATCGCGATCGTCGCGGGCTTCACCAGCCTGAGCGAGCTGGCCGAGCTGGTGAACATCGGCACCCTGTTCGCCTTCGTCGTCGTCGCGATCAGCGTGATCATCCTGCGCCGCACCCGCCCCGACCTGCCGCGCGCGTTCCGCACCCCGCTGGTCCCGCTGCTGCCGATCGTGTCGGTGGCCGCCTCGCTGTGGCTGATGCTGAACCTGCCGGCCGAGACCTGGGTCCGGTTCGGCATCTGGATGGCGATCGGCTTCGCCCTCTACTTCCTCTACGGCCGCTCCCACAGCGGCCTGGCCCGGGGCAAGGAGGCTCCCGCCGGCACCCCGGCCGGGCCGACCGGCGGCGACACCCCGTAGCAGGCGCCACGCGCGCCGCCCGGCCCCGTACGCCCCCTTCGCCGGGGGCCGCGGGGCCGGGCGGCGTACGGTCCCGCCGCCTCCGCCCCGCGTGACGCCGTGCCCGGCCCGGCCGTATGCCGGGGCACCGCGCTGCAGCGGGGCCGGACCAGGAACGGGGCCGCCGGGACGGGGCCGCCTGCCGCGCCCCTCAGACCGGCCTGACCGACCGGGGGCCCGCCACCTCCGCTCCCCGCTCCGTCACCCGGCGGCGCAGCTCGCGGTCCGCCGTCACCACCAGGACGGGACGGCCACCGGCCCCGGCGACCAGCTCCACGATGTGGTCGTCCCCGCTGCCCGGCGCGGTCTCCACCCGTACACCGGGCACGGAGTCCACCCCGCGGGCCGCGCCCTCGACCACGAGCACGATCTCCACCGGCCCGGCTCTCCCCGGCACGCCGTCCGCCGCCAGCCGGTCGCGCAACCGCTCCGCGGCACCCCGCCGGTCCCGCCACCATCCGTCGGGCACGGACCCCACGACGTTCGCACCGTCGACGATCACGAGGAGGGGTGCGCTGCCGTCCAGGGGGCTGGGGTCGTCCAGGTGGCCGGGGCCGTTCATGGAGCCGGGGTCGTTCATGGGGCCAGGGTCGCACGCGGCCCCACCCGGCCGGAGCGGCCCGGCGGACCACGTCATAAAATGATCAGGTGAATGGCGAGTGGCTCATACGTGGCAGGGACGGCCGGCTCAGTGTCTACCTGGCCGCCCAGGACGCTGTCCTGTGCCGTGCGGAGCAGGTGCCCGGCGGGGCCTGGGACGTCCCGCGCAGGACGGGCGGGGAGCAGCGGCTGCACCCGGGCCTGGCGGTCGGTCAGGGGAGCGACTCCTACGCGCACCTGGTCGCCTGGCGGCCCACGACGCCCGGCGAGTCCGGACTGGTGCACTCCACCCATTTCCGGCCGTTGCTGGCCGCCCTGGACTGGGAGCCCGTCGGCCACCCGAACGGCAAGGGGGACCGCACCGGCAAGCCCGCCGTCGCGGTCGACGGCCAGGGCCGCGCGCATGTCTTCGTGCGCAACGGCGGTGGCGGACTCAGCATGCGGGCCCAGAAGCAGAAGGGCGGCTGGGGCCCGTGGCGCGACCTCAAGGGCGCCCAGATCCAGGACTCGCCCGTCGCGGTGGCGGGCAGGGCCGGCCACATCGAGGCGTACGCGTCCCGCCCCGGAAGGATCATGTACTGGCGCCAGGACGAACCCGGGGCCGATCCCCGGATGGCGGACACGGCGGACACCGAGGTCCGCCCGGGCACCCTGCGCGCCCTGGCCACCTCCGACGAGAACACCACGCTCTTCTTCACCGACACGTCCGGCACGCTGTGCGCCTGGCGCCCCGGCGCCGACCCGGTGCCCCTGCTCCCCGCGGCGGGCCCCGGCCCGGTCGCGGCCGTCCGCTGCGAACTCGACGGCCGGGACTGCACGCTGCTGGCCCAGCGCTCGTCCTCCGGCCGGGCCGCCTTCGCGGCGTATCCCGCCGAGCAGGAGACGGCGGGCGCCTGGTGGACCGAGTCCGGGCCGCAGCTGCCCGCCGACGCCGAGATCTCCCTCGCCCCGGACGCCGGGGGCCGGGTGGTCGCGGCGAGCCTGTCCCCGTCGACCGGACAACTGCTGCTGGCGCGGCAGACGGAGGAGGCAGGTCTGGCGCTGGGGGCGTGGCAGGAGGTGTGAGGGATCCCGCGGCGCGGCCCGGAGGCACTCGGCACGTGGTCCGCGCGGCTCGACTCGCCGGGCCGTGGTGCGGGAGTTCCGCAGAGCCTGTCAGTTCCCGGCACTCTCAGGTCCTGTCAGGTCCTGTGTCCTCACGGCGCGTCAGGCCGCGCTCCCCACGGTGAGTCAGGCCCCGCACCCCGCGGCGAGTCAGGAGCCGCCGCCCGCAGGGGACTTCTTGGCCGACTCCGGGATCTCCTGGTCGCTGCGGATCGCCTTCCACAGGGTCGACGCCTGCGGCTCCGCGGCCACGACCCGGTTCTTGTCGATCTTGTCGTACGCCACCGGCAGCATGATCGTCTCCATGGAGGCCGGGTCGACGCCGTTCAGGCTGCGGCCGAAGTCCGCGAGGGCGGTGAGCGAGGCCAGCTCGGAGTCGGTGGTGAGGGCCGCGGTGAGCGTGTCGGCGATCTTGTACGACTTGGCCGGGCTGCCCAGCAGGTCCTGCTTCTTGACCTCGCTCAGCAGGGCCATCATGAACTCCTGCTGCAGGCCGATGCGTCCGAGGTCGCTGCCGTCGCCGACGCCGTGGCGGGTCCGGACGAACTGGAGGGACTCCGTCCCGTTCAGCCGGTGCGTGCCGGCGGTCAGGTCGAGCCCGCTCGAGGGGTCCTTGATGGCCTGGTCGAGGGTGATGGTGACCCCGCCTATCGCGTCCACCAGGTCCTTGAAGCCGGCGAAGTCGATCTCGACGTAGTGGTCCATGCGGACCCCGGACATCTTCTCCACCGTCTTGACCACGCAGGCCGGTCCGGCTTGCGAGTAGACGGAGTTGAACATCACGCGCTCGGCCGAAGCCAGCTCGGAGCCGTCCGCCTTGGTGCACTCGGGACGCGTCACCAGGGTGTCGCGCGGGATGCTGACGGCGACGGCCTCGGTGCGGCCCTCGGGGATGTGCATCACCAGCGCGGTGTCGGACCGGGCTCCGGAGACCTGGCCGGTCTTCAGCTCGGCGTTGTCGCCCGCGCGCGAGTCGGAGCCGAGGATCAGGATGTTCTGCCCGGAGGTGGGCAGCTTCTCCGGCCGGTCCTTTCCGATGGCGTCGTTGATGTCGACGCCCTTGATGTTGCCGTTGAGGTCGGAGTAGAGCCAGTAGGCGGTACCGGCTCCGGCGGCGACGAGCACGGTCAGCGAGAGCAGGATCCACCGGCCGGTGCGCCGCCGTCGGCGGGGTGCCTCCCGCCGGCGGGATCGGTGCGATCTGCTCGGGCGGGCGTCGACTGGGGTCGTCATCGGGGCGGTGTCCTCGTCTTTTCTTGCCAGGTCTGCTCGTGCTGCGTACGGTCGGCCCCTGTGCCGAGGCCGTGGCGTGTTCGGGTGATCGGGGAGACCGGCGACCGGCTTCGGGCGTTGTACGACAGTGACTCACCTCACAACAGTGGCCAGAGGAAGTTCTGGTGACACGGTGTGAGGGAGAGGCGTTGCGTGCATGCGGTGTCGGCGTACCGACCCCTGGGGGCACGGGGAGTGTATGCAGTGTGCATATCATGTGATGATTTCAGTCCCGCGTCCAGATCGGGTGAGTTCTCCAGGGAGTCCGTCATGGTGATGCGGGACCGGTCCGCACGTGCCCTGCGGCGCCGCCGTTCCGGTGAGGCCGTCCCCGCCGGGCCGCGGCCGTCGGCGAGCGGTACCGCCGCGGGTTCCTGGCTGGTGCGCGGCAAGGACGGCCGGCTCACCGCGTACCTCCCCGGCGACGGCGGCCTCTTGCGCTGGACCGAGACCAGGCCGGGCGGTCCCGGCTGGTCCGGTCCCGATTTCTTCCCCGTGCCGGACCTGACCCACTTGAGTGTGGCTCAGGGCGCCGACTCCTACGTGCACTTCCTCGGGCGTCGTGAACGGCGGCGTGACGGCGGAGCCGTCGAGGTCGACGTCGTGCACGCGATCCAGTACCAGACCGGGCGGCCGGTCACGGAATGGCGTTCCCTGGGAAATCCGCACCGGGAGCCGGACCGGGCGGTGCGTCTCGGAGCGCCGAGGGCCGCGGTCGACGTGACGGGGACCGTCCACGTCTTCGCGCGCAACGCGGGCGGCGGGCTGATGATGCGCCGCGAGGACAGAAGCGGCAGGTGGGAACCCTGGGCCGACCTGAGGGGGTCCGGCCTCCTGGACGGCCTCGCCACCGCCGCCGCCTCCACGGGGCGGGTCGAGGTCTTCGCCCCGGCCGGCGGCGCGGCGCTGCACTGGGTCCAGTCGGAGCCGGGCGCCGTTCCGCAGCGCTCCCACGACGTGCGGCCGGGCCCGCTGCCCGGGTCGGTCGCCGCACTGGAGACCGCTCCCGGCCGGCTCACCTGGTTCTGGACGGACGCGGCCGGCGCGGGCCTGGTGTGCCGGCGGCTCGGCGGCTGGTCCGTCCCGCTGGGCGGCGCGCCCGGGGACGGGGCCAACGCGGTACTGCGCGCAGCCCTCGACGGGTACGACTGCACGGTGATCGCGCACCGCGGTGCGGCCGGAAACGTGCTGGTCGGTGTCTGCGGTACCGAGGGGGAGTCGTCCGGCCTGTGGTGGGCGGACACCGGGCAGCCGTGCGCGGGCGACCCGGCCCTGGCGCTGGACGCGAGGGGCCGGGTGGTGCTGGCCGCGTTGGCGTCCGACGGGTCGCTGCGCGTGGCGCGGCAGGAGCCCGGGCCGGGACTGGTCTTCGCGGACTGGACGTGGGTCTGACGGAGCGGTCGCGCACGCGGATCGCGCGGTTCCCGGAATGGTTGCCCGGATGTGGCATGTATGACAGACGTTTTCCGAAAACCGCTTACTTCTGGACACTTAGAGGTTGTGATGTAAACATTCTGTCTGGTCGGTGAGCGCCAGATGAATCTCGACTGTGGTTCAGGTGAAGGGGGAGGGTGGCGCGGGCCGGTTCCGGAACGGCTGCGCATGGGGGTGTGTGTGCCGACCAGGGTGGGGATTTTCAGTTGCCGGAGCCGTCGCTCCGGCCTTGATGCGGATGGTGCGGAAGTCTGGTGAGCCTCAACAATCCCGAGGCGAGCGCGCTCGTATCGACATATCGATCTTTGGTGCCGGCGGGGGCGCGGCGCAGGATCGTGCGGCGGGTTCCGGGAGTCCTGCGCACCTCGGTGAAGCGCTCACTCGCCTCCGCCGACGCCGTGCGGTCCGCGATGGTCGTCCGGGCCCTGGGCGGGCACCGGAAGCCGGGCAAGCACACGTCCGACCTGCCGGTGCGGGTCGTCCGCGTGGCCGGCAGGCATCTGCGCGCCGTCGAGGTGCCCGGAGCCACCGCCTGGGCCGCGCGCGCCCGCAACCTCCACATACTCGTCTCCCTGCTGGAGGAGGCGGGGATCGACCACTTCTGCGTCCGCGGCACCGGGTCCCCGGTGCCGTGCGTGGCCGTCCCCGAAGGGTGGCGCTCCGACGTCGAGGAGCTGCTGCAGCTCGCCTGCGCCCACACCCCCGGTTACCTCGGGGCCGACGCCCGGGGACAGGTGCGTCCCGGCGCCGCCCCCGCTGCATGGCGCGCCCTGCGCGGCGAGCGGGTGCTGAGGGTGACCTGGGTCGTGTGCGACCCCACCGGGAACCTGGTCTTCGGCCCCGAGTACGGCTGCGACATCGAGTTCTGGGCTGAGCGGGACGGCCGCCTGGCCGCGCCCCGGCCGAACAAGGTCGTGACCGAGATCCCGGTGGACGCGGGCCGCTGCTGGGCCGAGCAGAGCCGGTTCAGTCCCGTGCCGGCCGCCTACACCACCGGTCGCACCCGCACTCTTCCGGAGTTCGCCGCCGCACTGCCCGACGACCACCTCTTCCCGATCGACGTCGTCTACACCTGGGTGGACGACTCCGATCCGGTGTGGCGGGCGAGCAAGGACGCCGTACGCGGCCGGCTCACCGGCGCACCGGGCGGCGGCCTGCACGAACAGGCGGCCAACGACGCCCGCTACACCAGTCGTGACGAGCTGCGGTACTCGCTGCGCTCGATCCACCAGTACGCCCCGTGGGTGCGCAACATCTTCCTCGTCACCGCCGGTCAGGTGCCGTCCTGGCTCAACACCGACTTCCCCGGCCTCCGGGTGGTCGACCACCGCGAGATCTTCTCCGACCCCGGCGCGCTGCCGACGTTCAACTCCCACGCGATCGAGAGTCAGCTGCACCACATCCCCGAACTCGCGGAACACTTCCTCTACCTGAACGACGACGTCTTCTTCGGCCGTCCCGTGCAGCCGGGGCTGTTCTTCCACGCCAACGGACTGACCAAGTTCTTCCAGTCCAAGGCGCTGATCCCGTCGGGCCGGGCGAGCACCGAGGACCTGCCCGTCAACGCGGCCGGCAAGAACAGCCGCGGCCTGATCGCGCAGCAGTTCGGCACCGTCATCTCCCAGAAGATGAAGCACACCCCGCACGCCCTGCGGCGCAGTGTGCTCGCGGAGATCGAACAGGTCTACGCGAAGGCGCACTGGGTGACCCAGCACTCCAGGTTCCGGTCGCCCAACGACGTACCCATCACCTCCTCGCTGCACCACTACTACGCCTACCAGTCCGCCCGCGCGACGGCCGGCGACATCCGCTACGTCTACATCGACCTCGCCGACGACCTGGCGCAGCGCCGGCTGAACAACCTCCTGGCCCGGCGCAACTTCGACACCTTCTGCATGAACGACACCGTCACCGCCGCCGACCCGGCGGCCCAGGCCCGGATGGTCGCCGACTTCCTGGAGGCCTACCTTCCGGTGCCCAGTCCCTTCGAGACCGCTTCCGGTATCGTCGCGCCGCGCCGGCCCGCCGAGCCGGCCGATCGCCAGGCCGAACTGGGGTACGCCGGCATATGAGCCCCAGAACCAGGAGTTCCGTCACGGCAGGTGGCGGGACCGGCCGACGACGCTCCGGGCCGCGTGCCCGCGCCGCAGGGCTGCGCAACCGCCTCATGCAGCGCTTCTTCCTCCCCCTGCGCAAGGACCGCACCGTTCAGCTCCGCTACGCCGCCATCCTCGACGGCCAGACCGTCAACCTGCACGGCAGGCTGCCGGCTTCCGCGCGGCTGCCCGAGCGGGCCGAGGTGGTGCTGCGCCGCGGACGCCGGCACTTCACGGCCGAGGCCCACGTCTACGAAGGCCCCGACGGTGAACTCCTCGTCGATGCCGCCGTCCTGCTCGGCGCGGACATCGGTGGCGTACCCGTGGACAGCGGGCGCTGGCGGCTGCGCCTGCGCCTGGGGTCGGGGCGCCGCTCGCGCGTCCTCTCCTTCCTGCTGCTCCAGCCGCCGGTGCCGTACGAGGGGCCGACCAAGCCCATGACCATCTCGCCGGTGACCGGCGAACGCCACCGGATCGGCCGCTCCTTCCGGGGCAGCGCGCGCGTCATCAGCACCGGCGCCCGTCCCTCCGTCGAGGTGACCAAGGTCCATCTGACGCACGCCGGTGTCACCGTCGACGTCCGGCTCCTGGGCGTCCGGGTCGAGGAGCCGTGGGCCGAGTTCGTCGCCTCCGGACGCCGGATAGAACAGCCCGTCACCGCGCTGACGGAGGACGTTTTCCGGGTGGAGGTACCACTGGACCGGATGCCCCCGCGCGGCAGCCGGCCCGAGCACTGGGACGTCGTCCTGCACGACCGCACCGGGCGGTCGCTGCGCCCGGGACGCCGGCTGCACGACGTACGCAACCCCCTGCGCGTCTTCGCCATGCGCAGCCTTGCGATCACCCCGCAGGGCCTTCCCCCCATGATCGTCCAACCGCGCTACACCCCCGCAGGAAATCTCCGGGTCACCTGCACGCGCATGCCCGAGGCAGGCTGAACCGACCGATGAAGATCACTTTCCTGCTGACCACGGCCGACGCGGTCGGCGGCACCGAACGGGCGGTGTTCAACCAGGCGTCCGAACTGGCCGCCCGCCACGACGTGCGGGTGCTCAGCGTCTTCAAGAGCAAGACCGAACAGTTCTTCACCCCGCACGAACGGGTCCGGGTCGACTACCTGATCGACCTGACCTACGCCGCCCCCCGCCCCCTGCGCGCCGCCGGCATCGACGACTCGGTGTGGCCCGCTCTGGCCGCACAGCCCAGCCAGATCGTCGACCGGTCCTGGGAATCGGCCTTCAACCGGCTCTCCGACCTGGAACTCGAAATCGCCCTCCAGGACACGGACACCGACGTCCTGGTCACCACCACCCCGGCCCTGATGGCGCTGGCCGTCCAGCTGGCACCGGCGCACGTCATCACGGTCCACCAGGAACACCGGGTCTCCGAACTGCGCGGCACCAGCGGGGAACCGCTGCGCCGGTACGCGGCCCGGCTGGACGCGCTGGCCGTGCTCAGCGAACGCACCCGGGACTGGTTCGCCGAGACCCTCGGTGACGCCGCGCCCCGTCTCGAAGTCGTCCCCAACGCCCTGCCCAGCGGCTTCCGGCCCCGCTCCACCCTGCAGACCCGCACCGTGGTCATCGCCGGGCGGCTCGTCGCCGAGAAGCAGATCGACCACGCCGTGACCGCCTGGGCCACCGTCGCCCGCCACCACCCCGACTGGCAGCTGCGGATCTTCGGCGACGGACCGCTCAGCGGCGCCCTGCGCCGGCAGATCGACATGCTCGGACTGCACGACTGCGTCCAGCTCAACGGCAACTCCAGGCACCTGGCGGAGGAGTGGGCCAAGGCCAGCATCGCCACCCTCACCTCGCGCAACGAGGCGTTCGGCCTGGTGCTCGCCGAGGCGCACGCGGCCGGCGTGCCGGTGGTCTCCTACGACTCGCCCAACGGGCCCCGCGAAGTGGTCATCGACGGGCAGACCGGCATCCTCGTCCCGCCCGGTGACACCGACGCCCTCGCGTCGGCCCTGATGCACCTGATCCAGGACACCCACCTGCGGCAGCGGATGGGCGCCGCGGCCCTCGCGTCCGTCAACCGCTTCTCGCCCGGCGTGGTGACCGCCGCCTGGGAGCGGATCTTCCACGAACTGGTCGCCGAACGCGACAGCGGCCGCCGCACCGCGGCCAAGGCCGCGCGTCAGGCCATGCACGCCTACTACAGCGACGCCGATGGCATCGTCCCCGCCGCCGCGCCGGCACCCGCCACCACCGTGCGCACCTCGGACCAGCGGGCTCTGGAACAGCAGCTGCTCAAGCAGCGCGGGCTGGTGAAGTCCGGCGGACAGGTCTGCCGCCTGCTGGACTGGGAGTCCCCGTGGGACATCGTCCAGCGCAACCTGTCCCTGGTGGCGGACGCTCTCGAGGGCGCCGACATCCCCTACCTGGTCGTGCGCGACAACCTCGTGAGGCACACCGTGGCGGTGCACGCCGTGTACCGCGAGGCGGTGTTCAAGGCACTGTCCGACCGGTTCGCGCGGGAGGCGGTGTACGCCGCCGTACTGAACGAGGGGCAGCAGACGGTGGCCACCGTCCTGGCCGGCCTCGTGGCGCCGTACGCCGGCACCCCCTCCTCCGGAGTGCGGGTGTACCAGACCGTCGTCTCCCACTCGAACATCCTGCGCCTCGGGGCCGTCTACGGATGCACGGTCTCCTTCTGGGACGTCGACCCCGACGACGAGACCCAGTCCCATCTCAAGGCACCCGCCCGCACCCTGATCGGCGACCGGGTCCCCAGCAAGGCCCTCTACCGGGCCCCCCTCGTGCTCGGCAACCGTCAGTACCCGACGATCAGCGCCTTCCAGCAGGTGCTGCACGGAGACATCCCCTTCCCCGTGGACGCCGTCTACACGTGGGTGAACGGTGCCGACGTCGCATGGCTGGAACGCAAGAACGCCGTACTGGCCGCCATGGGCATGGAGACCGAGGACGCGGCGACCAGCGCGGCACGCTTCCGGGACCGGGACGAACTGCGGTACTCGCTGCGCTCCATCGACATGTACGCCCCCTGGATCCGCAACATCTACCTCGTCACCGACCAGCAGGTGCCGCACTGGCTGGACCTGTCCCACCCGCGGGTGCGGGTCGTGGACCACACGGAGATCTTCGGCAACCGTGGTGCGCTGCCCACCTACAACTCGCACGCCATCGAGAGCCAGCTGCACCACATCGACGGACTGGCCGAGCACTTCCTGTACTTCAACGACGACGTCTTCGTCGGACGGACGCTGACGCCCGGCATGTTCTTCCTCGGCAACGGTCAGGCCAAGCACTTCATGTCGCCCACCGCCGTGCCGATGGCCCCGCCCTCCTACGAGGACGAGTTCAACATCAGTGCCGCCAAGAACAACCGGACGCTGATCGAGCAGTCCTTCGGGCAGACGCTCGTGCACTCCTTCCTGCACGCTCCGCACCCGCTGCGGCGCAGCGTCCTGGCCGACATCGAGCAGCACTACCAGCACGCCGTGGCGACCACCGCGCACAACCGGCTGCGCAGCCACAGCGACGTCTCGGTGGCCTCCTCCCTGCACCACTACTTCGGCTTCCACACCCTGCGCAGCGTCCCCGGCAGCATCTCCTGCGGCTTCGTCAACGTCGGCCTGAGCGACCACGCCTCCCGCCTCAACCGCATCCTCAGCGTGCGTCCGCACGACGTGTTCTGCCTGAACGACTACCACGACGGAGACGTCCCCGAGGACGAGCAGGACGCCATTCTCTCCGCGTTCCTGCCCAGCTACTTCCCGGTGCCGAGCCAGTTCGAGACCGGCTCGCAGCGCAACCAGCTCGCCCACGCGGGCCGGTTGCCCGGCTGGCCGCTGTGACGCGGACAGCCGGGGACCCGCACCGGCGTCCGCACGCCCGTCCGCACCCGAGGGGAAACCGTCATGCACTCCGCTGAAGGCACCACGTCGCACGCATCACTGGTCCAGGTCCTCGCGCACCCGGACGACGACCTGTACTTCATCAACCCCGACCTGCAGCGCGCGCTGGAGGCGGGCCACCAGGTCACCAGCGTCTACCTGACGGCGGCGGAGGCCGACGGACGCAACATCGACACCCGCGATCCCCACCGGCTGGAGAGCCCGCCGGACTACGAGGGGTACGCGGAAGCACGGCAGCACGGGCTGCGCGCCGCCTACGCCGTCATGGTGACGGGCAAGCGCGACAGCGAGTGGGCCCGCGACGTCGTCTCCTTCTCCACCGGTGTGATCGCGGAGCGCTCCACCTTGCTGGCCGCGCCCCACGTGCAGCTGTTCTTCTTCGGACTGCGTATGGCCGACCCCGACCACGGTTTCCCCGCCGATGTGCCACCGGCCCGGCTGGCCACGCTGTGGACCGGCCAGGCGGTCGTCCAGCCCACCCTGATCGCCGCCGAGTCACCGCTGCGCACGCCCCAGGAGATCGGCCGGGACACACTGCTGCGCTCGCTGGCCGAGTTGCTCCACTACACACGGCCCACCCAGTTCTGGACCATGGACCCGGACCCGTGGCACACCGCCTGGGACGAGCAGCGCGGCCCCACCTCCAGCGACCACCAGGACCACACCGCGACGGCACAGTTCGCGCTGGCCGCCCTGGAGCAGTACGTCTCCGAGGGAGGCGTGCCCCCGCTCGTGGATCACTGCGTCGGCTACGGCAACAAGCTGTGGCCCAGCAACCTCACGGAACACGCCTGGGACGAGAAGAAGCGTGTCATCGAGGTGTACACGTCCGCCGACGGTCACGACTGCCACCACCGCTACTGCGGTGACAGGCAGTTGTCGGACGGCTCCGACATCCGCCGCTACGGCTGGAGCACCCGGCCCCGGTACGAGGGCGGTACCGACTGGCTCCACCTGCAGGCCGACGGCCGGCTCGCCGCCTACGCGGTGCTCGGCGGGAGACTGGCGGTCTGGACCGAGAACGAACCCGGCGGCGGGTGGGGCCGCCCGGCCCTCCTGCCCGGCACCGGGCTGACCCCGGCGCTGTCCGTGGCCCCG
Organism: Streptomyces sp. NPDC006384; assembly: GCF_042870695.1. Classification (NCBI taxonomy): domain Bacteria; kingdom Bacillati; phylum Actinomycetota; class Actinomycetes; order Kitasatosporales; family Streptomycetaceae; genus Streptomyces; species Streptomyces sp. NPDC006384. The sequence continues at coordinate 74,867 of NZ_JBIAHR010000007.1, forward strand.
GACCGTACCGGCGGGGTGCACCTGGTCGGCATGCGCCGTACCTCCGGACCGGACGGCCGGGTGGATGTGGAGGCCGTGCGGATGTGGCGGCAGGCGCACACCGGCTCGGCGACCCCCTGGGAGAGCGTCGGCAACCCCAACGAGCGTTCCCAGGACTGGCGTCGCTGCCGGGAGGTCGGTGTTCCGGAGGCGGTGGTCGACCCCTCGGGCCGGCTGCACGTGTTCCTGCGCAATTTCGGGTCCGGTGTCAGCGCCCGCCGGGAGACCGGTGAGGGCTGGGGTGCCTGGGAGGATCTGGGCGGTCGGGGCATGCAGGACTGCCTGACCGCCGTGCTGAAGTCCACCGGACGCATCCAGCTGTTCGCCGCCAACCGCACCGGCGGCGTGCACTGGTACCAGGACGACGTCTACGGCCCTTACAAGCTGCAGGACGGTGTGACCGCGGCCGACCAGGACGCCTGGCGGCCTGTCGGCGGCCTGACCCCGCTGCAGATCGGCCGCTCCCGGATGGCGGTGTTCTACCGCGAGGAGGAGTCCGGCGAGGTGCTGTGCGTACGGCAGCGGCCGGACGGACGGTGGAACGAGCGCGTCGAACGGCTCGGCGGGCACGGGGGAACCGGCCGTGTCGCGGCGCTGCGGCAGCTCACCGACCGGCGCGACTCCGTCGTCCTCGCCCGCCGCGACGCGCGCAACCGCCTCAGCGTCGCCGTCTTCGACACCGCTGACCGGACGCCGGCACCGGAGTGGGTCGAGTACGACGTCCTCGCGGCCCGGCCGCCGGCCCTCGCCCTGGACCAGGCGGGCCGTGTCGTGGTGGCGGTGCTGGGCACGGACTCCCGGCTGAGGGTGATGCGGCAGAACGCACCGGACGTCACCAGCGGTTTCGGACCCATGACCGTGGTGTGATCCGGTCCCCGCCGACCGGGAGGAGTGAGGAAGACATGAAGAAGTTCTGCATCATCGGCAACTCGGTGGCCGCGTCGCGTACCGCGGAGGAAGCGCCGCTGGCGGGCTGGGGACAGTACCTCGGCGAGTTCCTGAACGGGGGGTACGAAGTACGCAACTACGCCCGTGACGCGATGACGCTGCGCGGCTACTACACCGAGCGGTTCGCCACCCTCCTCACCACGCTCGCCCCCGGCGACCTGGTGCTCGTCGCCTTCGGCACCGTCGAGCAGCGCATCAATCAGCTCAACCGCTACCACGGACCGCGCGAGTACAGGGAGTACCTGCGCCTGTACACCGACGCGATCCGCGCGGAGGGCGCCGTCCCGGTCCTGGTCACCCCGGCCGCCCGCTGCGCCTTCGACGAGGCGGGGAACGTACTCGACACCCACGACGGTTACCCGGAACTCACCCGGCAGGCCGCCGCGGAGACCGGCACCCCCCTGCTCGACATGACCGTCTTCACGACGGCCATGCTCGCCGAGCTCGGCCCCACACGGGCCCGCCGCCTCTACCGCTGGCTGGACCCGGGGGAGCACCCGAACCACCCGGAAGGCATCGTCGACGCCAGTCACTTCAACGAGGAGGGAGCCCGCGAGGTGGCCCGCCGGCTCGCGATGTGCCTCCTCGACACGGCGGAACTGCCCCGGGACCTGGTCGACTCGCAGAGTCTGGCGCCGGGCACGATGCCGTCGGTGCTCGCCGAGTTCACCGTGAGCAACCCCGAACTCGCCCTCACCATGGCACCGAGCGTGCCGGAAGCGCCCGTCTTCGCCTCGCCCGCCCCCGGCGAACTCGTCGGCGCCGCCCGCAGGATGACCGGGAAGGCACCCGCCGGTACCGATTACGTGCTCTTCTACGAACAGGGCAGGTACCTCGGGGGCACCACCGTCTCCGCCTCCGGCGGGTGGCAGTGGCGCCGGGTGGTGAACTGGCCGGCCGGTCCGCACACCGTCGAGGTGCTCGGCGTCATGGCGAACAACGTCTCGCAACGGTCGGTGACGGACTTCCACGTCCTCGACCGCCTCGACCCGCCCGAGGTGATCGGCCCGCGTCCGAACGCCTGGTGCGGTCCGCGCCCCCGTTTCTCCGGCAAGGCGTCCAGGGGAACGGAGAAGGTCATGGTTCTGGAGCAGGGCAGGCTGATCGCCGAGGCCCCGGTCCAGGAGGACGGCACCTGGCGGGTCACGCACGCCCACGACTGGCGGCCCGGCACCTACGAGGTCGAGTTCGTCGCGGTGTTCAGCGCCATCCGCTCGGCGTCCGTCTCCCTGACGCTGCGTGTCCACGGCATCCCCGAGGACAACTGGCTGCACACGTCGCTGGCGTCCCGTGAATCCTGCTCCGGTGCCTGCGACCACTATCCGGCGATGCCCGCCTGGTGACGCCGAAGAGGGCCCCCGCACCCCGCGGAGGCCCTCCTCACGTGTGCCGGAACACTACGCCGGAACCGACGCCACCCCCGGCTCGAGGAACCGCTTGCCGTTCACCCGCTCGGAGACGCCCTCGCGGTCCAGGTACGGCGTGATGCCGCCCAGGTGGAAGGGCCAGCCGGCGCCGGTGATCAGGCACAGGTCGATGTCCTGCGCCTCGGCGACGACGCCCTCGTCGAGCATCAGGCCGATCTCCTGGGCCACCGCGTCCAGGACGCGGGCGCGGACCTGCTCCTCCGTCAGGACGGTGTCGCCCTGCTTGAGGAGCGCGGCGACCTCCGGGTCCAGCTCGGGCTTGCCGCTGTCGTAGACGTAGAAGCCGCGCTTGCCCGCCTCGACGACCGCCTTGAGGTTCGGGGAGACCGTGAAGCGGTCCGGGAACGCCTTGTTGAGCGTCTCGGAGACGTGCAGGCCGATCGCCGGGCCGACCAGCTCCAGCAGGACCAGCGGCGACATCGGCAGGCCGAGCGGCTCGACCGCCTTCTCCGCCACCGCGACCGGCGTGCCCTCGTCGATGACGTTCTGGATCTCGCCCATGAAGCGGGTCAGGATGCGGTTCACGACGAACGCCGGGGCGTCCTTGACCAGGACCGCGGTCTTCTTCAGCTTCTTGGCGACGCCGAACGCCGTCGCGAGCGACGCGTCGTCGGTCTTCTCGCCGCGGACGATCTCCAGCAGCGGGAGGACCGCGACCGGGTTGAAGAAGTGGAAGCCGACGACCCGCTCGGGGTGCTTCAGCTTCGACGCCATCTCCGTCACGGAGAGGGACGAGGTGTTCGTCGCGAGGATCGCGTGCGCCGGGGCGACCGCCTCGACCTCCGCGAACACCTTCTGCTTGACGCCCATCTCCTCGAACACGGCCTCGATGACGAAGTCCGCGTCCGCGAAGCCCTCGGCCTTGTCCAGGACACCGGTCACCAGCGCCTTGAGGCGGTTGGCCTTGTCCTGGTTGATACGGCCCTTGCCGAGCAGCTTGTCGATCTCGGCGTGGACGTAGCCCACACCCTTGTCGACGCGCTCCTGGTCGATGTCGGTCAGGACGACCGGCACCTCCAGGCGGCGCAGGAAGAGCAGCGCGAGCTGGCTGGCCATCAGGCCGGCGCCGACGACGCCCACCTTGGTGACCGGGCGGGCCAGCGACTTGTCCGGGGCGCCGGCGGGACGCTTGGCGCGCTTCTGCACCAGGTTGAAGGCGTAGATGCCGGAGCGCAGCTCGCCGCCCATGATCAGGTCGGCCAGCGCCTGGTCCTCGGCGTCGTAGCCCTGCTGGAGGTCGCCGTTCTTGGCGGCGGCGATGATGTCCAGCGCGCGGTAGGCGGCCGGGGCCGCGCCGTGCACCTTGGAGTCGGCGACGAAGCGGCCGCGTGCGACCGCCTGGTCCCAGGCCTCGCCGCGGTCGATCACCGGGCGCTCGACGGCGATCTCGCCCTTGAGGACGGACGCCGTCCAGGCCAGCGACTGCTCCAGGAAGTCCGCGCCCTCGAAGATCGCGTCCGCGATGCCCAGCTCGTGGACCTGCTTGCCCTTGAGCTGCTTGTTCTGGTTGAGGCTGTTCTCGATGATGACCGAGACGGCCTTGTCGGCGCCGATCAGGTTCGGCAGCAGCGTGCAGCCGCCCCAGCCGGGGACCAGGCCGAGGAAGACCTCGGGCAGGGAGAAGGCGGGGAGCGCCGCGGACACCGTGCGGTAGGTGCAGTGCAGGCCGATCTCCACGCCGCCGCCCATGGCGGCGCCGTTGTAGTACGCGAAGGTCGGCACGGCCAGCTTCGCCAGGCGCTTGAAGACGTCGTGGCCGCCCTTGCCGATGGCCAGCGCGTCCTCGTGCCGCTTCAGCAGCTCGACGCCCTTGAGGTCGGCGCCGACCGCGAAGACGAACGGCTTGCCGGTGACGCCGACGCCGACGATGTCGCCGTCCGCGGCCTCCTTCTCGACCCGGTCGATCGCGGCGTCGATGTTCGCCAGCGACTGCGGGCCGAGCGTGGTCGGCTTGGTGTGGTCGTGGCCGTTGTCCAGGGTGATCAGGGCGAAGCGCCCCGCGCCCAGCGGCAGGTCGAAGTGGCGTACGTGCGCCTGCGTGACGACCTCGCCGGGGAACAGCTCGGCCGCACCCTTCAGCAGCTCTGCGGTGGTGCTCACTTGTCCCCCTCGAAGTTCGGGTTCTCCCAGATGACCGTCGCGCCCATGCCGAAGCCGACGCACATGGTGGTCAGGCCGTAGCGGACGTGCGGCTGCTCCTCGAACTGGCGGGCCAGCTGCGTCATCAGACGGACGCCGGAGGAGGCCAGCGGGTGGCCGAAGGCGATGGCGCCGCCGTACTGGTTGACGCGGGCGTCGTCGTCGGCGATGCCGTAGTGCTCCAGGAAGGCGAGGACCTGGACGGCGAAGGCCTCGTTGATCTCGAACAGGCCGATGTCGGAGATCGACAGGCCCGCCTGCGCGAGGGCCTTCTCCGTGGCGGGGATCGGGCCGTAGCCCATGACCTCCGGCTCGACGCCGGCGAAGGCGTACGAGACCAGACGCATCTTGACCGGCAGGCCGTTCTCGCGGGCGAAGTCCTCGCTCGCGATGATCGACGCGGTGGCGCCGTCGTTCAGACCGGCCGCGTTGCCCGCGGTGACCCGGCCGTGGACGCGGAACGGCGTCTTCAGGTTCGCCAGGTTCTCCAGCGTGGTGCCCGGGCGCATCGGCTCGTCGGCGGTGACCAGGCCCCAGCCCGTCTCGCCGCCCTCGGGGTTGGTGCGGCGCACCGAGACCGGCACCAGGTCGGCCTGGATCTTGCCGTCGGCGTACGCCTTGGCGGCCTTCTCCTGCGAGCGCACGGCGTACTCGTCGGCGCGCAGCTTGGTGATCGACGGGTAGCGGTCGTGCAGGTTCTCCGCGGTCATGCCCATGAACAGGGCGGACTCGTCGACCAGCTTCTCGCTGACGAACCGCGGGTTCGGGTCGACGCCCTCGCCCATCGGGTGGCGGCCCATGTGCTCGACACCGCCCGCGATGGCGACGTCGTACGCGCCGAAGGCGACCGAGCCGGCCACCGTGGTGACGGCGGTCAGGGCGCCCGCGCACATGCGGTCGATGGAGTAGCCCGGGACCGAGGTGGGCAGGCCCGCCAGGATGCCGGCGGTGCGGCCGATGGTCAGGCCCTGGTCGCCGATCTGCGTGGTCGCGGCGACGGCGACCTCGTCGATCTTCTTCGGGTCGAGACCGGGATTGCGGCGCAGCAGCTCCCGGATCGCCTTCACGACCAGGTCGTCGGCGCGGGTCTCGTGGTAGATGCCCTTCGGGCCCGCCTTGCCGAACGGGGTGCGGACGCCGTCTACGAAGACGACGTCCCTGACGGTACGAGGCACGATGGCTCTCCTCCAGGTACGGGATGCTGAGCGCTTGCTTAAGCACCATGCTACTTATGGGTAACGTAGCTGCCCAGCCCTGGGGCGGCGAGCGGCGAAGGTCACACGGAAGGCGCCGGTCCGGTGCGGGCCCCGAAGGGGGCGCCGGGCCGTACCGGTGTGCGGCTCCTGCGTGGATCCGCGGGGTGTCACTGCGGGTGAGCCGTGTCTCACCGGGAAAGACATTCTTGCCTATGCAACGAGTTGCATAGCAGCATCGGCGCATGGCCCTCGACCACGCGATCCTCGTCTCCCTGCTGGAGAAGCCGGGCTCCGGCTATGAGCTGTCCCGGCGCTTCGAGCGGTCCATCGGATACTTCTGGACCGCCACCCACCAGCAGATCTACCGCGTGCTCAAACGCATGGAGAGCGACGGCTGGGTCGATGTGCGCGAGGTGCCGCAGGAGGGCCGCCCGGACAAGAAGGAGTACTCCGTCTCCGCCGCCGGACGCGACGCCCTGGCCCGGTGGCTGCACGAGCCGATCGAGCCGGAGAGCATCCGGCACGACCTCGCCGTGAAGATCCGCGGCGCCGCGTTCGACGACCCGGCCGCACTGATCGCCGAGGTCGAGCGTCATCACACGGTGCACAGCGAACGGCTCGCGCACTACCTCGCCGGGGAGCACCGCGACTTCACCGGCCCACAGGCGCCGGCCGGGCCCGACGCCGGACGCGAACTCCAGCACGTCGTGCTGCGCGGCGGCATCGCCTACGAGCGGATGACCCTCGCCTGGCTCGACGACGTCCTGGCCACGCTCCGCCGCCTCGGCCCCACCGGGCGCTGACCCGCCCGCCTGTTCTCCACCCTCACCCTCGACCCCCACGCCGGAAAGGCGATGACGACGATGACGGACCCGCTGGTGTTCAACCCGCGCACCTACGACCCGGCCCACTTCGACCCCGAGACCCGGCGGCTGCTGCGCGCCACCGTCGACTGGTTCGAGGACCGCGGCAAGCGCAGGCTGATCGAGGACTACCGCTCCCGTGCCTGGCCGGCGGACTTCCTCGCCTTCGCCGCGAAGGAGGGCCTCTTCGCGACCTTCCTCACCCCGGCCTCCGCCGCCGCTGGACAGGACGGCGGGCAGAGCGGGGACAAGCGCTGGGACACCGCCCGGATCGCCGCCCTCAACGAGATCCTCGGCTTCTACGGCCTCGACTACTGGTACGCCTGGCAGGTCACCATCCTCGGCCTCGGCCCGGTCTGGCAGAGCGACAACGCCGCCGCCCGCACCCGCGCCGCCGAACTCCTCGACCAGGGCGAGGTGTTCGCCTTCGGCCTGTCCGAGAAGGCGCACGGCGCCGACATCTACTCCACCGACATGCTGCTGGAGCCCGACGGCGACGGCGGCTTTCGCGCGACCGGCTCCAAGTACTACATCGGCAACGGCAACGCGGCCGGCCTCGTCTCCGTCTTCGGCCGCCGCACCGACATCGAGGGCCCCGACGGCTACGTCTTCTTCGCCGCCGACAGCCGCCACCCGTCGTACCACCTGGTGAAGAACGTCGTCGACTCCTCCAAGTACGTCAGCGAGTTCCGCCTGGAGAACTACCCGGTCCGCCCCGAGGACGTCCTGCACACCGGCCGCGCCGCCTTCGACGCCGCGCTCAACACCGTCAACGTCGGCAAGTTCAACCTGTGCACCGCCTCCATCGGCATCTGCGAGCACGCGATGTACGAGGCGGTCACCCACGCCCACAACCGCATCCTCTACGGGCGCCCCGTCACCGCCTTCCCGCACGTGCGCCGGGAGCTGACCGACGCGTACGTCAGGCTCGTCGGCATGAAGCTGTTCAGCGACCGCGCCGTCGACTACTTCCGCTCCGCCGGGCCCGACGACCGCCGCTACCTGCTCTTCAACCCGATGACGAAGATGAAGGTGACCACCGAGGGCGAGAAGGTCATCGACCTGATGTGGGACGTCATCGCCGCCAAGGGCTTCGAGAAGGACAACTACTTCGCGCAGGCCGCCGTCGAGATCCGGAGCCTGCCGAAGCTGGAGGGAACGGTCCACGTCAATCTCGCGCTGATCCTCAAGTTCATGCGCAACCATCTGCTGGCCCCGGCCGAGTACGCGCCCGTGCCGGCCCGCCTCGACGCGGCCGACGACGCGTTCCTCTTCCGGCAGGGACCGGCCCGCGGCCTGGGCTCCGTACGCTTCCACGACTGGCGCACCGCCTACGACGCCTTCGCCCACCTGCCGAACGTCGCCCGCTTCCGCGAACAGGCGGACGCCCTGTGCGAGTTCGTCACCACGGCCGCCCCCGGCGAGGAGCAGAGCCGCGACCTCGACCTGCTGCTCGCCGTCGGCCAGCTGTTCGCCCTGGTGGTGCACGGCCAGCTGATCCTGGAGCAGGCGCGCCTGACCGCCCTCGACGAGGACGTGCTGGACGAACTCTTCGCCGTCCTGATCCGCGACTTCTCCGCCCACGCGGTGGAGCTGCACGGCAAGGACTCGGCGACCGAGGCCCAGCAGACGTGGGCCCTGGGCGCCCTCCGCCGCCCGTCCGCCGACGAGTCCCGCTCGCAGCGGGTGTGGGAGCGCGTCGAGGCGCTGTCGGGCGCATACGAGATGAAGCCGTAGTTCCGGCTTCTGCGGCCCGCCCGAGGGGCGCGGGGAACGTGCGACCGGCCACGACGGAGCCGCACCCGCCCGGCAGCCTTCCCCGCCCCCGACGGCCTCACCGCCCCTTTCCTCCCCGACGCACCGGGCGCTCGATCGCCGAGCGGTCAGCGCCCGGTGGGGGATCAGCCTCCTGCCGGGGGGTGGTTCAGGCGGGCAGCTTCGTGTCGACGACGAGGCTGATCTCGACGAGCTGGCCGGGGAAGGTCAGCGCGGTGACACCGACGACCGTGCTGGCCGGACGGTGGTCGCCGAAGTACGCGAGATTGCCCTTCGCCGTCGCCGCGGCGTTCTGCCGCAGGTCCACCACGTACAAGGTCTGCGAGACGACCTGGTTCCGGGTGGCGCCGTAGTGGTCCAGGATCTTGTCCATGTTGGCGTAGGTCCGCTCCAGCTGGGCGGTGAAGTCGCCCGCGTGGAGGAACTCGCCCGCGTCGTCGAGCGAGAGCTGTCCGGAGACGTGGATCAGCTCGCCGGACTTGATCGCCTGCGAATAGCCGAAGTCGTCCTCGGCCGGCACGCCGTGGTGGAAGACATCGATGACGGTCATGGGAGCGCCTTTCTGATCTGCTCTCTTGTGGTTACTCAGGAACTGTAGGAGAGTGACGCCTGACCTGGAAGAACGCACTTTTCGGTGACTGGGGAACCTTATGGTGACCAAGCAACTGCTCAAGAACCTGCCCGAGGACGCCGATCTGAGGCGCGCGGACTCGCTGGCACGGGAGATCTTCTCGGACGTCGCCAACAAGTGGGCGTTGCTGATCATCGAGGCGCTCGGTGAGCGCACCCTGCGCTTCGGCGAACTGCGGGGCGAGGTCGAGGGCATCAGCCACAAGATGCTCACCCAGAATCTGCGCATGCTGGAACGCAACGGCCTGGTCGACCGGAAGGTGCACCCCACCGTGCCGCCGAAGGTGGAGTACACCCTCACCGAGCCGGGCCGGGCACTGCGGACCACGGTCGACGCCATCTGCGGCTGGACCCACCAGTACCTCGGTCACATCGAGAGCGCGCGCCGCCGCTTCGACGACTGACCGGCACACGGCAACGCGCTTTCCGCCGTGTGCGGGGCACGCGGACGCGGGACATCACCGTTCGGCGGGTTCTCCCGGGAGGGCACCCCCTCACACGCCCGGCGGCGTGCCGGTGAGCCCGCACGGCCGTGGGGCCGGGGGCGCCGTCGGTGTCCGGTGCCGTCGGGACGGCACCGGAGATCACTTCCCGGGTGCCGTCGCCGACAGCGCCTCCACCAGCACCGGGGTGACCTGTTCCACCTGCCACGCCCGAGCCCCGTACGCCGCGAGCGCGGAGGCCACGGACTCCGGGCCCACGACCGCGGGAGGCTCCCAGCACACCCTGCGAACCGTGTCCGGAGTGATCAGATTCTCCTGGGGCATGTTCAGTCGCTCGGCGAGCTCGCCCACGCCCGCCTTCGCCGCCGCGAGGCGGGCCGCGGCGGCCGGGTCCTTGTCCGCCCAGGCGCGCGGCGGCGGGGGACCGGTCACCGGCTGGCCCGGCTGCGGCAGCTGCGACTCGGGCAGGGCCTTCGCCCGGTCGACCGCGGCCTGCCACTGCTCCAGCTGACGGCGGTTCACCCGCCCGAAGCCGCTGAGCGCGGCGAGCGCGTGCGCGTTGGGCGGCAGCGCGAGCGCCGCCTCGACGATGGCGGCGTCACCGAGCACCTTGCCCGGCGAGACGTCCCGGCGCTGCGCGATGCGGTCCCGGGTCTGCCACAGCTCCCGCACGACGGCGAGCTGCCGGCGCCGCCGCACCTTGTGCATGCCGGAGGTGCGGCGCCAGGGGTCCTTGCGGGGCTCGGGCGGCGGGGCCGAGGCGATCGCGTCGAACTCCTGCCGGGCCCAGTCCAGCTTGCCCTGCCGGTCCAGCTCCTTCTCCAGCGCGTCGCGCAGGTCGACCAGGAGCTCGACGTCGAGCGCGGCGTAGCGCAGCCAGGGCTCGGGCAGCGGGCGGGTGGACCAGTCGACGGCGGAGTGGCCCTTCTCCAGGACGAAGCCCAGCACGTTCTCGACCATCGCGCCGAGGCCGACCCGGGGGAAACCGGCGAGCCGGCCGGCCAGCTCGGTGTCGAAGATGCGGGCGGGCACCATCCCTATGTCCCGCAGACAGGGCAGGTCCTGGGTGGCGGCGTGCAGCACCCATTCGGCGTCGGCGATCGCCGCGCCCAGCTCCGAGAGGTCGGGGCAGGCCACGGGGTCGACGAGCGCGGTGCCCGCGCCCTGGCGGCGCAGCTGCACCAGGTAGGCACGCTGGCCGTAGCGGTAACCGGAGGCGCGCTCGGCGTCGACGGCGACGGGGCCGCGGCCGGCGGCGAAGGCGGCGGTCACCTCGGCGAGGGCGGCGGCGTCGGCGATCACCGGCGGAACGCCTTCGCGTGGTTCGAGCAAGGGGGTCGGCGCCTGCATCGCAGAAGATCCGGCGTCGTCCGGAGGAGCGCCTCCGGTGGTTCGCAGGGGACGGTCTGCTGCGGTTTCGTGGGCGTCGGTCACCGGACAAGGGTATCGGTGTATGCGCCGCGCCCGCCGACGGAACGTTCCGTCGGCGGGCGCGGGTGGGTCGTGCACCGGTCGGGTCAGGGAGGGACGGAGTGCACGGCGGGGGAGGGGGGCGGGGGAGCGGTCGGGTACGAGTGGTCAGTGGATGATGCCGGTCCGCAGGGCCACCGCCACCATCCCGGCGCGGTCGCCCGTGCCGAGCTTGCGGGCGATGCGGGCCAGGTGGCTCTTGACGGTCAGTGCGGACAGGCCCATGGAGACGCCGATCGCCTTGTTCGACTGGCCCTCCGCGACCAGCCGCAGCACCTCGACCTCGCGGCCGGAGAGCTCGCGGTAGCCGCCCGGGTGGCTCGGGGCACCCGGGGGGCGGCGGTGCAGTCGGGCGGCGGCGGCGCCGATGGGGGCGGCACCGGGCCGGGTGGGGAGCCCGATGTTGGTGCGGGTGCCGGTGACGACGTAGCCCTTGACTCCGCCGGCGAGGGCGTTGCGTACGGCGCCGATGTCGTCGGCGGCGGACAGGGCGAGGCCGTTGGGCCAGCCCGCCGCGCGGGTCTCCGACAGGAGGGTCAGACCGGAGCCGTCGGGGAGGTGGACGTCTGCGACGCAGATGTCGCGGGGGTTGCCGATGCGGGGACGAGCCTCCGCGACGGACGAGGCCTCGATGACATCGCGCACACCGAGCGCCCACAGATGGCGGGTGACGGTGGATCGGACGCGCGGGTCGGCCACGACCACCATGGCGGTCGGCTTGTTCGGGCGGTAGGCGACCAGGCTTGCGGGCTGCTCGAGGAGAACGGACACCAGGCCTCCTGGGGTGCGGGACGGGACCGGCTCCTGGGGGCGAAGCCGGGACGAACCGTGCTTTCAAGGTCACAGTCGTCTTCGGCACCGGGTGCGTCCGCCTTTAGAGGATGATCACGATCTAGTGAGTAACAATCCGAGCAATTCGGACACGCGGTCGATCATTCGAAGATCGAACGGTTTCAGTCTGTGTCGATACGGGGCCGAAAGTGGCCGTATCGACAAAGTGACCGACGGAGTCCGTGCGTACCGTCCGATGATCCTGCACGCGTGGAGAGAGGTGTGGCCGCGGACGTGGTGGACACCGGGGCGGGGCATGAGAAAAGGGGCCCGGCGCTCCCGCCCCGGGAAGGGGAGGGGAGCGCCGGGCCCCGTGTCAGGGGTGCGGCCCGGCGGACGGAGCCGCTAGCGCGACTGCGGGCCGCGCCGCTGCGGCAGCGTGACGATCGAGGCGTCGCCCGGGCCGGCCGGGGGCAGACCCGCGACCTGGGCCAGCAGATCGCACCACGAGGCGAGATGGGCCGCGGTGTCGGGCACCCCGCCCAGGCCCTCGCGGGGCGTCCAGGACGCCCGGATCTCGATCTGCGAGGCCGGCGGGCGCGCCGACAGCCCGCCGAAGTAGTGGGAACTCGCCCGCGTGACCGTGCCGCTGGGCTCGCCGTAGGCCAGGCCGCGGGCCTGGAGGGCGCCGGTGAGCCAGGACCAGCACACGTCCGGCAGCAGCGGGTCCGCCGCCATCTCCGGTTCCAGTTCGGCCCGGACCAGCGTCACCAGACGGAAGGTGCCCCGCCAGGCGTCGTGACCCGCCGGGTCGTGCAGCAGCACCAGACGCCCGTCGGCCAGGTCCTCCTCGCCGTCGACGACCGCGGCCTCCAGCGCGTAGGCGTACGGGGCGAGCCGCTGCGGCGCGCGCGTCGCCTCCACCTCGACCTGCGGGCGCAGCCGCGCGGCCCGCAGCGCGTCGACGGCGGCCGTGAACGCGGGCGGTGCCCCGCCGCCCGGTTGCCGCACGCCCTCCCCGGCACCCTTCGGTTCGTCCATTCCGCCAGCGTCGTCCGACAGTCGTCCCTGAGCCGCAGCCATGCCGGGAAGATTAAGCGGAACGGCGCCGCGACGCAGGGAGAGACACCCGCGCGCGGGTGCGATGTCCGGATCACGCCGTGCCGAGGGGGCGCGCCGGGGCTCGGGAACGGGGTGCGCGCCCCGCTCCGAGGTGCCCGCACCCGAGGTCGGGGCCCGTTCGGAGGGCATGCGAGACTTGCCGTGTGAGTGCCAACCAGAGCCCCGCGGGCAAGCAGCCGACCGCCACGTACGACTCCGCCTTCCTCAAGGCGTGCCGGCGTGAGCCGGTGCCGCACACGCCCGTGTGGTTCATGCGACAGGCCGGCCGCTCCCTGCCGGAGTACCGCAAGGTGCGCGAGGGCATCCCGATGCTCGAGTCCTGCATGCGGCCGGAACTGGTCGCCGAGATCACCCTCCAGCCGGTGCGCCGGCACGGTGTGGACGCGGCGATCTTCTTCAGCGACATCGTCGTCCCGCTCAAGGCCATCGGCATCGACCTCGACATCAAGCCGGGCGTCGGCCCGGTCGTCGAGCAGCCGGTCCGCACCCGCGAGGACCTCGCCCGGCTGCGCGACCTGACCCCCGAGGACGTCTCCTACGTCACCGAGGCGTACGGCCTGCTCACCCGCGAGCTCGGCGCCACCCCGCTGATCGGCTTCGCGGGCGCCCCCTTCACCCTCGCCAGCTACCTCGTGGAGGGCGGCCCGTCCCGCAACCACGAGCACACCAAGGCGCTCATGTACGGCGACCCCGGGCTGTGGGCCGACCTGCTGGACCGGCTCGCCGACATCACGGCCGCCTTCCTGAAGGTGCAGATCGAGGCGGGCGCGAGCGCCGTCCAGCTCTTCGACTCCTGGGTCGGCGCCCTCGCCCCCGCGGACTACCGCCGCTTCGTGCAGCCCGCCTCCCGCAAGGTCTTCGACGCCGTCGCCGGGTACGGCGTGCCGCGCATCCACTTCGGCGTCGGCACCGGCGAGCTCCTCGGCGACCTGGGCGAGGCCGGCGCGGACGTCGTCGGCGTCGACTGGCGCGTCCCGCTGGACGAGGCCGCCCGCCGCGTCGGCCCCGGCAAGGCGCTCCAGGGCAACCTGGACCCCGCCGTCCTCTTCGCGCCGGCCGAGGCGGTCGAGGCCAAGGCGCGCGAGGTCCTGGACGCGGCGGCCGGCCTGGAGGGCCACGTGTTCAACCTCGGCCACGGCGTCCTGCCGTCCACCGACCCGGACGCGCTGACCCGGCTCGTGGAGTACGTCCACACGCAGACCGCGCGCTGAGTCCGGACGCCCCGCGCCGCCTCCCGGTCAGGCGTCAGGCGGCGAGCAGCTGGGCGAACACCTGGGCCAGCAGCAGACCCCCGTAGAAGCACGCGGGAGTGGGGGAGAGCGCCGCTCTCACCACTCCCGCGCGCTCCCGGCCCGGCTCCACGTCCATGGCGAACGGCTCCACCGCCGCCTCCGGGCGCCGCACCCGGTCGTACAGGCGCCGGTAGAGGCGCTCCCGGTACATGAAGTAGGCGTCCAGGAGCCAGAACGCCAGGACCGGCAGCAGGCCGACCAGGGCGACGGCCCGGTCGTTGCTGCGGACGGCGAACGCGAGCAGCGCGCCGGTGACGGTCAGCGACCAGCCCTTGATCAGGAACGAGTTGTTGCCCATCCGGGCCACGATCATCTGGATCAGTTCCAGATGCTTGATCCGGCCCTCGTCCAGCACCGCGCCGTCCCCCGCCGTCATCGTCCCCCCAGCCCGTCGACATGTCCGCCCCGGAGCCTACCCACCGGCGACCGCCGCCCGGGAGAGCACGTCGGGGCACTGGTTAGCGTGGATGCCATGACCTCTCTCCTCGTGACCGGCGCCGCGGGCTTCATCGGCTCGCACTTCGTGCGGTACTGGCTCGGGCAGCACCCCGGGGACACCGTGGTGGCACTGGACGCCCTGACCTACGCGGGCACCCTCACCAGCCTCGCCGACGTACGCGACGACATCGTCTTCGTGCACGGCGACATCGGTGACGCCCCGCTGGTGCGGCGGCTCCTCGAGGAGCACCGGGTGGAGACGGTGGTCAACTTCGCCGCGGAGTCCCACAACAGCCTCGCCGTGCTCGACCCCGGGCGGTTCTTCCGCACCAACGTGCTCGGCACGCAGACCCTCCTGGAGGCCTGCCGGCGGGCGGGGGTGGAACGCTTCCACCACATATCGACCTGTGAGGTCTACGGCGACCTGTCGCTGCGCTCCACGGAGAGCTTCACCGAGGCCAGCCCCTACCGGCCCCGCACCCCCTACAACGCCAGCAAGGCCGCGGCCGACCACGCCGTACGCGCCTACCACGAGACGTTCGGCCTGCCCGTCACCCTCACCAACTGCGCCAACAACTACGGCAGCCACCAGTTCCCGGAGAAGGTGCTGCCCCTGTTCACCACCCGTGCGCTGGACGGCCGGCCGCTGCCGCTGTACGAGTCGAGCGAGAACCGGCGCGAGTGGATCCACGTCCTCGACCACTGCCGGGCCGTGGAGACGGTGCTGCTCGAGGGCCGGGTGGGGGAGACCTACCACGTCGGAACGGGCGTCGAGGCCAGCGTGGAGCAGCTGGCCGACCTCGTACTGGACGAACTGGGACTGCCGCACACGCTGAAGCGGCGGGTCCCCGACCGGCCGGGCCACGACCGCCGTTACCTGCTGGACTCCGGGCGGATCGGCCGCGAACTGGGATGGCGGCCGCGGATCCCCTTCGAGGAGGGCGTGCGGAAGACGATCCGCTGGTACGCCGACAACCGCGACTGGTGGGAACCGCTCAGGGAACGCAGTCCCGTGGCCGAGGAAGCCTGGTGAGAGGCGGTCACCAGCCCGGCCGCGCGCGGCGGCCGAAGAGGAGACCGGGTGGCTCCGGCGGGGGAGGGGTGCCGGGCCGCAGCGGCAGGGCGATCAGCATGCCGGCCAGGAAACCGACCACGTGCGCCGCATAGGCCACGGTACCCGCGTCGGAGACGGCCGCGCCGGACGAGTAGACCGCCTGCAGCCCGAACCAGAAGCCCAGCACGATCCAGGCCGGCAGCCGCAGGGGCAGGAAGATCAGGAAGGGGACGAGGACCCAGACACGGGCCCTCGGGTACAGCACCAGGTAGGCGCCGAGCACCCCGGCGATCGCGCCCGACGCGCCGATCAGAGGGGAGCCGGAGTCGCTGTCGAGGAGGGCGAAGCCGTACGTCGCCGCGTAGCCGCACACGCCGTAGAAGAGCAGGTAGCGCAGGTGGCCCAGGCGGTCCTCGACGTTGTTGCCGAAGATCCACAGGAAGAGCATGTTGCCCAGCAGGTGCAGCCAGCCGCCGTGCAGGAACATCGCCGTCAGGACACTCAGCTCGGGGGACTTGTCGTAGTCCGGCGGACCGATCACGCAGCCCGGCCCCTGCGGGCCGATCCCGGTCTCGCCGGTCGGCACCAGCCTGGGCATCCTGTGGTGCAGCAGCTCCTGCGGCACCGCCGCGTACTGGTCCAGGAAGGCCTGGAGACGGCACATCTGCGCGAGACCGCCCTCGCCCGTCACCGAACCGGTCATGCCGGGGGTGAACAGGAAGACCAGGACGTTCGCGAGGATCAGGGCGTACGTCACCCAGGGCGTGCGGCGCGCCGGGTTCACGTCATGGACGGGGATGACCACGGGTCACTACTGCCCGCCTGACGGACGGTGAATCGGCGCGCCCGCCGAACGCCCCCCGTCCGGGTCTGCGGGACGGCGCGGGGCAAGCGGGCCTCAGCGGTGCTGCTCCACCGCCCTCGCCGCCTTGCGGGCCGCCACCAGCACGGGGTCCCACACCGGGGAGAACGGCGGCGCGTAGCCCAGGTCCAGGGCCGTCATCCGCTCCACCGTCATCCCGGCCGTGAGGGCCACCGCGGCGACGTCGACCCGCTTGCCCGCGCCCTCGCGGCCGACGATCTGCACCCCGAGCAGCCGCCCGGTGCGCCGCTCGGCCAGCATCTTCACCGTCATGGGCGAGGCGCCCGGGTAGTAACCGGCGCGGCTGGTCGACTCCACGGTGACGGACACGAACCGCAGCCCCGCCCGCAGCGCGTCCTTCTCGCGCAGCCCGGTCCGCGCGATCTCCAGGTCGCACACCTTGCTGACCGCGGTGCCGACCACGCCCGGGAAGGTGGCGTAACCGCCGCCCGCGTTGGTGCCGATGACCTGCCCGTGCTTGTTGGCGTGCGTGCCGAGCGGGATGTGGCGCTCCTGCCCGGAGACCAGGTCGAGCACCTCCACGCAGTCGCCGCCGGCCCAGATGTTCTCGTGGCCGCGCACCCGCATGGCCAGGTCGGTCAGCAGCCCGCCGTGGGCGCCGAGCGGCAGGCCGGCCGCGGCGGCGAGCGAGGTCTCGGGGCGCACACCGATGCCGAGCACCACCACGTCCGCCGGGTACTCGGCGTCCGCGGTGGCCACCGCCCGGACCCGGCCGTCGTCCCCGGTGAGCACCCCGGTGACCTCGGCGTCGTTCACCATGGTGATGCCGAGGCCCTCCATCGCCTCGTGCACCAGGCGGCCCATGTCCGGGTCGAGCGTGGACATCGGCTCCCGGCCGCGGTTGACGACCGTCACCCCGTAGCCGCGCCTGATGAGCGCCTCGGCCATCTCCACGCCGATGTACCCGGCGCCGACGACCACCGCGTGCCGGCCCCGGGTGCGGTCCAGCGTGTCGAGCAGCGCCTGCCCGTCGTCGAGGGTCTGCACCCCGTGCACGCCGGGCGCGTCGATCCCCGGCATGCCGGGGCGGACCGGCCGGGCGCCGGTCGCGATCACGAGCTTGTCGTACGGCGTCCAGCTCTCGGCCCCCGAGTCGACGTCGCGGGCGCGCACCCGGCCGCCGTCGACGTCGATCTCCGTCACCTCGGTGCGCATCCGCAGGTCGATGCCGCGCGCCCGGTGCTCCTCGGGGGTACGGGCGACGAGGTCGTCCCGTCCGGCGACGTCGCCGCCGACCCAGTACGGGATGCCGCACGCCGAGAACGAGCTGAAGTGGCCGCGTTCGAACGCCACGATCTCCAGCTCGTCCGGGCCCCGCAGCCGGCGTGCCTGCGAGGCCGCGGACATCCCGGCGGCGTCGCCGCCGATCACGACCAGCCGCTCCCGCGTTCCGCCCGCCCTGTTCGCGCCGCTCATGCTCATGGGGACACGCTACGCGGGCGCCGCGGGTCAGTTCCGCTCGCCCGTCCCTCCGGCGGGCGGGTGCTCCGGGACCGGCCGGGCCGCCGGCAGCGGGCCGACCGCCGTCGGCACCGGCGGGGTCTTCGGGCGGCGCGGCAGCCGGGGCCGTACGACCCGCAGCCACAGCAGCGCGAGCAGCGCCGCCACCGCGGCGAACGGCAGGATCGCGCCGCACACGACCGCGACCCAGCGCAGCATCGTCACGAACGCGTGCCAGCCGCCCGCCAGCGCGTCCAGGAACCCCGGGTCGTCGTCCCCGGCGGCCTCCTGCCTCACCGGTGTCTCGGACAGGGAGAGGGTGATGGTGGCCAGGCCGGTGCGATCCTTCAGCGACGCCTGCCGGGCGAGCAGCGCCTCCAGCTCGGCCTGACGGGAGCTCAGTTCGCCCTCCAGCGTCACCACGTCGCTCAGCTTCTCGGCCCGGTCCATCAGCTCGCGGACGCGGGCCACGCTGGCGCGCTGCGAGGCGATGCGGCTCTCCACGTCCACGACCTGGTCGGTGACGTCCTCGGCCTTCGCGTTGCGCTCCAGGAGTTCGCCTGCGCCCTCCAGTTCGGCCAGGACGCCCTCGTAGGCGCCTACGGGCACGCGCAGGACCAGCCGGGTCCGTTCGTGGCCGTCCTCGTCCCGGCTGGTGGTCTCGTCGCCGACGTAGCCGCCCGCCTTCTCGGCCGCGTCGCGTGCCTCCTGAAGGGCTTCGGGGACGTTCTTCACCCGCACCGTCAGGGAGGCGGTGCGGATGACGTGGCTCGCCGCGGTCTTCGGCGGCGCGGTCTTCCCGGCGCGGTCCGCGCCCGCGCCCGCCGCGCCCTTGCCGTCGCTCACCGGGGCTTCCGCCTTGGCTCCGTTCGCGGCGCCGGAGTCGTCGGCGCCGGAACTGCATCCGGTCAGTGCGAGGGCCGCGGCCAGCAGGACGGCGGCCGCGGCCGGAACGGCTCGCGGAGAAGGTGGTGTACGCACGGGGCCCCCGGGGCGGTGTCGGCTGTCGTTCCCTGTCGTTGTCCTGTCGTCCCTAGGACGCCGCGGAGGGCCCGGGCGACGGCGCGGAACGGTCCCGAAGAGGTCACGGTCCGGACTCACCGGCCGGGCACCCGGCGCCCGGCCCGGCAGCCGCGCCGACGACGGTGTCTGAGAGGCTTGGGGGCATGTGCGCAAGCAGGATTTCCGCGGACGGGACCGGCGCGGACACGGGTCATGTCGTCGTCATCGGGGCCGGCATCGCCGGACTGGCCGCCGCCCACCGGCTGCTGGAGCGCGGGGCCCGCGTGACCGTGCTGGAGGCCTCGGACCGGGTCGGCGGCAAGCTGCTGCCGGGCGAGATCGCCGGGGCCCGTGCCGACCTCGGCGCCGAGTCGGTGCTGGCCCGCCGCCCCGAGGCCGTCGGCCTGGCCCGTGAGGCCGGTCTGGGCGACCGGCTCCAGCCGCCGGCCACCGCCTCGGCCTCCCTGTGGACCCGCGGCGCGCTGCGCCCCATGCCCAAGGGCCACGTCATGGGCGTCCCCGGCACCGCCGCCGCCCTGTCCGGCGTCCTCTCCGACGAGGGTCTCGCCCGCATCGAGCGCGACGCCGAGCTGCCCCGCACCGAGATCGGCGACGACGTGGCCGTCGGCGAGTACGTGGCGGCCCGTCTCGGCCGCGAGGTCGTCGACCGGCTCGTCGAACCGCTGCTGGGCGGCGTCTACGCGGGCGACGCCTACCGCATCTCGCTGCGCTCGGCCGTGCCCCAGCTCTTCGAGGCCGCCCGCGCGCACACGTCCCTGACCGAGGCGGTGCGCGCCGTCCAGGGCCGTACGGCCGCCGCGCCGCAGCACGGCCCCGTCTTCATGGGCATCGACGGCGGCATCGGCACCCTCCCGCTCGCGGTCGCCGACTCGGTGCGCGCCCGGGGCGGCGAGATCGTCACCCGGGCGCCCGTCACCGAGCTGCGCCGCACCGCGCCGGACGGCTGGCGGGTCGTCGCCGGCGACCGGGTGCTGCACGCCGGCGCGGTCGTCGTCGCCGTCCCCGCGCCCGCCGCCGCCGCGCTGCTGCGCGCCGAGGCCCCGGCCGCCGCCGCCGAGCTGGCCGCCGTCGAGTACGCCTCGATGGCCCTGGTCACCCTCGCCTACCGGCGCTCGGACGCCGCCGTGCTCCCCGAGGGCAGCGGCTTCCTCGTACCGCCGGTCGACGGGCGCACGATCAAGGCGGCCACCTTCGCCTCCCGCAAGTGGGGCTGGATCGCCGACGGGGCGCCGGACCTGGTCGTCGTGCGCACCTCCGTGGGCCGGTACGGCGAGACGGAGATCCTCGGCCGTGACGACGGGGACCTCGTCGCCGTGTCCCGGCACGACCTGGCGGAGGCCACCGGCCTGAGCGCCGCGCCGGTCGCCACCCGGGTCACCCGCTGGCAGGACGGCCTGCCCCAGTACCCCGTAGGCCACCACGCGCGCGTGGCCCGCGTCCGCGAGCACGTCGCGAAGCTCCCCGGCCTCGCCGTGTGCGGCGCCGCCTACGACGGCGTCGGCATCCCGGCGAGCATCGCCAGCGCGTACGCGGCCGTCGACCGGATCCACGGGGACCCGCGCGGTGTGGAGCGGCTCACCGCCCACCCGGTGCAGAGCCTGCACGGCGGAGCGGGAGAATAGGGCCATGAGTGACGAAGCCTCCACCCCCGCCGCCCAGCGGATCCCCAACAAGGGCAAGCTGGCCAAGGACCTCAACGAGGTCATCCGCTACACCCTCTGGTCCGTCTTCAAGCTCAAGGACGTGCTGCCCGAGGACCGCGCGGGCTACGCCGAAGAGGTCCAGGAGCTGTTCGACCAGCTCGCCGCCAAGGACGTGACGATCCGCGGCACCTACGACATCTCCGGGATGCGCGCCGACGCCGACCTGATGATCTGGTGGCACGCCGAGACCAGTGACCAGCTGCAGGAGGCGTACAACCTCTTCCGCCGCACCAAGCTGGGCCGCGCGCTGGAGCCGGTGTGGTCGAACATGGCGCTGCACCGCCCCGCCGAGTTCAACCGCTCGCACATCCCGGCCTTCCTCGCCGACGAGACGCCGCGCAACTACGTCAGCGTCTACCCGTTCGTGCGCTCCTACGACTGGTACCTGCTGCCCGACGAGGACCGCCGCCGCATGCTCGCCGACCACGGCAAGATGGCCCGCGGCTACCCGGACGTGCGCGCCAACACGGTCGCCTCCTTCTCGCTCGGCGACTACGAGTGGATCCTCGCCTTCGAGGCCGACGAGCTGGACCGCATCGTCGACCTCATGCGCCACCTGCGCGGCTCCGAGGCCCGCATGCACGTCCGCGAGGAGATCCCCTTCTACACGGGGCGCCGCAAGGACATCGCGGAGCTGGTGGCGGGGCTCGCCTGAACGACGGGGCGGGTGTCGGACCGGCCGGGGGTCCGGGGGTTGTCCCCCGGGGGATGCGGCACGGGGCGCCGCAAGGACATCGCGGAGCTGGTGGCGGGGCTCGCCTGAACGGCCGGGCGACGGGGGCGGCACGGGTTCAGCCCTGCCGCTCCCGGTGCTCCCCGAAGTGCTCCTCCCGGTGGGCGAAGGCCGCCCGCAGGTCCGGCCCGCCCGCCGCACGGACGCCGCGCACGGCGACGGAGGTGAGGTAGGAACGCTCGTCCGCCGCCTCGCCGGCCTGCCGGACGAGGGCGCCGAGCAGCCGCTGCCCGGCCGGTGAGGCCCAGCGCGCGTACGGGTGGACCTCCATCCGCGAGATGACGAGGCAGCCGAGGGTGAGCATGAGCGGCAGGGAGAACCACAGGGCGATCAGGTGACGCGGCACGCCGGCCGGCGCGGGCAGCGCCAGTGCGGCGGCGCCCAGCGCGCACACGGTCACCGCGGCGAGCCGTACGCGCCGCACCCCGGCCGCGACGCTGCGGGTGTCGTCCGCGACGGCGAGGCCCGCGCCGACCAGCCGGTCGGCCAGCCCTCGCACCGAGTCGGCGGCGGCAGCGGCGGCGCGCACGGGGGCTATCCGGGACTGCCCGCCGGGGCCTATCGCCCCGATGACCGTCCGCTCCATCTCGTCCCGCCCGTGCGGATCGACCACGGTCGCCCAGCCGGTGTGGGCGAGCAGCAGGCGGCGCTGGCGTGCCATGGACACCAGCGTGAGGTCGGCGACCCGCCGGGGACCGCCGGACAGGAACGCCGCCTCGTACAACGTCAGCGTGTGCCCGCGGTCGGCGGTGCTCGCCTCGGCGGTCGCCGCGCGCACGGCGGCCAGGCACAGCCGTGTGCACGCGAGGCCCGCGACGAGCCAGGCCAGCAGCAGGAGGAGGACCCAGAGCATGCCCGTACTTCTATGCCAGAGGGTCACTCCGGCGCCATGCCCTTTTCACATACCGGGACGCGCTGTCGCGGACATGTGACGTTCCGTGCCCCGAGGGGCGTTCAGCGGCGCGTCAGCACCCGCCGCGCCGCACGCGTCAGCGGTCCCCCGGACCGCCCCGGGGGCGGCGTCGGCCCGGACCGCTCCCGCCACCACTTCCGCAACTCCCGGCGTACGGCGGTGTCCTGGAGCCGGCCGTCCCGCAGCAGCCGCTCGGCGAAGTCCAGGGCGTCCCGCCGGTGGCCGCCGGTCATCGGGTGCCCCTTGGCGTACGCGAGGAAGGCGGGCCGGTACCGCGCGCCGAGGATCAGCGGCAGCTCCGGGGCGACCTTCGCGACGACGTCCGCCCGCTTCGCGGCCAGCGACCGCGCCTGCACGCCGAGCCGTACCCGGTCGAATCCCTCCGGCGCGGGCGTGCCGGCGACCAGGGCGGACAGCAACGCGGTCTGCGCGAGGGCGAGACGCTGCCGTACGGTGCCGGGGACGGCGGGGACCGCTTCCCCCGGCGGCGCGGGTGCGGTACCGGCCGGCACCGTGCCCGGCGCCCGCCCCTCGGCGACCGCCGCCCGGATCGCCTCCACCTCGCCCTCCAGCTCGGCGCCGTCGGGGAAGTTCTCGTCGCGTTCCAGCAGCACCCCGGGCGGGGCGACGAGCGAGGCGAGGTCGGCCAGGATGTCCAGCACCGGCCGCGGCACCGGGTGGGCGTGACTGTCGTGCCAGACGCCGTCCCGCTCGAAGCCGCCCGCGACATGGACGTAGGCGATGGCCTCCACGGGCAGTTCGCGCAGCGCCTTCGCGGGGTCCTCGCCGCGGTTGACGTGGTTGGTGTGCAGGTTCGCCACGTCGATCAGCAGCCGTACGCCGGTCCGCTCGACCAGCTCGTACAGGAACTGTCCCTCCGTCATCTCCTCGCCGGGCCAGGAGAGGAGCGCGGCGATGTTCTCCACGGCGAGGGGCACGGGCAGCGCGTCCTGGGCGATGCGCACGTTCTCGCACAGCACGTCGAGGGCGTCCCGGGTGCGCGGCACGGGCAGCAGGTGGCCCGCCTCCAGGCGTGGGGAGGCGGTGAGCGGCCCGCCGGCCCGGACGAACGCGATGTGCTCGGTGACCAGCGGCGAGCCCAGCGCCTCGGCCCGCTCGGCCAGCGCGGCGAGCCGTCCCGCGTCGGGCCGGCCGGCGTCGCCGAGGCCGAGGGAGACGCCGTGCGGCACGACGGTCACGCCGCGCTCGCGCAGCCGCAGCAGCGAGTCGGGCAGGTGGCCGGGGCACAGGTTCTCGGCCACGGCCTCGACCCAGTCGATGCCGGGCATGCGCTCCACGACGT
Source organism: Streptomyces sp. NPDC006384 (assembly GCF_042870695.1). Taxonomy (NCBI): domain Bacteria; kingdom Bacillati; phylum Actinomycetota; class Actinomycetes; order Kitasatosporales; family Streptomycetaceae; genus Streptomyces; species Streptomyces sp. NPDC006384. Next base: position 98,473 of record NZ_JBIAHR010000007.1, read on the forward strand.
CCGCGATCTCCGGCCGCCACCCGATGCCGGTCCCCAGTCGCTCCATGGCCGTCCGTCCTTCCCCCGTCGGTTCGACGGGGTTATGGCCTCCGGGGCCCGGCCCGAACCCCGGTCAGGCCATGTTCAGAGCACTATCTGAGGTTTCGCGGTGACGGCGGTGACGACGAGCCCCGTCTACGCGGGGGCGGGGCGGCCCGGGACGTCCGGGCGCAACGCCGGATGGTCCGCGACCACGGTGCAGGAGCCCGGCGCGATCTCCGTGAAGCCGGCGTCGCGGACGACCGGAAGGCCGCTCGTCGTCAGGCCGGCCCAGCGGGCGGGGTCCGCGGTGCGCACCGCCAGCGGGAAGCCCGCGTCGCGCCAGGCGGCGCGCTCCTCGCCGGTCAGCTCCCACCAGGCGAGCTGGGCGCCGTGGCCGGCCTGGGCCATCGCCTTGCCGGCCGACATGTCCAGGCCGGGGTTCAGCCACAGGACGGGGGCCGCCGGGCCGGCGCCGGCCGGGGGTTCCGGGTCGTCGAGGTCGGTGCCGGAGACCTGGAGGCGGGCCAGGTCCTTGGGCCAGCCGTCCAGCGGGACCGGCGGGAAGACCCGCACCTCGGCCGTCCTCCCGGTCACCGTGATGCCGGGCAGCGCCCCGGCCCGCCGCCACTCGGCGCCGCGCGCCCGCCGCACGACCTTGCGGATGCGGGTGTCCTGCCAGTCGCGCATCGCCTGCGCCCACTCGCCGTCGCCGGCCGACCGGTCGTCGCCGAGCATCACCAGCACCGCGCGGGCCGCGGTCTCCAGCGCGTCCGTGCGGGCCGGGGGATCGGCCCGTTCGATGCGGACGACCAGCGGCAGCACGAACTGCGGTGCCAGGTCGCGGTCGCCGGGCTCGGGGCGGAAGGGGCTGTCGGGGGCGGGCGTCGTCACGTCGTTGCTCACGCCCCCAGTCTGCCAATCCGCCCGCGGGTCACCCCGAGCAGGCCGTGCGCTGGGCCTCCTGCCATTCGCACCGGGGGCACAGGGTGATCCCCTTGTACGACTCGGGGTGCTCCGTCGGCTCCCGGCACAGCACGCACTCGGCGTACGGCGGGCCGTCGGCCAGGGGTGGCCGGGTCGCGTCGATCAGACAGTAGTCGTCGGTGCCCCGGTCGTCGTCGCTGCTCATGTCTCCAGCGTAGGACGGCGCGTGCCGTCCCGCGGAAGGGTCAGTGCCGTCCGTTCGCGGCGCCGATCAGCTCGGAGACCTTGACGAAGCGGTAGCCGCGTTCGCGCAGCTCGGGCACGATCGTGCGCACCGCCCGCTCGGTCGCCGGGGCGGCGCTGAGGGTGCAGTGCATGACGACGACCGACCCCGGGCGGACGCCGTCCAGGACCTGCCGGGCCACCGCGTCGGCGTCCGTCGCGAACGCGTCCCCGCTCACCACGTCCCACTGCACGGCGGTGACGCCCGCGGGGGTCAGCGCCTTCAGGGCCGCCTTGTCGTAGCAGCCGCCGGGGAAGCGGAAGTACGGCATCGGGTCCGGCACCCCGGCCTTCCTGAACGCCGTGTAGGCCCGTTCCACGTCCGTGCGCATCCGCTCCGGGGACACGGTGGGCAGGCCGTAGCAGCCGGACCGGTAGGCGTAGTGGCTGTAGGAGTGGTTGGCGATCTCGAAGCCGGGGTCGCGGCCGATGGCGCGGGCCTGTTCCGGGTACTCCTCGGCCCAGCGTCCGGTCATGAAGACGGTGGCCGGCACCTTCAGTTTCCGCAGGGTCGCGATCAGTCCGGGGTTGTCGAAGCGTTCGCCCGCCGCGGCCCGGGGGCCCTCGTCGGCGGTCATGTCGGCGTCGAAGGTCAGGGCGACGGTCCTGTCCCCGGTGCGCGGGCCGTGCTCGAAGACGGGGGTGTGGCCCGCCGGCCCGGGAGCGAGGGTGGGCGCCCCGGCGGGCTCGGCGGGCGCGGCGGGGCGGGACGCGGCGGCGGAGGGTGCGGACGGTGACGGTCGGGGCGTCTTCCCGGCCTCGGTCGTCCCGCAGGCGGCGAGGGCGACGGAGGCGGCGGTCAGGGCGCAGAGTGCGGTGGCGCGGCGTACGAGAGTGGTCACCGCACGAACGTATGAGCATGATGTTCGGCTTGTATGAATATGTGTCGTGTCGTGTCCGGGGGGTCACCCTCCCGGGTCAGATGTCCCGCCGCTCCAGCGGCTTGGTCGCCGGGCCCTGGATCACCGTGCCGTCCGTGGCGAAGCGGGACCCGTGGCAGGGGCACTCCCAGGCGCGCTCCGCCGCGTCGAAGGCGACCAGGCAGCCCAGGTGGGTGCAGCGCGGCGACAGCGCGTGCAGCGCGCCCGCCTCGTCCCGGTAGACCGCCAGCCGCTCGTCGCCGGTCCGGACGACGGCGCCCTCGCCGGGCGGCAGGGCGTCCACCGGCGGCGCGGGACGCAGCCGGTCCCCGACGAAGTGCCGGGCGACCTGTGCCTGCGCCTTGAGGAACGCCGGCGCCTCACGCACCGCCGTGCGCAGCCGCCGCGGGTCGTACAGTTCGCTCCACGCGCACTCCTCGCCGGTGATCAGCGCGGTCAGCAGCCGGCCCGCCATCATGCCGCCGCTCAGTCCCCAGCCGCCGAAGCCGGTCGCCACGTACGCGTGGCGCGCACCCTGGTGCAGCGGCCCCACCAGCGGCACGGTGTCCGTCGGGTCGATGTCCTGGGTGGCCCAGGACCAGGTGAGATCGACGCCCGGGAAGTGCTCGCCGGCCCAGGCGGACAGGCGCGCGAAACGCTCCCGGGTGTCGCCCGTGCCGGGGGTGAAGTGCTCACCGGTGACGATCAGCAGCCGGCGGCCCGTCTCGTCCAGCGGCGCCGTGCGCACCGAGCGGGTGTTCTCGTCCGGCGTGATGTACATGCCGTCCACGTCCCGGTCCGCCTCGACGCTCCCGGCGACGACCAGCTCGCGGCGCGGGGTGAGCCGGGTGAACAGCAGGGCCCGGTCGAAGATCGGGTAGTGGGTGGCGACCACGACGTCCCGGGCGGTGACCGTCGCCCCCGTGCCGGTGGACACGCGGCACGGCTCGCCCTCCTCCAGACCGTGCACGGTGGTGTTCTCGAAGATCCGCCCGCCGCGCCTCTCCAGGTCCGCGGCGAGGGCCAGCAGGTACTTGCGCGGATGGAACTGGGCCTGCCCGGTCACCCTGACGGCGCCCGCGACCGGGAACGGCAGCCCGGTCTCCGTCACGAACGACGCCGGCAGCCCCGCCTCCTTCGCGGCGGCGGCCTCGGCCCGCAGCTCGTCCACGCGGCCCGCGTCACGGACGTAGGTGTAGGCGTCGCGGGTCTCCCAGTCGCAGTCGACGCCCAGTTCCGCCGCCACCTCGGCGGCGTGCTCGATCGCCTCGGACTGCGAACGGGCGTACAGCCGGGCGGCCTTCGGGCCGCGGGTGCGGCGCAGCCTGTCGTAGACCAGCGTGTGCTGGGCGGTCAGCTTGGCGCTGGTGCGGCCGGTGACGCCGGCCGCGATCCGCCCCGCCTCCAGCACCGCCACGCTGCGCCCCGCGCGGGCCAGTTCCCAGGCGGTGCTCAGCCCGGCGACGCCGGCGCCGATCACGGCCACGTCGACGCCGAGGTCCTCCGTCAGGGCGGGGCGCGGCGCACCGCCCGGTGCCGTCCGAAGCCAGTACGAGCCGTCGGCCTGCGCTTTCTCCGTCATGCGGCCTCGGGTACCCCGTCGCCGGCGCTTCAGTGACCGGGCGGTGCGCCCTCGGCTACCTGCGCCAGGGGCCGGTCACCGCGAAGGTGGTGCCCGGGGTGTAGCAGTTGACGTACATGGTGTCGCCGTCGGGGGAGAAGGCGACACCGGCGAACTCGCCCCACTCGGGCTCGTCCTCCGTCCCGATGTTCTGCCGGCCGCGGGCCATCGCGTACACCTCGCCGCGCCGGGTCACGCCGTAGACGTGCTGGGCGCCGTCGCCGTCCTCGCAGACCATGAGGCCGCCGCTGGGCGCCAGGCAGATGTTGTCCGGGGACTCGCCGGGCAGCCGGACGTCGGTGTCGGGGCCGAAGACGATCACCAGGGTCAGGCGGCACCGGTCCGGGTCGTAGCGCCAGATCTGCCCGTAGTGGTCGCCCGCCGAGCCCTCGGCGCTGCGCGCGAAGGACGACACGAAGTACACGCTGCGCCCGCCCCAGTAGCAGCCCTCCAGCTTCTGCGCGTGGGTGACGCCGCCGCGGCCGAAGTCCTGGTGGCGGATCGGCGTCGTGGTGGCCAGCGGGTCGGGTACGTCGACCCACTCGACGCCGTCGAACCCGGTGCCCGTCTCCTGGATCGAGGACAGGTCGGGCACGCCGGGCACGCGCATCGCCTGGAGCCGGCCGCCCGCGCGCAGCGAGCCGGTGCCGCCCAGCGGCTTCTCGGGCAGGAAGCGGTAGAAGAGCCCGAAGGGCCGCTGGAAGGCGTCCTCCGTCTCGTAGACGACGCCCCGCTTCGGGTCCACGGCGACCGCCTCGTGCTGGAAGCGGCCCATCGCGGTCAGCGGCACCGCGCCGGTGCGGCGCGGGTCCGCCGGGTCGACCTCGAAGATGAAGCCGTGGTCCTTGGCGTAGCCGTTGGTGCCCGCCTTGTCCTCGGTCTCCTCGCAGGTCAGCCAGGTGTGCCAAGGGGTGGGGCCGCCCGCGCAGTTGACGGCCGTACCGGCGATCGCCACCCGCTCGTCGAGGACGCGGTTGCGGGAGTCCAGGGTCAGCGCCGTACAGCCGCCCTTGCCCGCCGGGTCGTACGTCAGTCCCTCGACCGTGGGGACGGGGATTCTGCCGGTGGCGCGGTTCTCGTGGTTGCGGACGAGGTGGACGCGGCCGCGGCTGCCGGGGAAGGCCGCCATGCCGTCGTGGTTGGACGGGACCAAGCCCTCGCCGGAGCGCATCCGCTCGCCCTCGCGGGACAGGACCCGGTAGCGGAATCCTTTCGGCAGGTCGAGCAGGCCGTCGGGGTCGGGGACCAGGGGGCCGTAGCCGGAGTGGCCGAGCGGCTGCGCGGCGGCGGTGCCCGCGAAGAGTTCGGAGAGGGCTCCGGTGAAGGCGATGCCGGCTCCGAGCGCACCGGAACGGGCCAGTACCTGACGTCGTGTTGCGGACATGGGGCAACCTTCCTGCTGGCGGACAGGACAGTGACCCCGCTGTGTCTATCACCTGGCAGGAGTCCCGGGAACCACGCGCGTAAGCACATGTCACCGCTTCCGCCGACGGCCCTCACCGCGCGACGGGCCGTTCCTGCGCCTTCTCCAGGAACCGCAGCAGCTCCACCGGGAAGGGCAGCACCAGCGTCGAGTTCTTCTCGGCGGCCACGGCCACCACCGTCTGCAGCAGCCGCAGTTGCAGCGCCGCGGGCTGCTCGGACATCTGCTCCGCCGCCTCGGCGAGCTTCCTCGACGCCTGCAGTTCGGCGTCGGCGTTGATGATCCGGGCCCGCCGCTCCCGGTCGGCCTCGGCCTGCCGCGCCATCGACCGCTTCATCGTGTCGGGCAGTGAGACGTCCTTGATCTCGACCCGGTCGATCTGCACGCCCCAGCCGACCGCCGGGCTGTCGATCATCAGCTCCAGGCCCTGGTTGAGTTTCTCCCGGTCGGAGAGCAGGTCGTCCAGGTCGCTCTTGCCGATGATCGACCGCAGCGAGGTCTGCGCCATCTGCGAGACGGCGAACCGGTAGTCCTCGACCTTGACGAGGGCGCTGGCCGCGTCGACCACCCGGAAGTACACGACCGCGTCGACCCGCACGGTCACGTTGTCGCGGGTGATGCCCTCCTGCGCGGGCACCGGCAGCGTGACGATCTGCATGTTGACCTTGTGCAGCCGGTCCACGAACGGGACCACCGTCGTGAACCCGGGCGGGCGCACGTCCCCCGCGAGCCGCCCGAGCCGGAAGACCACCCCGCGCTCGTACTGCTTGACGATCCGCGCCGCCGCGGCGACGTAGAGCACCCCGGCGCTTCCGGTGGCGGCCAGCGCGGTCAGCAGCTCCTGGAGCATGGCGGCCTCCTCGCCCAGAGGTCCGAATCAGCCGGAAGCCTGATTCGCCTGCTTATGCAACGATATGCCCGGTGTCCGTCCCGGGGCCATGCCCGGAACGGGCACCGGTCACATGCGCCGGGGGCGCCGGACAGGCGCTACGCCGGGACCCCGGCCCGCGCCGTGACCTTCACCGGGTCGGTGCCGGCCGCGCTGTGCCGCTCGGCCCAGTTCTCCAGCGCCGTACGGCAGGCGTGGTCCAGGTGGTGCAGACGGGACAGGTCCAGCTCGACCGGGCGGTCCTGCGGGAGCGCCTCCAGGTCCTCCAGTATCTTCGGCAGCCGCAGGAAGGTCGCGTTGCCCACCAGGTACGCCTGGACGGGACCGGCGCCCTTGTCGACGACCTCCAGCCGGAGGTGCGAGGTCTCCCACGCGGTCTTGGCCACGGACAGCGCCAGACCGATCAGCACGCCCTCGAACATGTTCACCGCGACGATCGACACGGCCGTGACCACCAGGATCAGCGCCTCGCCCCGGTGCCCGCGCCACAGCGACACGATGCCCCGGAACGGGATCAGCTTCCAGCCCGCGTGGACCAGGAGCCCGGCCAGCGCGGGCAGCGGGATCAGGGCCAGCGCGGACGGCAGCAGCGCGGCGAACAGCAGCAGCCACACGCCGTGCAGCACCCGGGACGCCTTGGTGCGCGCGCCGGCGCTCACGTTCGCGGAGCTGCGCACGATGACCGCGGTCATCGGCAGCGCGCCGAGCAGACCGCACACCGTGTTGCCCGCCCCCTGCGCCATCAGCTCCTTGTCGTACTCGGTGCGCGGGCCGGTGTGCAGCCGGTCCACCGCGGCGGCGCTGAACAGGCTCTCCGCCGAGGCGATCAGGGTGAAGGCGACGATCGTGCCGAGCAGGCCCACGTTCGCCAGCTCGCCGAAGGCGTCGGCGCCGGGCGGCTGGATCACGTCCAGCAGGCCGCTCACCTCGACGGTCGCGACCGACAGCCCGGACACCGCCGTGACGGCCGTCGCCAGGCCGACCGCGGCCAGTGCGCCCGGCACGGCCCGTGCCCGCTCCGGCAGCCGTTTCCACAGCACCATCACCGCGACGGTGCCCGCGCCGAGGGCGAGCGAGGTGAGCGCCTCGGTGCTGCCCAGCGCGTCGGCGGCGGCCCCGGGCAGCCCGATGATCTTGTCGATGCCGGAGGCGGGCGCCTCCAGCCCGGCCGCCGAGTACAGCTGGCCCGCGATCAGCACGAGGCCGATGCCGGCCAGCATGCCCTCGACGACCGAGAGCGAGATCGCCCGGAACCAGCGGCCCATCCTCAGGGCGCCCATCGCGAGCTGGATCAGCCCGGTGACCAGCACGATCACCCCGAGGGCGGCCAGTCCGTACGAGTCGACCGCGCCGAAGACCAGCACGGTCAGACCGGCGGCCGGACCGGACACCTGCAGACTGCTGCCCGGCAGGAGACCGGTGACCAGACCGCCCACGATGCCGGTGACCAGGCCGAGCTCGGCCGGCACCCCGGAGGCGACGGCGACGCCCACGCACAGCGGGAGGGCGACCAGGAACACGACGAGCGAGGCGGTGAGGTCCTGCCGCCAGTACGGGAACTTGGACATCGCGTTCACGGCGCTCCTCGCAGGGTCTCGAACGCGTCGGTGTCCGCGCGGTGCCCGCGCACGGTCCCGGCGTGGGCCGGCCAGTCGCGCACGGCGGGTACGGCAGGCACGGCGCTCAGGCCGTCGCCGCGCACCAGCGCGCCGACGGCGTACTCGGCGGTCGCCGGCTCGCCGCTGGGGCGTCCGGTGCCGTACGGCGGGACGATGCCGCCCGCGGTGCGCGGCTCGAAGAGCCGGCCGGGCCGGGCGCCCGTGATCAGGGCCGGGACGACCCGGGAGTCGGAGCAGGTGAGGAACAGGACTTCGGGCGACCGGCCTTCGGCGTGCCCGGCGAACTCCTCGGGGCGCCGGCCGAACGTGCGGGCATGGTCGATGAGGGACTGCATGATCAGGTCATTCCTCCTGGCGCGCAGTGGGGGCGCGTCGGACCGGTGTGGACGGAGCGGGGGGTGCTCCGTCGGTCAGCAGCGGAAGACCTGGAGGGCCGCGCGGGAGTGGTCCGCGGCGGATCTCGAGCGGCGCTCGTGCGCGCGGCCGGGCGGCACCGGACCGGGGGCGGTGGAGGCGTGCTGCGGGGACAGCGGACGCTCGGGAGCTCCGGGCTCGGGCGCCGTGGTGGCGCGGTGCCGGTCGCGGACGCGGGCGGGGCCGTGCGTGTTCCCGGAGTGTCCGGGCTCGTGACAGTCGACGGTCTCGTCGTACCGCGCCGTACCGGAGGGGACGGGGCCGGTGAACCCGGACTGGGTATTGGCCACGACGTCACGGCTCGTGTGCGCGGATGCGAAGGAAGGCGCGGGTGCGAAGAACTGGAGGGCGAACAGGACGGCGGCGAGGAACGGGAGCAGGGCACGGGCCGTCGTACCTCGGAACATGCGCCCCCCTCCTGGCGGTTCCCGCCTCACGCGCACATCAAGACTTGGTCAACGCCTGGTCAAGAAACACGTTAACCCCGCAAATGGATTTGCAGGGTCAACGGGGCGTCACGAGGCGAAGAGAGCCCGAAAATCGAGGGTCGGACGGCGAGAAACGGACGGTGCTCCGGGGCGCCGGGGGTGTCGGCGGTGCGTCAGTCCGCGTCGACGAGGCGCGCCGCGTCCCGGGCCAGGGCGGTGAGCCGGGAGATCGCCCGGAAGTACTTCTTGCGGTAGCCGCCCTTCAGCATCTCCTCGCTGAACAGCCGGTCGAAGGGCAGCCCCGAGGCCAGGACGGGCACCTCACGGTCGTAGAGCCGGTCGGCGAGGACGACGAGCCGCAGGGCCGTCGACTGGTCCGGCACCGGGCGGACGCCGGTGAGGCACACGGCCGAGACGCCGTCGGTCAGGGCGCCGTAGCGGCTGGGGTGGACGCGGGCCAGGTGGTCGAGGAGCGCGGGGAACGCGTCCAGGGACGCGCCGTCCGTCTGCCGCGCCGCCCGGGTCACCTGCTCGTCGGAGTAGGGCGCCGGGGCCTCGGGCAGGCCGCGGTGGCGGTAGTCCTCGCCGTCGATGCGCAGGGCGCGGAAGTGGGCCGACAGGCCCTGGATCTCGCGCAGGAAGTCGGCCGCCGCGAAGCGGCCCTCGCCGAGCTTGCCCGGCAGTGTGTTGGAGGTGGCGGCCAGCGCGACGCCGGCCTCCACGAGCCGGGCGAGCAGGGTGGAGACGAGGACCGTGTCACCCGGGTCGTCGAGCTCGAACTCGTCGATGCACAGGAGACGGTGCCCGGAGAGGGTCTGCACGGTCTGCTGGAAGCCGAGGGCGCCGACGAGGTTGGTCAGCTCGACGAAGGTGCCGAAGGCCTTGCGGGAGGGCTCGGCGGGGGTGGCGTGCCACAGGGAGGCCAGCAGGTGCGTCTTGCCGACGCCGTAACCGCCGTCGAGGTAGACGCCGCGGGGGCCGGCGGGGGGTTTGGGCGCCTTGCTCCGGCCGAAGCCGAGGAAGCCGCGCCTGCCGCCGCCCGTGCCGGGGGCCTCGCCCAGCCCGGCGGCGAAGCCCTCCAGGACCCGGACGGCCTCGCTCTGGCTGGGCTGGTTCGGGTCCGGGATGTACGTGCTGAAGCGCACCGAGTCGAAGCGCGGGGGCGGCACCATCTCGGCGACCAGGCGGTCGGCGGGGACGTGCGGCTCACGGGCGCACAGCGACAGCGGGGCCGCGCCGGCTATCGGGGTGGAGCCGGAGGGGGTGGAACCGGGGGCGGGGGAGGAGGACGACACGGTGGTCCATGGTAGGGCCTGTGCGGTGAGTGTCTGTGCCTGTGCCTGTGCCTGTGCCTGCAGCTGCGGGTGCCGGGTGCCGGGTGCGGTGCGGTGCGGTGGGGTGGGTGCCCGGTGTTTGCCGGGTGCCCGGTGCGGGGGTGGGGCGCGCGCTCGGCGCCGGCGGGGGGAGGGCGGGGTTTGCAGGGAGGCGGCGTGGAACACTGCTCGGCATGCGACGTCTGTTCCCTGTGACCGATCGGACAGCAGAGCGGGACTTTGCCGGGGCCGGCCGGGAGTGGAGCCTCGCCGAGCTGGCCGCCGCCTACGCGTACCCGGAGCCGGACGGCCGGACGGGGGCGTGGCTGCGGGCCAACATGGTCTCCACCCTCGACGGGGCCGCCCAGCACGACGGCCGCTCGCAGCCCATCTCCAGCGCGGCCGACATGCGGATCTTCGGCACCCTGCGCGCGCTCGCCGACGTGGTGATCGCCGGCGCCGAGACCGTACGGCAGGAGGGGTACCGGCCCGCACGCGCGCGTGCGGAGTTCGCGGAGCTGCGGCGGGCGGCCGGGCAGGGGCCGGCGCCGGCGATCGCGGTGGTCAGCGCGAGCCTGGAGCTGGACTTCTCCCTGCCGCTGTTCACCTCGCCGCTGGTCCCCACTCTCGTCCTGACCGGCGCCGCGGCGGCCCCGGACCGGGTGGCGGCCGCCGAGCGGTCCGGGGCCCGCGTCGTGATCGCCGGGGACGGCGTCGGGATCGACCCGGCCCGTGCCGTCGAGGCGCTCGCCGGGCTGGGGCACACCCGGCTGCTGACCGAGGGCGGTCCGCGGCTGCTGGGCCAGTTCGTGGCGGCCGGGGTCCTGGACGAGCTGTGCCTGACCGTCTCCCCGATGCTCACCGCGGGGGACGCGCAGCGGATCGCGGGCGGGCCCGCGGTCGAGGTGCCCCGGCGGTTCGCGCTGGCGTCCCTGCTGGAGGAGGAAGGTTTCCTCTTCAGCCGTTACCGGCGCGACTGAGGCGCGGCCGGGACGGGCCCGGGGCGCGGCCGGGGCGCGGCCGGGACGGTCCGGCGCGGGCCGTACAGAGGTTCGAGCGTTAGCGCGCAGCCGGGAACCATATGCGGAATCAATCGTTCCGTTCCGGCCGTGCCGGGCAGACTGAATCCGGCAGTACCCGTGCGATCACGGGGAAGGATGGTTTCTGCAGGTTCCGGCAAGCCTGCGGAGGGCGGGCCCGCGGGCCCCCGAGGAAAGGGCGCCTGGTGTTCACGAGCGTTTTGATGATTGAGAAGGCACTGACGTCCGCCGACGTGGAGTTCGTCACCACCCTGCACGGCGACGAGGAGGTCGCCTTCCACGTGCTGCTCCAGCCGCGCGGCGACCAGGCCGACCGGCTGCTGCGGGCCATCGACGACATCGCGCTCGGCGAGCTCGACGACGCCGTGCGCGAGGGGGAGACCCCGGAGGGCGAGGAGGCGCTCAGCGTCGGGCAGCGGGCACTGGAGGTGTCCCTGGCGGCCCTGCGCGCCTCCGGCGCCTCGGCCGTGGGCAGCCTGATCGAGGACCACCCGCTGGACGCGCTCAAGTCCCTCGTCCAGGAGACCGGCGCCGACGAGGTGATCGTCCTGACCGACCCGCACTACGTGGAGGAGTTCTTCCACCGGGACTGGGCCTCCCGGGCACGGCACAAGGTCGGCGTACCGGTCCTGAAACTGTTCTCCCACAGCAAGGCATAGGCTGGGGCCGCGCCCCCGGCGGGGGCGCGCTCACCGCCGTACCGGACGCCGGCGTCCGCCGGCATCCACGTCGTACCCACCCGTGACACCTCTGGGGAGAACAGCGCATGGCACCCGGCCTTCCTACCGCCATGGACCGACCGCACTTCATCGGCATCGGCGGCGCCGGGATGTCGGGCATCGCCAAGATCCTCGCCCAGCGCGGGGCCGCGGTGGCGGGCAGCGACGCCAGGGACTCCGCCACCGCCGAGGCGCTGCGCGCCCTGGGCGCCACCGTGCACATCGGGCACGCCGCGGAGCACCTCGCCGACGACGCGAGCTGTGTCGTCGTCTCCTCGGCGATCCGCGAGGACAACCCGGAGCTGGCCCGCGCGGCCGAGCTCGGGATCCCGGTCGTGCACCGTTCCGACGCCCTCGCCGCCCTGATGGAGGGCCTGCGCCCGCTCGCGGTGGCCGGCACCCACGGCAAGACCACCACCACCTCCATGCTGGCGGTCTCGCTGTCCGAGCTGGGCCTGGCCCCGTCGTACGCGATCGGCGGCGACCTGGACGCGCCCGGCTCCAACGCCCTGCACGGCGACGGCGAGATCTTCGTCGCCGAGGCCGACGAGAGCGACCGCAGCTTCCACAAGTACGCCCCCGAGGTCGCCATCGTCCTCAACGTGGAGCTGGACCACCACGCCAACTACGCGTCGATGGACGAGATCTACGAGTCCTTCGAGACCTTCGCCGGGAAGATCGTGCCCGGCGGCACGCTGGTGATCTCCGCCGACCACGAGGGCGCCCGGGAGCTGACGCGCCGGCTGGCCGGCTCGGTGCGGACGGTGACGTACGGCGAGGCCGAGGACGCCGACGTACGCGTCCTGTCGGTCGTCCCGCAGGGCCTGAAGAGCGAGGTCACCGTGGTGATGGACGGCACCGAGCTGACCTTCGCCGTCTCCGTCCCCGGCCGCCACTACGCCCACAACGCCGTCGCCGCCCTCGCCGCCGGCGCCGCCCTCGGCGTCCCCGCCGCCGAGCTGGCCCCCGCCCTCGCCGCGTACACCGGCGTCAAGCGGCGCCTCCAGCTCAAGGGCGAGGCGGCGGGCGTGCAGGTCGTCGACTCCTACGCCCACCACCCCACCGAGATGACGGCCGACCTGGAGGCCATGCGCGCCGCGGTCGGCGACGCCCGCATCCTGGTCCTCTTCCAGCCGCACCTGTTCTCCCGCACCCAGGAGCTCGGCAAGGAGATGGGCCAGGCGCTCGCCCTGGCCGACGCGTCGGTGGTCCTCGACATCTACCCGGCCCGCGAGGACCCGATCCCCGGTGTCACCAGCGAGCTGATCATCGAGGCCGCCCGGGCGGCGGGCGCGGACGTCACGCCGGTCCACGACAAGGAGACGGCGCCGGCGGTGGTCGCGGGAATGGCGAAGGCCGGTGATCTCGTTCTCACCATGGGCGCGGGCGACGTCACCGACCTCGGACCGCGCATCCTGACCGAACTCGCGAAGGACTGAGAACTCATGGCGTACGACGTCGAGAAGCCGGACGAGCAGTGGCGGGCGGAACTGGCACCGGCCGAGTACGCCGTGCTGCGCCAGGCCGCCACGGAGCCCGCCTTCACCGGTGAGTACACCGACACCACGACCAGAGGTGTCTACTCCTGCCGTGCCTGCGGCGCCGAGCTGTTCACCTCGGAGACGAAGTTCGCCTCGCACTGCGGCTGGCCGTCCTTCTTCGACCCGAAGGACACCGACGCGGTCGAGCTGATCGAGGACCGCTCCCACGGGATGGTGCGCACCGAGGTGCGCTGCGCCCGCTGCGGTTCGCACCTCGGGCACGTCTTCGAGGGCGAGGGGTATCCGACCCCGACCGACCAGCGGTACTGCATCAACAGCATCGCGCTGCGGCTGACGCCCGCGGAGGGCTGACGCCGCACGCCGGGGAACGCCCGGGCGGGGCTCACGGTGAATTCCGTGGGCCCCGCCGCCGTGTTCGCGAAGGGGCCGGGCGGAACGCCGGTGTGAACTCCCGGGCCGGGGGAAGGAGTCGCCCGAACCGGAGGGCCTCGCGAAGCCGCCGTCTACACTCGACCGGCGACGGCCCCACCGACCGTGGCCGGAGCGGGCAGCTTCTGCCAGACCCGAAGGGCATTCGGCGCTTTGATACGGATGGAATCAGTCACCAAGCGGTATCCGGACGGCACGGTGGCGGTCGACCGGCTGTCGCTGGAGATCCCGGACCGCTCGATCACCGTCCTCGTCGGCCCCTCGGGCTGCGGCAAGACGACGACCCTCCGCATGATCAACAGGATGGTCGAGCCGACCGAGGGCACCATCCTCCTCGACGGCACGGACATCCAGCGCCGGCCGGTCACCGAACTGCGCCGGTCCATGGGGTACGTCATCCAGAACGCCGGTCTCTTCCCGCACCGGACGATCCTCGACAACATCGCCACCGTGCCCCGCATGCTCGGCTGGGGCAAGCAGAAGTCCCGTGCGCGGGCGGCCGAGCTGATGGAACGGGTCGGACTCGACACCTCCCTCGGCAAGCGGTACCCGTACCAGCTCTCCGGCGGCCAGCAGCAGCGCGTCGGTGTGGCACGGGCCCTCGCCGCCGACCCGCCGGTACTCCTCATGGACGAGCCCTTCTCGGCCGTCGACCCCGTGGTGCGCAAGGGGCTGCAGGACGAACTCCTCCGGATCCAGGAGGAATTGGGCAAGACCATCGTCTTCGTCACGCACGACATCGACGAGGCCGTCAAGCTCGGCACCATGGTCGCGGTGATGCGCACCGGCGGCCGGCTCGCCCAGTACGCGACACCCGCCGATCTGCTCTCCGACCCCGCGGACGCCTTCGTCGAGGACTTCCTCGGCGCCGACCGCGGCATCCGCCGGCTGTCCTTCTTCCCTTCCGCCGCGCTGGAGCTGACGACCGACGCCGTCGTCCCGGTCGACGCCGGCGCCGAACGCCTCGCCGTGCCGGACGTCCCCTACCTCCTCGTCACCGACGCCGACGGAAGGCCCCTCGGCTGGGGCGAGCCGCACGACCTGACCGCCGGGAGCATCACGCCGGACGTCCTCCTGCCGTACGGGCGGCCGTTCGTCCCCGGCACCGACTCGCTGCGGGCCGCCCTCGACTGCGCGGTGCTCTCGCCCACCGGCTGGGCCGTCGCCGTGGACACCGACGGACGGGTGACCGGCGTCGTCTCCCAGCAGACCATCGGCGAGGCCATCCGCAGCGCCCACGCCGCGGGCCGCTCCGGCGCCGTGCCGGAGGGCGACGCGGAGACCGGCGACGTGAAGGCCGATGACGTGAAGGCCGCCTCGTGAACGGCTTCTTCGACATCCCGAGCGACCTGCAGAACACGTACGCCGGACTGATCGGCCTGCACCTGCGCGAGGCGCTGCTGCCGGTCCTGGCCGGGCTGCTGCTCGCGCTGCCCCTCGCCCAGCTCTGCGTGCGCTTCCGCTGGCTGTACCCGCCCGTGCTCGGCGTGACCACCGTGTTCTACGCCGTCCCGTCGCTGGCCGTCTTCGTCGTCCTCATCGACTACACCGGCCAGACCGAGCTGACGGTGATGATCCCGCTGGCCGTCTACAGCCTGGTCGTACTCGTCCCGGCCATCGTCGACGGCGTGCGGTCCGTGCCCCGGGAGACCCTGGCCGCCGCCACCGCCATGGGCTTCGGACCCGTACGGCGCTACCTCCAGGTGCAGTTGCCGATCGCCGTGCCCGCGATCCTCGCCGGGCTCCGGGTGGCCACCGCCTCCAGCATCTCCCTGGTCAGCGTCGGCGCCCTGATCGGCAACCAGGGCGCCCTCGGCAACCTGCTCGCGGACGCCCAGAAGTACGGCCGGCCCGAACTCGCCGTCAACTCGGTCCTCACGACGGCCGTCCTGGCCATCGCGTGCGACGCGGCCCTGGTCCTCGCCCGCACGTTGCTGACCCCGTGGATGCCGCGCGGCACCCGCCCGCGGCGCGCCGCCGAAGCCGCCGCGGGTCCGGCCGATCCGGCCGATCCGGCCGGACGGCCCGCGGTGAAGAAGGAGGCGGCCCGGTGAACGTGCTGGACTTCGCCCACGCCTTCTTCAGCGACAGCGCCCACTGGCACGGCTACGACGGCATCCCGCAACGCCTGCTGGAACACGTCCGGTACACGCTCCTCGCACTCGCCCTCGCCGCCGCGATCGGCCTGCCCGCCGGACTGCTCACCGGGCACACCGGCCGGGGCGGCAACGCCGTCGCCTTCATCGCCACCGCCGCCCGCGCCCTGCCGAGCTTCGGCCTGCTGGTGCTGATCGCGGTCGTGGTGGGCATCGGCCTGCTGCCCGTGATGATCCCGCTGGTGGTGCTCGCCGTCCCGCCGATCCTGGTCACCACCTACGAGGCGGTCCGCTCCGTCGACCCCGCCCCGGTGGACGCCGCGCGGGGCCTGGGCATGCACGAGACGCGCATCCTGTTCCAGGTCGAACTGCCGGTCGCCCTGCCGCTGGTGCTCAGCGGACTGCGCTCGGCGGCCGTCCAGGTCGTCTCGACGGCGACCATCGCCGCGTACGTCAGCCTGGGCGGGATCGGCCGGTACATCATCGACGGGCTCTACCAGCGCGACTACGAGAAGGTGGTCGGCGGCGCCACTCTGGTGGCCCTCCTGGCGCTGGCCACGCTCGCCCTGTTCTGGGCGGCGGGCCGGCTCGTGGTGTCGCCGGGGGTACGACGGCGCTGACGTCCCCGGCCGGACGGGAAACCGTGACCCGGCCGTTGTTGACGGACCGACAGACGGCTCGTTTGGATCGGTGGATGACTTCTACCGTGAAGAGCAGCAGGACCAGGACGAGGCACACCGGCGCGACGGCCGTCGCGCTCACCGCCGCAGTGGCGCTCCTCGCGGGCTGCGGTTCCTCCGGCGACACCTCCGACAACCCGCTGGCCGGGGAGAAGGCCGAGGCCGGCACCGTCGTCGTCGGCTCCAACAACTTCGCCGAGAGCACCCTGCTCGCCGACATCTACGGCGAGGCGCTCAAGGCCAAGGGGATCGAGGTCACCTACCAGCACAACATCGGCAGCCGCGAGACGACGTACGGCCTGATGAAGAACGGCTCGGTCACGGTGCTGCCCGAGTACAACGGCTCGCTGCTCGCCTATCTCGACCCGAAGGCCGGACAGACCTCGCCCGACGCCGTGAACGCCGCGGTGAAGGCCGAGCTCGACAAGAACCTCACGCTGCTGAAGTCGTCACCGGCCGAGAACAAGGACTCGGTCAGCGTCAACGCCGAGACCGCGAAGAAGTACGGCCTCACCGCCGAGTCCACCCTCGCCGACCTCAAGGACATCGCGCCGGACCTGGTGATCGGCGGCTCGCCCGAGTTCCAGACCCGGCAGCAGGGACTGAAGGGACTGGAGTCCGTCTACGGCCTGAAGTTCAAGTCCTTCAAGGCGCTCGACGCGGGCGGCCCGCTGACCCAGTCGGCGCTGACCAGGAACACCGTGCAGGCGGCGGACATCTTCACCACCGACCCGACCATCGTGAAGGAGAAGTTCGTCGTCCTGAAGGACCCGGAGAACCTCTTCGGATTCGCCAACGTGACACCACTGGTCAACAAGGAGGGCCTGACCCCGGAGGGAGTCGCCGCGCTCGACGCGGTCTCCGCCGCGCTGGACACACAGACCCTCCTCGACCTGGACGCCCAGGTCCAGCTGGACAAGAAGGACCCGCTGGACGTGGCGAAGGCCTGGCTGAAGTCCGCGGGACTCGCCTGACGTCCGCGGCGCCCGTCCCGCGCGGCACACGCCGTCGGTCCACAACTCTGCAGACCCGTCGGCCCGCTCACCTGCCCGCCTGCCCTTCGCGGGCCGGAGGGCGGGCGCCGGCCGTGAGTTATCGTGTACAGAGGGTCGAGGAAGACGGCATGGCCTGTTGAGTTCCGTCCCAGGAGTGTTCAGCCGATGGCGAGGCAGTTACGCGCCGAGCGGACCCGCGCGACCATCCTCGGGGCCGCAGCCGACCTGTTCGACCGTCACGGCTACGAGTCGACCACCCTGAGCGAGATCGTGGCGCACGCCGGCGTGACCAAGGGCGCTCTCTACTTCCACTTCGCGGCCAAGGACGACCTGGCCCACGCCATCATGGAGATCCAGTCCCGCACCTGGCGCCGGCTGGCGACGGAGCTGGACGGCCGGGGCCACACCGCCCTGGAGGCTCTGATGCGTCTGACGTTCGTCATGGCCCGGCTCTCCGCCGAGGGGCCGCTGCTGCGGGCCGGGCTGCGGCTCGCCACCGCGGGAGTGCCCGTGCGCCCCCCGCTGCCGCACCCGTTCACGGAATGGATGGACATCGCCACCACCCGGCTCCTCGAAGCCGTCCGGCAGGCCGACCTCCGTCCGGAGGCCGACGCCGAGTCCGTCGCCCACACCATCGTCTGCTCGTTCGTCGGCGCCCGCGTCGTGGGCCGCACCCTCGATCCCCCCTCCCGGCAGCCCCGCCGGATGGCCGAGATGTGGCACGTACTGATCCGGGGCACCGTGCCGGTGACCCGGCGCGCCCGCTACCTCGGTCTCGCCGCGCGTCTGGAGAAGGAAGCCGGCGCGGCCTGACCGGCCCCGTCCCGCCGCTGTCCCGCCGCCGTCCTGCGGAAGCGCGTCCAGGGGACACCGGACCGGCGAAAGTTCCCGGATTCCGCTCCGTTTCACGCGATGGTGTGGTCGTGCACCGCCCCGTGGATGCCCCGAAAGGCCCATGGGTAGTGCCCGGCCATGACGCAACAGCCCTTCGAACTGCCGCACTTCTACATGCCGCACCCCGCGCGGCTCAACCCGCATCTCGACGAGGCCCGCGCCCACTCGTCGGTGTGGGCGCGGGAGATGGGCATGCTGGAGGGCTCCGGGGTCTGGGAGCAGGCCGACCTCGACGCGCACGACTACGGCCTGCTCTGCGCCTACACCCACCCCGACTGCGACGGACCGGCGCTCTCCCTCATCACCGACTGGTACGTGTGGGTCTTCTTCTTCGACGACCACTTCCTGGAGAAGTTCAAACGCAGCCAGGACCGGGACGGCGGCAAGGCCCACCTGGACCGGCTGCCCCTGTTCATGCCGCTCGACCTCGCCGCCGGCATGCCGGAACCGGAGAACCCGGTCGAGGCCGGCCTCGCCGACCTGTGGGCGCGCACGGTGCCGGCCATGTCGGCCGGCTGGCGCCGCCGCTTCGCCGTCGCCACCGAGCACCTGCTCAACGAGTCCCTGTGGGAGCTGTCCAACATCAACGAGGGGCGGATCGCCAACCCCGTCGAGTACATCGAGATGCGCCGCAAGGTCGGCGGCGCCCCCTGGTCGGCCGGGCTCGTGGAGTACGCGACCGCCGAGGTGCCCGCCGCCGTCGCCGGCACCAGGCCGCTCAGGGTCCTGATGGAGACGTTCTCCGACGCCGTGCACCTGCGCAACGACCTGTTCTCCTACCAGCGGGAGGTCGAGGACGAGGGCGAGCTGAGCAACGGGGTGCTGGTCCTGGAGACCTTCTTCGGCTGCACCACCCAGCAGGCCGCCGACATGGTCAACGACGTCCTCACCTCCCGGCTCCACCAGTTCGAGCACACCGCGTTCACCGAGGTGCCCGCGGTGGCCCTGGAGAAGGGACTCACCCCGTCCGAGGTCGCGGCCGTCGGGGCTTACGCGAAGGGCCTGCAGGACTGGCAGTCCGGCGGCCACGAATGGCACATGCGCTCCAGCCGCTACATGAACAAGAGAGCCCGGCACACAGCCCCCTGGCAGGCGCCGACCGGGCCCGGCACCTCCGCCGCGGACGTCGGCGCGCTGCTCGCCGCGGCCGCCGCCGAGCGGGCCCGCCCCTACACGTACGTGCCCTTCCGGAAGGTCGGCCCCTCGATCATCCCGGACATCCGCATGCCGTTCCCGCTGGAGCTGAGCCCCGCCCTGGACGGCGCCCGGCGGCACCTGTCCGAGTGGGCGCGGGAGATCGGCTTCCTCGGCGAGGGCGTCTGGGACGAGGACAAGCTCGAGAGCTGCGACCTGCCCCTGTGCGCCGCCGGCCTCGACCCGGACGCCACCCAGGAGCAGCTGGACCTCGCCTCCGACTGGCTGGCCTTCGGCACCTACGGCGACGACTACTACCCGCTCGTCTACGGACACCGGCGCGATCTGGCCGCCGCCCGGCTGACCACGGCCCGCCTCTCGGCCTGCATGCCGCTCGACGACGAACCCGTCCCGCCACCGGCCAACGCCATGGAACGCGCCCTGGCCGACCTGTGGGCCCGCACCACGGCCGGCATGACACCCGAGCAGCGGCGCCCGATGAAGTCGGCCGTCGACACGATGACCGAGGCATGGGTGTGGGAGCTCTCCAACCAGATCCAGAACCGCGTCCCCGACCCGGTGGACTACCTGGAGATGCGGCGCGCCACGTTCGGCTCCGACCTGACCCTGAGCCTGTGCCGCGCCGGTCACGGCCCCGCGGTGCCCCCGGAGATCTACCGCAGCGGTCCCGTCCGTTCCCTGGAGAACGCGGCGATCGACTACGCGTGCCTGCTCAACGACGTCTTCTCGTACCAGAAGGAGATCGAGTACGAGGGGGAGATCCACAACGCGATCCTCGTCGTGCAGAACTTCTTCGGCGTCGACTACCCCTCCGCCCTCGGTGTCGTCCAGGACCTGATGAACCAGCGCATGCGCCAGTTCGAGCACGTCGTCGCCCACGAACTGCCCATCGTCTACGACGACTTCCGGCTGTCCGGCGAGGGCCGCGAGATCATGCAGGGTTATGTGACCGACCTGCAGAACTGGATGGCCGGCATCCTCAACTGGCACCGGAACGTCCCGCGCTACAAGGCCGAGTACCTGGCCGGCCGCACCCACGGTTTCCTCCCCGGCCGGAGCCCGGCCGTGCCCTTCCCGAGGAACGCCGCTCTGCCGGCACCCGCCTGACCCGCACGCCGCCACCGGCCGGGCCCGCCGCACGCCCCGGGAGCGGGAACCGCCGCGACCGGCGGCCGCAGCGGGCGGTGGTGATCCCGGCCGGAGGTGACGCGAGGGGTGTCCCGGCAGGGAGGTGACCCCGGCAGGGAGGCGAGGCGAGCGGTGGGCGGTCGCCGTGGGGCGGTCCTAGGATCGGTGCCGGTGGGGCGGTGCCCGCCGGAGCGGGCCCGAGCGGCCCGCGGCCCGGCCCGCGTCGCCTCCCCGCCGCGGGCAGGACGCTGCCCGTGCCCCCTTCGCCCGCCCAGGAGGACCGGATGACCGGCAGCACCCCCGCCGCTCCCTTCACCGCCGACGACTACCGGGCCCGTATGGAGCGCGCCGCGCGTACCGCCGCCGAGGCCGGACTGGCCGGGCTGCTGGTCGCGCCCGGCCCCGACCTCGTGTGGCTCACCGGCTACGCGCCCACCGCGGACACCGAACGCCTCACCCTGCTCGTCCTCGCCGCGGGCCGGGCCCCCGTCCTCGTCGTGCCGACGCTCGAGGCCCCCGACGCCGAGAAGGCCGCCGGCGCGCCCGCCCTGACCCTGCGCGACTGGACCGACGCCAAGGACCCCTACGCCGTCACCGCCGCACTCCTCGACGGCTCCGGCCGCTTCGGCGTCAGCGACAACACCTGGGCGATGCACCTGCTCGCCCTCCAGCGGGCGCTGCCCGGCACCTCGTACGCCTCCCTCACCGAGGCGCTGCCGATGCTGCGCGCCGTGAAGGACGCGGCGGAGCTGGAGCTGCTCGCGGCGGCCGGCGCGGCGGCGGACGCGGCGTTCGAGGAGATCCGCAACGTCACCTTCGGCGGGCGCCGCGAGTCCGAGGTCGCCGCGGACCTCGCCGGCCTGCTGCGGCGTTTCGGCCACTCCCAGGTCGACTTCACGATCGTGGCCTCCGGGCCGAACGGTGCCAACCCGCACCACGAGGCCGGCGACCGCGTCATCGAGGACGGCGACATGATCGTCCTCGACTTCGGCGGGCTGAAGGACGGCTACGGCTCCGACACCTCCCGCACGGTCCACGTCGGCGAGCCCACCGACGAGGAGCGCCGGGTGCACGACCTGGTCCGCGAGGCGCAGGAGGCCGGTTTCCGGGCGGTGCGGCCCGGCGCCGCCTGCCAGGACGTCGACCGGGCCGCCCGCGCGGTCATCACCGACGCCGGGTACGGGGAGTACTTCATCCACCGCACCGGACACGGCATCGGCGTCACCACGCACGAACCGCCCTACATGATCGAGGGCGAGGAACAGCCGCTCGTGCCCGGCATGTGCTTCTCCGTCGAGCCCGGCGTCTATCTGCCCGGCCGGTTCGGCGTGCGCATCGAGGACATCGTCACCGTCACCGAGGACGGCGGCCGGCGACTCAACGACACGACCCGGGAGATGGTCGTCGTGCGGTGAGCCCCGGCTTCCCCGCCCCGCGGCCGCCGTTCATTCCTGCAGGAGCACCACGCTCGACTCGCCCGGCACCCGCAGCACCCCGTCCTCGCCAGGCCCCTGGACGGGCTCCCAGGCCGCGAGCACCCGCGCGGGCCGGGAACCCAGCGGGATCGCCACCGGCCCGGGACCCAGGTTGACGGCCACCCGGATGTCCCCGCGCCGGAAGGCGAGCCACCGCGCCTCCCCGTCGTACGCCACCCTGATGTCGGCCAGGTCGGGGTCGGTCAGGTCCGGCTGCTCGTGCCGCAGGGCGATCAGCCGGCGGTACCAGGCCAGCACGCGCGCGTGCGGCTCACGCTCCGGCTCCGACCAGTCGAGGCAGGAACGGTCCCGCGTCGCCGGGTCCTGCGGGTCGGGGACGTCCTCCTCCTTCCAGCCGTGCGCCGCGAACTCCCGCCGCCTGCCACGCCGTACGGCCTCGGCGAGGTCCGGGTCGGTGTGGTCGGTGAAGAACTGCCACGGCGTGCCCGCCGCCCACTCCTCGCCCATGAACAGCATCGGCGTGAACGGAGCCGTCAGCGTCAGCGTGGCCGCGCACGCCGCCAGGCCGGGGGAGACCAGGGAGCACAGCCGGTCTCCCAGGGCGCGGTTGCCGACCTGGTCGTGGGTCTGGCTGTAGCCGGTCAGCCGGTGCGCGGCCGTGCGCTGCCGGTCCAGGGGCCGGCCGTGCCCGCGGCCCCGGAAACTGGACCAGGTGCCGTCGTGGAAGTACCCCCGCGTGAGGGTCTTGGCCAGTGCCGCCAGCGGGTCGCGCGCGAAGTCGGCGTAGTAGCCCTGCGACTCCCCGGTCAGCGCGGTGTGCAGGGCGTGGTGGAAGTCGTCGTTCCACTGTGCGTGCACGCCCAGGCCGCCCTCCTCGCGCGGGGTGATGATCCGCGGGTCGTTCAGATCGGACTCGGCGATCAGGAACAGCGGCCGGTCCAGCTCGGCGGCCAGGTGGTCCACGGCCGCCGACAGCTGTTCCAGGAAGTGGCAGGCGCGCGTGTCCACCAGGGCGTGCACCGCGTCCAGGCGCAGACCGTCGATCCGGTAGTCGCGCAGCCACGCCAGCGCGCTGTCCACCAGGTACGCCCGCACCTCGTCGGAGCCGGGCGCGTCCAGGTTGACCGCGGCGCCCCAGGGCGTGTGGTGGGTGTCGGTGAAGTACGGGCCGAAGACGGGCAGGTAGTTGCCGGACGGGCCCAGGTGGTTGTGCACCACGTCCAGCACGACGCCCAGGCCGAGTTCATGGGCCCGGTCGACGAACCGCTTCAGCGCCTCCGGCCCGCCGTACGGCTCGTGCACCGCCCACAGCGACACGCCCTCGTACCCCCAGCCGTGCCGGCCCGGGAAGGGGCACAGCGGCATCAACTCGACGTGGGTGACGCCCAGTTCCGCCAGGTGCTCCAGGCGCGCGGCGGCGGCGTCGAGCGTGCCCTCGGGCGTGTACGTGCCCACGTGCAGCTCGTACAGCACCGCGCCGGGCAGCGGCCGCCCGGCCCACTCGACGCGCCACGCGTACCTCCCGTGGTCGACGACCGCGCTCAGCCCGTCCGGGCCGTCCGGCTGCCGCCGCGAGCGGGGGTCCGGCCGCACCGGCCCGTCGTCCACCGCGAAACCGTAGCGCGAGCCCTCCCGGGCCTCGGCCGCACCGCACCACCACCCCGGCCGCTCCGGATCGCGCTCCATCGCGTGCGTGACGCCGTCGCACTCCAGTGTCACGCGGCCGGCCTGCGGTGCCCACACCTCGAACTGCACGGACGGTTCCCCTTCGTCTGCTCACCGTGACGTAGTCCGTCCATCGTCCTGCAAAAGTGATCGATCCGCCGGGGAACGCCGCTGTTCGCGGCGGGTGTCGTGACAACACGCGGGTGCGGGGCGGCCGTTTCGCGGATTTCTGGACACTCCGGCGCCGCTGACCGACAATCACGAGCGTGACGTCGTCCTTCGAGTTCCCCGTACACCCCGCGCGGCTGTCCGACGCGGAGCGCGACAAGGCGCTGAAGGCGCTCCGGGACGGCGTCGCCCTGGGCCGGCTGTCGCACGACACCTTCCTCCGCCGCATGGAACTGGCGCTGGCCGCCCACCACTCCCACGAACTCGCCGCGCTCACCGCCGACCTGCCGACGGAGGGCCGGGTCTCGCGCCTGGTGTTCGGCACCGTCGAGGCGGTGTCCGGCTTCGGTGTCCGGCTGCGCAGGGCCTGGCAGGCCGAGCGGCTGCCCAAACTGCTGCTGCCGCATCCCGGCACCGGCCACCCGCTGCGCATAGGGCGCGACCCGGTGAACGGGCTGCGGCTGACCCACGAGACGGTGTCCCGGGTGCACGCCGAACTCAGCCGCCAGGGCGGCATGTGGGTGCTGCGCGACCTCGGCTCGACCAACGGCACCACGGTCAACGGACGGCGGGTCATCGGCGCGGCCGTCGTCCGCGAGGGCGACCAGATCGGCTTCGGGCAGATGACGTTCCGCCTCTCCGCCGGCTGACCCGCCCACGACCCCGCCGCACAGCCCTGGCCTGGGCATCACGTCGTGTCGCCCGCCTCGAAGCGGGGCAAACGCCTTTGCCCTTCCCGGTGTTGACGTACCCCTGAAGTCGTGACTGACTGTGCGTACACCGCTCACGACAGGTGAACCGACGGGCCCCACCGAGGAGGTGTGTCCTGCCGCCCCTCCTGCGCTATCCGACCGTGGACGAACTGGCCGTCCGGGCCGCCGCGCTCGTCGCCCGCCACCCCCGCGACGCCCGGCTGCGCCGCGTCGGCGCCTCCCGCGCGGGCACCCCCCTGCTGCTGCTCTCCGTCGGCCACGGCTCCCGGCAGGCCCTGGTCGTCGCCGGACCGCACGCCAACGAGCCCGTGGGCGGCGCCACCGTCCTGCGGCTGGCCGAGCGGGCCCTGGCCGACCCCCGGCTCACCGAGGGCACCGACGCCACCTGGAACCTGCTGCTGTGCGCCGACCCCGACGGCCTGCGCCGCAACGAGGGCTGGCTGTCCGGCCCGTACACCCTCGGCCGCTACGCCCGGAACTTCTTCCGCCCCGGCTTCCTGGAACAGCCCGAGTGGCTGCCCGACGGCCCCGACCGCGCCACGCTGCCGGAGACCCGCGCCCTGCTCGGCCTCCAGGACGAGCTGCGCCCCTTCCTGCACTGCTCCCTGCACGGCGTCGACGTCGGCGGCGGCTTCGCCGAACTCACCCACGACCTGCCCGGCCTCGCCCAGCACATGGCCCGCGCCGCGGCCCGCCTCGGCATCCCCCGCGAACTCGGTGCCTACGACGCCCTGTACTGGCCCGCCCTCGGCCCCGCCCTCTACCGGATACCGCCGCCCCGCCCCGGTGACCTGACCCGCGCCATCACCGAGGCCGCCGTCGACTCGACCTGGTGCCACCCGCGGCGGTACGGCACCGTCACCGCGGTCGTCGAGGCACCCATGTGGGGCGTGGCCGCCGTGGCGGACGACTCGCCCCCGGCCGACCGGGACGCCGCCCTGCGCTCCGCCAGCCGCACCCTGCGCGACGACACCCGCCGCCTGCACCGCGTCCTCGCCCGGCTCCGCCCCCACGCCACGGGCCCGGACGCGGCCCGCCTGCTCGCGCCGGTCGACGACTACCTGCTGGTCTGCCCCGCCCTCGCCGACGCCTGGGACCCCGACACCGACGACGGGACCGGCCGCCCCCTGCCGCCGATGAGCACCGCCCACCTCGTCGCCGTGCGCATCGCCGGCCGGCGTCTCGCCCTGCGCACCGCGGGGCTGCTGCACCAGCTGGTGACCCGCGGCGGAAACGATCCGGCAGGGGTGCTGCCCGAGCTGGACCACCTCGTCGACGAGTGGTGCGCCGACTACCGCGACGGCTGCGGCGCCCGCTGGATACCGGTCGAACGCCAGGTCGAGTACCAGACCCGGGTCGTACTGGCCGCCCTGGAACTGGCGGGACGGAACCCGGCCGCGTCCTCCCGCCCCACCGAGCCGGACCGGGACACCGAACCCGCCGCCGTACCGATGCACCAGGACTGACCCGTCCCCCCTCGCCCCTCGGGGGACGAGGGGACTTCTCGGCGCGCCGGCGCCCGGGAGGGTGCGCGGCGCGGCCCTCCGTCAGCCGCCGTCCCCCTCCGTCGCCACCCGCTCCAGCAGCGCCACCGGCAGGTTCGTGAAGAGTTCCGCCACGCGGACGTGGCCCTGGAACTCGCGGCCGGGGGCGAGCGCGTCGGTCCAGCGGCCCGGGGGCAGGGGGAGGACCGTGTCGCGCCAGCCGCCCGACTCGGACAGCCGCAGCGACAGCCGGGTCACGGCCGTGACGACCTCGCCGGAACGGACGAACGCCACGCAGTGCGCCGCGGCGGGCCCCTCGGCGGGCAGCGCCTCGTACGTCGCCGTGCGGCCGAAGGCGGCGGGGCGGCGCCCACGTACGGCCAGCGCCGCCCGGGTCACCGCGTCCTTGTCGCCGGCGGCCGCGGGCGGGAAGGCGGCGGGGCGCCGGTTGTCCGGGTCCACCAGCGCCCGGTACTCGCCCTCCGTGCCCTGGTAGAGGTCCGGCACGCCCGGCATCGTCAGATGGACCAGGGCCGTGCCCAGGACGTTCGCCCGGATGTGCGGCTCCAGACCGGCCCGGAAGGCGGCCACCCGCTCGCCCGGCGCCCCGCAGGGCCCCGCCGTCACGAACCGGTCCACCGCCTCCTCGTACGACGGGTCCTGCTCGGTCCAGCCGGTGTGCGTCCCCGCCTCGCGCACGTGCTTCAGCATCGCCTCCCGCACGCGTCCGCCGTCCGCCGGTCCGAGGCCGAACACCGTCTGCCAGGCCGCCCACGCCAGCTGCCCGTCGGGCGCCTTCCCGCAGTCGCCGGACACCTCCGTGACCAGGTCCGCCCAGCGGTCCGGGCACTCGGTGAGCACCGCCAGGGCGGCCCGCACGTCGGCGCTGCGCTTGGTGTCGTGGGTCGACACGACGGTGCCGGTCACGGGCCGGTCGCGCTGCACGCGCGCGCAGTGGGCGTGGAACTCCCCGGGCGACAGCGCGGGCCTTCCCGGGTCACCGCCCACCTCGGTCGCCGACAGCAGCGGCACGTAGCGGTAGAACGCCTTGTCCTCGACCGACTTGGCGCGCAGCGCCGACGCCGTCTGGGCGAACCGCGTCCGCAGCTCCACGTGGTCCGGCCCCTCCCCGTACCGCCCCAGCAGCAGATCCCGTACGACGTCCACCGCACCGGCCTCCTCCGGCACCGTGAAGGCGCGCCGCGCCTCGGCGGCCGCCTCCTCGGTGACGACCGACGCCACGTCCGCCGAGGTGTACGGCCGGTACACCTCCAGCCGCACCAGCAGCTCCCGCAGGGCCGTGCGCAGCGCCCACGGGGCCCGGTCGCGCAGCGCGGCGTCGGGGGAGGCGACGCACAGGCGGTGCGCCACCCGGGTCAGCCGGTCCGTCTCGGCGGCCAGCTCGTGCGTGAGCACCTCGTACGCCGCCCGCCGCACCGTCGCCTCCCAGTCGCCGCCCCGGTCCGGCGGCGGGGCGGCGAACACGCGGTACCGGCCGACGAGTTGTTCGTGGCCCGCGGGGTCGGTGAACAGTCCGTCGATGTGCCGCAGGGCGTCGTAGCCGGTCGTGCCGGCGACGGGCCAGACGTCCGGCAGCCGCTCCCCGTCGGCGAGGATCTTCTCCACGACCGTCCACCGCCCGCCGCTCGCCCCGTCCAGCCGCCGCAGATAGGTGCCGGGGTCGGCGAGTCCGTCGGGGTGGTCGACGCGCAGCCCGTCGAGCACGCCCTCGCGCAGCAGCCGCAGGACCGTGGCGTGCGTGGCCTCGAACACCTCCGGGTCCTCCACCCGCACCCCGATCAGCTCGGAGATGCTGAAGAAGCGCCGGTAGTTCAGCTCGGTGCGGGCCAGCCGCCACCACACCGGCCGGTACCACTGGGCGTCCAGCAGCTGCGGCAGCGGCAGGTCCCCGGTGCCCTCCCGCAGGGGGAAGGCGTGGTCGTGGTAGCGCAGCACCTCGCCGTCGACGCGGAGGTCGTCCAGCACCTCGCCGACGGGGGCGCCGAGCACCGGCAGCAGCACCTGCCCGCCCTGCGCCTCCCAGTCGATGTCGAACCACCGCGCGTACGGCGACTTCGGTCCCTCCCGCAGCACCTCCCACAGGGCGTGGTTGTGGCGGGGGGACATCGCCATGTGATTGGGCACGATGTCGGCCACCAGACCGAGCCCGTGCTCCCGGGCGGTACGGGACAGGTCGCGCAGTCCCTCCTCGCCGCCCAGTTCCGCGCGCACCCGGGTGGGGTCGGTGACGTCGTAGCCGTGGAGCGAGCCCGGGACCGCCTCCAGGACGGGGGACAGGTGCAGATGGCTCACACCGAGCGAGGCCAGGTAGGGCACGGCCGCCGCCGCGGCGCGGAAGGGGAACGCCGGCTGCAGCTGCAGCCGGTACGTGGCGAGAGGAGCGGAGGGGGACGCGGGCACCGGGTCGGGTCGCTCAGGTGTCATGGAAACCTACGTACCCGCCCCGCCGCCTTTCCTGACATCGGGACCCGGGCCGGACGGGGGGGTCCCCCGGACGGGTGAACGGCGGGCGCGTGCCGGATGCGCGCGCCCGCGCCTTCCCGTACCGCCGCTACACGGGCCGCTGCAGCACCGTCAGGCTGCGGTCGACCAGCGTCAGCCGGTCGCCCGCCTGCACCTTCGTCCCGGACGGGGGAGGTGCGCCCCCGGGGAGGGCGGTGTCGACCACCACCTCCCACTGCCGTCCGTGGTCGACCGGCACCACGAAGTCCAGCGTCCTCGGCGAGGCGTTGAACATCAGCAGGAAGGAGTCGTCGGTGATGCGCTCGCCGCGCGGGCCCGGCTCGGAGATCGCGTTGCCGTTGAGGAACACCGTCAGCGCCGAGGCGCGCGCCGAGTTCCAGTCCCGCTGGGTCATCTCCGCGCCCTCCGGGGTGAACCAGGCGATGTCCGACAGCTCGTCGTGGGTGCCCTCCACGGGACGGCCGTGGAAGAAGCGGCGTCTGCGGAAGACCGGGTGGTTCCTGCGCAGCCACACCATCGCGCGGGTGAACTCCAGCAGCGTGGTGTCGGCGTCCTCGTCCTCGGGCCAGGACAGCCAGGCCAGCTCGTTGTCCTGGCAGTAGGCGTTGTTGTTGCCCCGCTGGGTGCGGGCGAACTCGTCGCCGTGGCTGATCATCGGCACGCCCTGGGAGAGCAGCAGCGTGGCGATGAAGTTCCGCATCTGCCGCGCCCGCAGCTCCAGCACCGCCGGGTCGTCGGTGTCGCCCTCGGCGCCGCAGTTCCAGGACCGGTTGTGGCTCTCGCCGTCCCGGTTGTCCTCGCCGTTGGCCTCGTTGTGCTTGCCGTTGTAGGAGACCAGGTCGTGCAGGGTGAAGCCGTCGTGGCAGGTGACGAAGTTGATGGAGGCCAGCGGGCGGCGGCCGTCGTCCTGGTAGAGGTCGGACGAGCCGGTCAGCCGGGACGCGAACTCCGCCAGGGTGCGCGGCTCGCCGCGCCACAGGTCGCGCACCGTGTCCCGGTACTTGCCGTTCCACTCGGTCCACAGCGGCGGGAAGTTGCCCACCTGGTAGCCGCCCTCGCCCACGTCCCACGGCTCGGCGATCAGCTTCACCTGCGAGACCACCGGGTCCTGCTGCACCAGGTCGAAGAAGGACGACAGCCGGTCCACCTCGTGGAACTGGCGCGCCAGGGTGGCCGCGAGGTCGAAGCGGAACCCGTCGACGTGCATCTCGGTGACCCAGTACCGCAGCGAGTCCATGATCATCTGAAGGACGTGCGGGGACCGCATGAGCAGCGAGTTCCCCGTGCCCGTGGTGTCCATGTAGTACCGGGGGTCGTCGGTCAGCCGGTAGTACGACGGGTTGTCGAGGCCCTTGAAGGACAGCGTCGGACCCAGGTGGTTGCCCTCGGCGGTGTGGTTGTAGACCACGTCGAGGATGACCTCGATGCCCGCCTCGTGCAGCGCCTTCACCGCCGACTTGAACTCCAGCACCTGCTGGCCGCGGTCGCCCCAGGAGGCGTACGCGTTGTGCGGGGCGAAGAAGCCGATCGTGTTGTAGCCCCAGTAGTTGTTCAGCCCCATGTCGACCAGGCGGTGGTCGTTGACGAACTGGTGCACGGGCATCAGCTCCAGCGCCGTCACCCCCAGTTCCGTCAGGTGTTCGACGATCGCCGGGTGCGCGAGGCCCGCGTAGGTGCCGCGCAGCTCCTCGGGGAGCCCCGGGTGACGCATGGTGAGGCCCTTGACGTGGGCCTCGTAGATCACCGTGTGGTGGTACTCCGTCCGGGGGCGCCGGTCGTCGCCCCAGTCGAAGTACGGGTTGACCACGACCGACGACATCATGTGCGGCGCCGAGTCCAGGTCGTTGCGCCGTTCCGGGTCGTCGAAGTGGTAGCCGTACACCTCCTCGCCCCACTGGACCGAGCCGCTGATCGCGCGCGCGTACGGGTCGAGGAGCAGCTTCGCGGAGTTGCAGCGCAGCCCGCGCTCCGGCGCGTAGGGGCCGTGCACGCGGTAGCCGTACCGCTGCCCCGGCATCACGCCCGGCACATAGGCGTGCCGTACGAACGCGTCGCTCTCCCGCAGTTCCACCGCCGTCTCCGAGCCGTCGTCGTGCAGCAGACACAGCTCTACTCGGTCCGCGGCCTCCGTGAAGACCGCGAAGTTGGTACCGGCGCCGTCGTACGTGGCGCCGAGCGGATACGCCTCTCCAGGCCAGACCTGCATGGGCACGACTCTTTCAGGTGTGCGGCGCCGGTGCGGGCGCCTTGGCTCCGAGTCTCCCCGAAAGTGAGGCGACCACATAGCACTCACGTGCCTCTTACCCGCCTCACGCCGATCCGTTCCCGGCGGAGTCCGGGCCGCCGGTGCCGCGCCGTACCACGTCATCGCTATGAAACCGCTCACTCCCCGGGGGAGGGAGGCCCGGAACGTCCCCGCGGCCAAGGGCCGTTGACGAAACCAGCCTGCCCATCGGGCTGCACCGCACACCCCTCGCGGAGTACCCTTCCTTGATCGTTGGGACGGGGTCTCCCCGGTGGTGCTCCGGGGGAGCTGGAAGGCGGTGCGCGGGTGGGCTCGGGAGGGCTGGAGCTGCCCCCTGGTGACGAGGGTCACGAGGGAACCTCCACGGACGTCCCGCCCGGTGCGGTGTCGCTGGCGCGGCCCATGAACGCGGGCGCGATCGGTCCGGAACTGGACTGGGACGCCGACGCCTGGCACGAGGTGCGCACGCGTGCGCAGCGGGCCGGCCGGGCCTACATCTGGCTGAACCTCGTCGAACAGCGGCTGCGCGCCGTCGTCGCCGCCGTGCTGCGGCCGGTCTACGAGCCCGTCCACGGCGACGACTGGGTGGTCGCCGCGGCCGGGCCCGCCGGGCAGGAGTGGGTGCAGCGCGCCGTCGCCGTCCGCGAGGTCAGCCGCCGCAAGGGCTACCTCCTCGACCCCGCGGACGACAACGTCCTCAGCTTCCTCACACTGCCGCAGCTGCGCGAGCTGATGGTCCAGCACTGGCCCTGCTTCGAGCCCTACGTCGACGAACGCCGCGACGTGGAACTCGCCCTGGACGAGCTGGAGGTCACCCGCAACGTCGTCTCCCGCAACCGGGCGCTGTCCGAGGCCGTTCTGAACCAGGCCGAGCGGGCCTCGGCGCGGCTGCTGGAGGTCCTCGGCACGGGCAGCGACCTGCCGTCCACGCGCCGGCTGCCGGTCGACGCGGTGGAGGACCTGGTCGGCGACCGGTACGCCGACGTGGTCGCCGTGCACCCGGACCGGGTCCGGCTGCTGCGCCAGTTCCCCGCGGAGGACATCTTCGGCAGCGCGCGCCGCGTGGACGCCGTCGGCATCGGCCTCAACCTGCTCGTGCAGAACTTCTCCGGCCGCCGCCTGCTGCGGCTGGCCGAGTCCGGCGGACGGGTGCGGCTGCTGTTCCTGAACCCGGCCTCCGGCGCCATCAAGCGCCGCGAGAAGGAACTGGGCATCAAGCGGGGCGAGCTGAGCCGCGCCGTCGAGACGAACATCCTGCACATGCGCCGGGTGCGCTCCCGGCTGCGGGACCCGGGCGCCTTCGAGATCCAGGTCTTCGACGACACCCCCCGCTTCACGGCCTACTTGGTGGACGGGGACGGCGCCGACGGCATCGCGGTCGTGCAGTCCTACCTGCGCCGGACACGGGGGATGGAGGCGCCGGTGCTCGTCCTGCGCAACGGGCGCAACGGCGGGAAAGTGGTGAAGTCGGACCAGGTGGAAGAAGGCGGTCTTTTCCCCACCTACCGTGAGGAGTTCGAGCTGATGTGGGCGGATTCACGACCGGTCTCCTGAGCGCCCGCGCGGTGCCGGGGCCCGGTACGAGCGGAAGGCGACCCTCCGGTTGTCAGTGGCCCGTGCGAAGGTGGGAACCACTGGGGGAACGCACCACCGAGGAGGGGGACCGCCCATGGGCTGGCACCGGGAGCTGCTGATCGGCTTCGACCTGGAGACGACGGGCACCGACCCGCTCGACGCGCGCATCGTCACGGGCGCTGTGATCGAGGTCAGGGACGGGGAGCCGCTGGGCCGCCGGGAGTGGCTGGCCGACCCCGGCGTGGAGATCCCGGCGGACGCGGTCGCGGTGCACGGCATCAGCAACGAGCGCGCGTCCGCCGAGGGCCGCCCCGCCGACCGGGTCGCCGACGCCATCGCCCGCGTCCTCGCGGACCACTGGAGGGCGGGTGTCCCGGTCGTCGCCTACAACGCGGCCTTCGACCTCACCCTGCTCAGCGCCGAACTGCGGCGCCACGGGCTGCCGTCCCTGCGCGAGCGCCTGGACGGCCTGGACCCGGGGCCCGTCATAGACCCGTACACCATCGACCGCTCCGTGGACCGCTACCGGCGCGGCAAGCGCAATCTGGAGGCGGTCTGCCGGGAGTACGGCGTCCCGCTCGACGACGCCCACGACGCCGCGGCCGACGCCCTCGCCGCGGCCCGGCTGGCCTCGGCGATAGCCGGCCGCCACCCCACGGTCGCGTCCCTCGCGCCGGCGGAGCTGCACCGCCGCCAGATCGCGTGGTACGCCGAGTGGGCGGCGGACTTCCAGAGCTTCCTGCGCCGCAAGGGCGACGCCACGGCGGTCGTCGACGGGACCTGGCCGGTGCGTGTGCCGGCCGGCGAGCGGGTCTGACCGTCCCGTCCTGGTCCGCCGTGCCCTGTCCCACCCGTCGCGTCGGGGGCGGGGGCCCGGATCAGAAGGGGTGCCAGCGCACGGTCGGGTCCCCGTCGCGCAGTGACGCCACCCGGCGTTCGAACTCGGCCAGGGCCTTCGGGTTGCCCGGGGCGTGCTGGGCCACCCAGGCGCAGCTCGCCGTCTCCCGCGCCCCGCGCAGCACCGCGCAGCCGTCCCAGTCGCGCACGTCCCAGCCGTAGGTGGCGGCGAAGGCGTCGTACGCCTCGGCGGGCAGCCCGTACCGGTCGCGGCTGAGTGCCATCACCACCAGGTCGTGCTCGCGCAGGTCGGCGGAGAAGGTCTCCAGGTCGACCAGGACCGGCCCGTCGGGACCGACGTGGACGTTGCGGGGCAGCGCGTCGCCGTGGATGGGGCCCGGCGGCAGATGAGGGGTGAGTGCCGCGGCCGCCGCCGCGAAGCCGTCCCGGCGCTCGCGCAGATACGCCGCGTCCGCGGGGTCGATCACGTCGCCCGCGAGCCGCAGCCAGCGTTCCACCCCGCCCAGCAGCTCGCGGGGCGGCAGCTCGAAGGAGGGGGAGGGCAGCGCGTGGACGAGCCGGAGCAGTTCCGCCACGTCCCGGGGCTCGGTGGGCCGCACCGCCTCGGGCAGCCGGTGCCACACGGTCACGGGATGACCGTCGACCGTCAGGGCCTCCGCCCGGGCCGCCCGCACCGCCGGTACACCGGCCTCCTCCAGCCACACCGCGACGGCCAGTTCCCGGCGCGCCCGGGCGAGGAGGCCTGCGTCCCGGCCCACCTTGACCGCCAGGTCACCGGCGGCGAAGACCGCGTTCTCGCCGAGGGCGAGCAGCCGCGCCTCCTCCGCCGGGCCGGGCAGCACCCCCGCCGCGGCCAGCACCTCCCGCGCCCGTGCCTCGTCCATCGTCCGCCCTCCGTGTCCGTCCTGAAGCGTTGTCGCCGATCCCGCCGCCCGGACCACCCGGGTCACCCGGGTCACCCGGACCGGCCTGGGCCGCTCGGGTCGCTCCGGCCGCCGGGGACGGCCGGACCGCCCGGCGCCCGTCCGCGCCGCGTCGTCCGCGCGCGTCCACCGTCGGGATCCGGCCACCCGTGGGCCAGTGTCGCATTCCCACAGGTGGAGGCGTGTGCGAGGTGTCTTGACGGGGCACAGCGCCTTGACGACCATGACCGGGCCCGTCCGAGCCGTCCGAGCCGCGCGAAGGGGCCGCCCACGTGACATCGGTGACCGAGGTGAGAGAACCGGCGCGTCGCGCGCCCGGCGGGGAGCGGCCCCGGCACGGCCCCGGTCACGGCGCCTGGTTCCTGGTGCTGCCCGCGCTGATCCCCATCCTGGTGCTCAGCGTCGGACCGCTGCTCCACGGCGTCCTGCTGGCGTTCACCGACGCCCAGTCGGGCCGTACCGAGCCCACCCGCTGGATCGGCGCGCTGAACTTCCGGGACCTGATGCACGACACCCTGTTCTGGGAGTCGTTCCGGATCGGGCTGGTGTGGGCCGTCGGCGTGACCGTGCCGCAGTTCCTGCTCGCCCTCGGCCTCGCCCTGCTGCTGAACCAGAACCTGCGGTTGCGCTGGCTGGCCCGTGCCCTGGCGATCGTTCCCTGGGCGATGCCCGAGGTCGTCGTCGGCATCATGTGGCGGCTGGTCTACAACCCGGACGCGGGCATCCTCAACGAGACGCTGCGCGACCTCGGCCTCGGCGACGGCCGCGACTGGCTCAGCGGCCTCGCCACCGCGCTGCCCGCCGTCATCGTCGTCGGCGTCTGGGCCGGCATGCCGACGACGACGGTCGCGCTGCTCGCCGGCCTGCAGAACACCCCGCGCGAGCTGCACGAGGCCGCCGCCGTCGACGGAGCCGGGGCCTGGCGCCGTTTCCGCACCGTCACCTGGCCCGCGCTGAAACCGGTCGCGCTCGCCGTCACCGCGCTCAACCTCATCTGGAACTTCAACTCCTTCGCCCTGGTCTACGTGCTGACCAGCGGCGGTCCCGGTGGCCGGACCCGGCTGCCCATGCTCTTCGCCTACGAGGAGGCCTTCCGCTACGGGCAGTTCGGCTACGCGGCGGCGATGGGCTGCGTCATGGTCGCCGTGATCGCGGTCCTGCTGGCCGTCTTCCTCGTCGGCCGGCTCAGGGGAGGTGACGAGTCGTGAGGACCTCGACCGGGGCCCGCGCCGGCCAGTACGCCGCGCTGCTCGCCTACCTCGTCTTCCTGGCCTTCCCGTTCCTCTGGCTGATCTCCACCGCGTTCAAACCGCCGCGCGAGCTGGGGAGCCTGCACCCCACCTGGATCCCGAAGGACCCCACCCTCGACAACTTCCGGCAGGCCTTCGACGAGCAGCCCCTGCTGCAGGCCGCCCTCAACTCGCTGGTGGCGGCGCTCGGCGCCGCGGTGATCGCCGTGCTGATCGCGACGCCGATGGCGTACGTCATGGCCCGCCACCGCGGCCGGCTCGCGCGGGCGGCCACCGGATGGGTCGTGGTCAGCCAGGCCTTCCCCTTCGTCCTGCTGATCATCCCGCTCTTCCTGGTCCTGAAGAACCTGCGGCTGATCAACTCCGTGCCCGGACTGGTGATGGTGTACGTCGTGTGGTCGCTGCCGTTCGCCCTGTGGATGCTCGCCGGGTACGTCCGCGCCGTGCCGGCCGAGCTGGAGGAGGCCGCGGCGGTGGACGGGGCCGGGCGGCTGCGCACCCTCGTCTCGGTGACGGCGCCGCTGCTCGCGCCGGGGATCGTGGCGACGGCGCTGTTCGCGTTCGTCACCGCGTGGAACGAGTTCTTCTTCGCGCTGGTGCTGCTGAAGACACCGGAGAAACAGACCCTGCCCGTGATCCTCACCCACTTCATCGGCGCCGAGGGCGTCGCCGACCTCGGCCCGCTCGCCGCGGCGGCGTTCCTCGCGACCCTGCCCTCGCTGGTGGTCTTCGCGATCGTCCAGCGGCGGATCACGGGCGGCATGCTCGCCGGGGCGGTGAAGAGCTGATGCGGACCAGGACCCTCACCACCCTGCTCGTCTCCCTCGCCCTGCTGCTCGCGGGCTGCGCGGGCGGCGGCGACGGCTCCGACGACGGCCGGATCGTCCTGCGCTTCCAGTCCCTGGCCTGGCAGGAGGAGTCCGTGAAGGCCAACAGGGAACTGGTGGAGGAGTGGAACGCCGCCCACCCGGACGTGCGCGTCGAGTACGTCCAGGGCAGCTGGGACAGCGTCCACGACCAGCTCCTCACCTCCTTCGAGGGCGGCGAGGCACCGGACGTCATCCACGACGCCTCCGACGACCTCGCGGACTTCGCCCACGGCGGCTATCTCGCCGACCTGACCGGCCTGCTGCCCGAGCGGCTGAAGCAGGACATCCCGCGGCACAGCTGGGAGACGGTCACCTTCGGCGACGGCGTCTACGGCGTTCCCTTCCTCCAGGAACCACGCGTCCTGATCGCCAACGCGACCCTGCTGAAGGAGTCGGGCGTCCGCGTCCCCACCCCCGGGCACCCGTGGACCTGGGACGAGTTCCGGCAGGTGACCGAGCGGCTGAGCGGCGACGGGAGGTACGGGGTGGCCTGGCCGCTGAAGGAACCCGTCTCCGCCACGCTCAACCTCTCCCTGTCCGCCGGCGGGCGGCTGTTCCACCGCGGCGCGGACGGCAAGGTCACCGTCCGCTTCGAAGAGGCCGACGAGGTGGTGCCGCGCACCGTCCGCGACCAGGTCGGCAGCGACCGCAGCGCCCCGGCCTCCACCCTGGGCAGCGGCGGCTCCGACACCCTGCCCGGCTTCTTCGCGGGCAAGTACGCCATGGTGCCGCTCGGTTTCTCCTACCGGCAGCAGATCGAGCAGCAGGCCCCCGAGGGCTTCGACTGGCAGGTGCTGCCCGCGCCGGCCGGGGCCGAGGGGCTCGCCCAGGGCGTCAGCCCCCAGACGCTGTCGGTCGCCGAGGACAGCCCGCACAAGAAGGAGGCCGTCGCGTTCGTCGACTTCCTCCTGAGGCCGGACAACATGGTGCGCCTCGCCCTCGGCGACTGGATGCTGCCCACCGGCACCCGGGCCCTCCAGGACCCCGCCCTGCGCACCCCCGAGCGCGGCTGGGCCGTCGGCACCGCGCTCGCCGCCCATCTGCGCCCGGCCCCGGCCCAGTCCGTCCGGGGTTATCCCGAGTGGAAGGACAAGGTGGCGACCCCCGCGTTCCAGGAGTACTACAGCGGGGCGATCGGCACGGACGAGCTGCGCAGACGGCTGGAGGAGGACGGGAACCTCGTCCTCGCCCGCTACCAGCGCTGACGTCGCCGCGCCGCCGCCGCCGGCGGCGACGCGGCCTCGCGGTTCCGCGACGGCACGGCGGCGCGGAACCGCACCGGAAAAAAGTTGCACGAGACGTCTCGTCTCGCCTATGGTCGTGGCATGACCTCTCCCGCGCACATCGCCATGTTCTCCATCGCCGCGCACGGCCACGTGAACCCCAGCCTGGAGGTGATCCGCGAGCTCGTCGCCCGGGGACACCGGGTGACGTACGCGATCCCGCCGCTCCTCGCGGAGAAGGTGGCCGAGGCGGGCGCCGAACCCAGGCTGTGGAACAGCACCCTGCCCGGCCCCGACGCCGACCCGGAGGCGTGGGGCACCACCCTGCTGGACAACGTCGAGCCCTTCCTCGACGACGCGATCCAGGCACTGCCCCAGCTCGCCGAGGCGTACGAGGGCGACGAACCGGACCTCGTCCTGCACGACATCGCCTCCTACCCGGCCCGGGTCCTCGGCCACCGCTGGGGCGTGCCCGTGATCTCCCTCTCGCCCTGCATGGTCGCCTGGGAGGGGTACGAGCAGGAGGTCGCCGAGCCGATGTGGGAGGAGCCGCGGAGAACCGAGCGCGGGCGGGCGTACTACGCCCGTTTCCAGGCCTGGCTGGAGGAGAACGGGATCACGATGCATCCCGACCCGTTCGCCGGCCGCCCCGACCGCTCCCTGGTGCTGATCCCCAGAGCGCTCCAGCCCCACGCCGACCGGGTCGACGAGACCACGTACACCTTCGTCGGCGCCTGCCAGGGCGACCGCACCGCCGAGGGGGAATGGCGGCGACCCGAGGGCGCCGGGAAGGTCGTCCTGGTCTCCCTCGGCTCCGCCTTCACCAAGCAGCCCGCCTTCTACCGGGAGTGCGTCGAGGCCTTCGGCGGCCTGCCCGGCTGGCACGTGGTGCTCCAGATCGGCCGGCACGTCGACGCCACCGAGCTGGGCGACGTACCGGACAACGTGGAAGTGCGGTCGTGGGTGCCGCAGTTGGCGGTGCTCCAGCAGGCCGACCTGTTCGTCACCCATGCGGGCGCCGGCGGCAGCCAGGAGGGTCTGGCCACCGCCACGCCGATGATCGCCGTACCGCAGGCCGCGGACCAGTTCGGCAACGCCGAGATGCTGCAGGCGCTCGGTGTCGCCCGGCACCTGCCCGCCGAGGAGGCCACCGCCGAGGCGCTGCGCACCGCCGCCCTAGCCCTGGTCGACGACCCGGAGGTGGCCCGGCGTCTGGAGGAGGTCCAGGCAGGCATGGCAGCGGAGGGCGGTACCCGGCGCGCCGCCGACCTCATCGAGGCCGAGCTGGCGGCGGCCAGGACCTGACCGCGCCCCGGTCACGACGAGGGCCCGTCGGTTCCCCCGAACCGACGGGCCCTCTGGCTCTCCCGGGACCGCTCAGACCCCGACCCGCTCGCCCTCGTCGTCCCGCACCGGCGCGTCGACCGCCCGCGGACTCTCGTCGTGGGTGAGGTCGGGCAGCCGGTGCAGCCACTTCGGCAGGTACCAGTTCCGTTCGCCGAGCAGCGCCATCACGGCCGGCAGCAGCACGCCCCGGATGACCGTCGCGTCGATCAGCACCGCCGCCGCCAGACCCACGCCCATCTGCTTCATCGACTGCATGGAGAGCGTGCCGAAGATGGCGAACACGGCGACCATGATGACCGCGGCACTGGTGACGACGCCGGCCGTGGTGACCACGCCGTGCTGGATGGCGTCCCTGGTCGGCCGGCCGCGCAGCCGCGCCTCACGGATCCGCGAGACCACGAACACGTGGTAGTCCATCGACAGGCCGAAGAGGATCACGAAGAGGAACAGCGGCAGCCAGGTGACGATGGCGCCGACCCCCTCCGCGCCCACCAGCGAGGCGCCCCAGCCGTGCTGGAAGACGGCGACGAGGATGCCGTACGCCGCGCCCACCGACAGCAGGTTCAGCACGATCGAGGTGGCCGCGATCGTCAGGGAGCGGAACGACAGCAGCATCAGCAGGAAGGCGAAGACCACGACGAAGGCGAAGACCGGCACGACCGAACCGACGAGCTGGTCGTTGAAGTCCTTGTTGCCGGCCACCTGCCCGGTGATCGGCGCCTCGACGCCGTCGACCTTGCCGAGCGTGGCGGGCCGTACGTCGTCGCGCAGCTTGTCCAGGCTCTCGCCCGCCTTGTCCTGGTCGGAGCCGCCGACCAGCGGGACGTGGATCAGGGCGACGTTCCGCTCGTCGTGCACCGTGATGTCCACCGGGCCGCGCGAGGCACCCGAACCGACCGCCCGCTCCCGGAACTCGGCGAGCGCGGACCGCACCTCGGGCGCGTTGATGTCGTCGGCCCTGACCACCACCTGGGCCGGGTCGGAACCGCCGGGGAAGGCCTCGTTGAGCCGGTTGTACGTCTGCACGATGGGCAGCGAGTCGCCGAACTCCTGGTCCAGCGTGAGGTTCTGCGTCTTCATGCCGAGCGCGGGCGCGGCGACGGCCAGCAGCGCGCCGGCCGCGACCACGGCGGCGAGCACCGGCCTGGCGAGCACGCGCCGCAGGACCGCCGTCCAGAACCGGCTGCCCTCCTGCCCGGTGCGCGGCCGGCGGCGCAGGAACGGGACGCGGCCCTTCTCCACCCGCTCGCCCAGCAGGGACAGCAGCGCCGGCAGCACCGTCACCGAGCCGACCATGGCGACCGCGACCACCATCAGCGAGGCCAGGCCCATCGCCTCGAACTCGGCGATGCCGGTGAACAGCATGCCCGCCATCGCCACGCACACCGTCACACCGGAGACGACGATCGCCCGGCCGCTGGTGGCGGCGGCGATCCGCAGCGCCGTCTGCGCGTCCCGGCCCGCGGCCCGCTCCTCGCGCTCGCGGCGCAGGTAGAACAGGCAGTAGTCGACGCCGACGGCCAGTCCGACCAGCAGCATCACGGAGTTGGCGGTGTCGCTCATCGGCTGGAAGTGGCTGACGAGGCCCATCAGGCCCATCGTCGCCATGATCGCGGTGATCGCCAGCGCCACCGGGACCAGCGCGGCCACCAGCGCGCCGAACGCGACGAGCAGGATGCCGAGGGCCACCGGCACCGCGGAGTACTCGGCCTTCTTGAAGTCGTCGCCGAACGCGTCGTCGTACGTCTTCGACATGCTGGCGCCGCCGATCTCCTCGATCCGCAGCGACGTGTGCTCCTTCTGGACCTCCTCGACGGCCTTCAGGACCGGCTCGACCCGCTCGCTCGCGGTGTCGGCCTCGCCGCGCATGTCGAACTGGACCAGCGCGCTGCGGCCGTCCTTCGAGACCGTCCCCGCGTCGTACGGCGAGACCACGCCCGTGACCTCACCGGTGCCCTCCACCGCCCTCACGACCGCAAAGACGGCGGCGCGGAACTCGGCGTCGGTGGCCTTCGGCCCGCCGTCCTTCGCCTGGATCAGGACGGTCTCGCCGGCGGGTTCGTCGATCCCCGCGTCCTCGATGATCCGGGCGGCGGTGCGCGTCTCGCCGCCCATCTGCTCGCTGTCCTTGACGTCGACCCGGCCGGCCGCCGAACCGAGCCCCATCGCCAGGGCGACGAACAGTACCCAGATACCGACGGCGGCCCATCGGTGCCGGGCGCTCCAGCCGCCGGCCCGCGCGGCTATGCCCCGCACCCGTGTGTCTCCGTTCCCCATGACGGGCCTGCCCCCTCGTTCTCGGCGCCGGCCCCCTGCCGCCACCTACCGAATCGACGGTATGGCCCGGACGGGGCGGTCTCCTCGTACTGACCGGTGAAGTGCCACCGGCCCCGCTCATCCCCTCGTACGCCCGGCCTCACCGCTGGGGAGGACAACGGTCCCTTACATCTATCCCGGTCCCTCGGGGGCGGTGATCAGGGTCCGTCGCCGTACCAGCCCCCAGGAGAGCGACGGCCGTTCTATGGTGTGGGCATGGCGAAGACGTATGCGGCGCTGCTGCGCGGGATCAATGTGGGCGGCTCCAGGAAGGTCCCGATGGCCGAGCTGCGCGCGCTCCTGGAGAGCCTCGGCCACGACGCCGTACGCACCCATCTGCAGAGCGGGCAGGCCGTGTTCACCTCCGGACACGGCGACGAGGACTCCCTGGCCGCCGAGTTGGCGCAGGCGGTCGGGGAACACTTCGGTTTCCCGGTGGACGTGATCGTGCGCGACCACGCCTACCTCCGGTCGGTCGTCGAGGACTGCCCCTTCCCCGCCGCCGACCTCGAGGCCAGACAGCTCCACGTCACCTACTTCTCCGCACCGGTCACCGAGGACCGCTTCGCGACGGTCGACCGGGCCGCCTTCCTCCCCGAGGAGTTCCGGCTCGGCGACCGCGCCTTGTACCTGTACGCGCCGGACGGCCTGGGCCGCTCCAGGCTCGCCGAGGCCCTCTCCCGGCCCCGCGTCAACAAGGGCGTGATCGCCACCAGCCGCAACTGGAACACGGTCGTCAAGCTGAGGGAACTGACCGCGCCCCAGGCCTGAGCCGGCCCGGTGGGGCGGCGGCCTCAGGCCCCGGCCGCCACCAGCGTCCGCTCGGGTGCCCGCACCTCGTCGTACCGCCGCAGCAGCAGGCGGGCCACCTCCGGTGCCGGGCCCAGGACGTCGGCCAGGACGTCCGCCCCGGCCGCACCCCGCGCGATGCGGTCCGGCAGGAAGCCGGGGGCCAGGACGTACGGGGCGACGGCGACGCGGGCGCAGCCGGCGGCGCGCAGCTCCCGCACCGCGTCCTCGGTGCGGGGAAGGGATGCGGAGGCGAACGCGGGCCGCACGGCGCACCAACCGGTGTGCCGCCACTCCCGCGCGATTTCTGCGATCACCGCGATCGCCTCCGGGTCGGAGGACCCCGCCGAGGCCAGCACGACCCCGGTCGAGGACTTGTCGGCGGGCGTCAGGCCCGCCTCGTACAGGCGCCGCTCCAGCGCCGACAGCAGCAGCGGGGAGGGGCCGAGCACCTCCGCCTGCCGGATCCTGAGCCGGGCCGGCGCGTCCGCGAGGACGGCCGGGATGTCGGCCTTGGCGTGGAAGGCGCGGGTCAGCAGCAGCGGCAGCGCCACCACGTCCCGCACCCCCTCCGCCGCCAGCCCCTCCAGCACTCCTTGCACGGAGGGGACGTTGAAGTCCAGGAAGCCGGTCTCCACCCGTACGTCCGGGCGCATCGCCCTGACCCGGCGGACCAGGGCGTGCACGGCCTGGGCGTGCCGCGGATCGCGGCTGCCGTGGGCGACGACCAGCAGGACGGGACGGGCGGCACGGGCCGCGCGGACGTGGCGGGCGGGGCGGAGCGGACGGCGCATGAGGTGTCTCAGCTCCTCACCAGCAGGCCGCGGCTGCGCAGCACCCACCGCTCCAGCGGGCTGAAGATCAGCAGGTCGATGGCGATGCCGACGATCAGGATCAGCAGGATGGCCTCGAAGACCATCGCCATGTCGCTGGCGTTGCGGCCGTTCTCCAGCAGCTGGCCGAGGCCCACGCCGAGGTCGGGGAAGGACGCGATGATCTCCGCGGCCATCAGGGAGCGCCAGGAGAACGCCCAGCCCTGCTTCAGCCCGGCCACGTAGCCCGGCAGCGCGGCCGGCAGCACGATGTGCCAGGTGCCCTTCAGCCCCGTCGCGCCCAGCGTGCGGCCCGCCCGCAGGAACAGCGGGGACACCTGGTCCACGCCGGACACCAGACCGTTGGCGATGGACGGCACCGCGCCCAGCAGGATGACGGCGTACATCATCGTGTTGTTCAGGCCCAGCCAGATCACGGCCGGCGGCACCCAGGCCACCGACGGCAGCGACTGGAGGCCGGACAGGATCGGGCCGATCGCCGCCCGCACGAACTTCACCCGCGCCACCAGCAGCCCCAGCGGGGTGCCGATCAGCAGCGCCAGCAGGAAGCCGGACAGGCCGCGCGAGACGCTGGTCCAGATGTAGCCGAGCAACTCGCCCTGCAGCCACGCCTGGTGGACGACGTCCCACACGTCGGAGGGGGCGGGCAGCTTGGTCGGGTCGTCGACGACGCCGAAGGAGACCAGTCCCTGCCAGACCGCCAGCACCAGCAGCACCGCGACGGTGGGCGGCATGATCTTCTCGACGAGGGTCTGCCGGAAGGGCGTGCGGCCCTGCGGCACCGTCTCCAGCGCGTCGAGGCCCGCCTCCAGGCCGGCGAGGTCGCCGCCGTCCTTCGCGGGACTGGTCGTCTCAGTGCTGGCCATGGCGGCGGATCTCCCCACGCAGTTCTTCGGTGATCTCGACGGACAGTTCCGCCACGGCGGTGTCCTCGATGCGGCGCGGGTGCCCGATGCCCACCGTCCACTCGCGCGCGATGCGCCCGGGGCGGGAGGACAGCAGCACCACGCGCTCGGCGAGCCGCACGGCCTCGCGCACGTTGTGCGTGACGAACAGGACGGACAGCCTCGTCTCCCGCCAGATCCGGGTCAGCTCGTCGTGCAGCACGTCCCGCGTGATCGCGTCCAGTGCCGCGAACGGCTCGTCCATCAGCAGCAGTCTGCTCTCCTGCGCGAGGGCGCGCGCCATGGCGACGCGCTGGCGCATGCCGCCCGACAGTTCGTGCACC
Organism: Streptomyces sp. NPDC006384; assembly: GCF_042870695.1. Classification (NCBI taxonomy): domain Bacteria; kingdom Bacillati; phylum Actinomycetota; class Actinomycetes; order Kitasatosporales; family Streptomycetaceae; genus Streptomyces; species Streptomyces sp. NPDC006384. The sequence continues at coordinate 142,311 of NZ_JBIAHR010000007.1, forward strand.
CGCTTGCCGTACGCGCCCTTCAGCCGGACGAGCTCGAGCAGTTCCTCGGCCTTGTCGCGGCGCTCGGGCCTGGGCACGCCCCGCAGTTTCAGGGCGAGTTCGATGTTCTTGCCGGCGGTCAGCCACGGGAACAGGGCGTGTTCCTGGAACATCAGGGCCGGGCGTCCGTCCGTGGTGATGGTGCCGGAGCTCGGCCTGTCCAGGCCCGCCACCAGGTTCAGCAGCGTGGACTTGCCGCAGCCGGAGGCCCCCAGGAGGGTGACGAACTCGCCGGGCGCGACATCGAGGGTGATGTCGTCCAGCACGAGCTGCTGTCCGGCGGGGCCGGAGAACGACTTCGAGACGTGTGCGATCCGGGCGGCGTGCGCGGCCGCCTCGGTGCCCTCGTCGGCCTTGGCGAGAGTCGTGGTCGTGGCCATGGTCGTCACCTCCTGGGAGTGGTCGGGGATCCGGGCTTACTTGACGCCGAGGCCGGCGTCGTCGACCGTGGGCTCGCCCCTGGCCGCGAGGACCTTGTTGAGCAGCGTGAGGTCGTAGATGCCCTCGAGGTCGGGCTTCTTCAGCAGGCCGGCCTTCACGGCGTGCTCCGCCTGGGCGCCGAGGGTGGCGGCCAGCGGGTCGTCGGTGAGCCGGATCGACTTCCACGCCGGGTCCAGGACGTCGGCGGGCAGCGCCTTGCCGGTGTCCTTCTCCAGCTGCCTGTTGGCCGCGGCCTTCGCCTCGTCCGGGTGGGCCTCGATCCACTCGTTGGTCTCGACCGAGGCCTTCAGGACGGCTTCGACGGCCTTCGGGTGCTCCTTCAGGAACTTCTGCGACACGATGATGTTCGTGATCACGAACTTCTTGTCCGGCCACAGGTCGGCCTCGTCCAGCAGCACCTTGCCGCCCTCGGCGACCAGCCTGGACGCGGTCGGCTCCGGCACCCACGCGCCGTCCAGGGAGCCCGACTTGTAGGCGCCCGGGGTGACCTTGTTGTCGCTGCGGACGACCGTGACGTCGCCCTTGCCGCTCTGCGCGTCGACCTTCCAGCCCTGCTCGGCGATCCAGTTGAGGAACGCCACGTCCTGCGTGTTGCCGAGCTGCGGGGTCGCGATGCGCTTGCCCTTGACGTCCTGCAGGGACTTGATCCGGTCGGGGTTCACCACCAGTTTCACGCCGCCGGAGGCCGAACCGCCGATGATCCGCAGGTTCTTGCCGCCCGACTTGGTGTAGCCGTTGATCGCGGGGGAGGGGCCGATCCAGCCGATGTCGATGGAGCCGGAGTTCAGCGCCTCGATCTCGGACGGGCCGGCGTTGAAGGTGGCGTACGTGGCCCTGGTGGCGCCCAGCGCCTTCTGGAAGAAGCCCTTCTGGTTGGCGACCAGGGGCGTGGCGTGAGTGATGTTGCCGAAGTAGCCGATGCGGACGGTGTCGAGTCCGTCGGTCTTCTCGGCGCCCGCGGCGACCTCGACCGTGTCGTCCTTCTTGGCCTGGGAGCCGTAACCGCAGGCGGCCAGGGTCAGGAGGGGGAGCGCGGCTATGACCGCCAGGGTGCGGCGCAGGGCGGTGGTGGCAGGCACGGGAGGGGTTCCTCTCGTCGGCCCGGCTCTCACGCCTGTCGGTTGGTCCGAGGTGTCAGGTCGTGGCCGGGGGGTCGGCAGGTCTTCGGCTGTGGGGGGTGTGGGCGCGCATGCGGTGCGCGTACGTCAGCGCGCACATCGCGCGACCCCGCCCTGCCCGCAGCCGAGGGAGCCGCTGCCGACGCGGCCGCCCTCCTTCGCGAACGTGGAGTAGAAATCGGGGGAGTTCATGTTCAGAAGTCCCAGCCGTCCTCGTCGTCCGCGTCCTTGACCGGCTCGGGCGCGGCGAAGGACTCGCCGACCATGCCGGCGGTGAGCGTGGTGCCGTCGCTCGGGTCGATCAGGATGAACGAGCCGGTGCGCCGCGAGTCCGCGTAGGAGTCGGCGGGCAGCGGCTCGGCGGTACGGATCTTCACGCGGCCGATGTCGTTGGCGGTGAGCCGGCCGGGGTGCGGGTGCAGGGACAGGTCGTCCAGCGTCAGCCGGGACGGGATGTCCTTCACGATCGCCTTGACGGTGCGGGTGCCGTGCTTGAGCAGCACCCGGTGGCCGACGGTCAGCGGCTGGTCGGCGACGTGGCAGACGGTGGCCTCGACGTCCTGCGAGGTGGCCGGCGCGTCCTTGCTGGGGACGATCAGGTCGCCGCGGGAGATGTCGATGTCGTCGGCGAGCAGCAGCGTCACCGACTGCGGCGTCCAGGCGGCGTCGACCGGCTCGCCCAGCAGGTCGATGCCCGTGACGGTCGTCGTCCGTCCGGACGGCAGCACGGTGATCTCGTCGCCGACGCGGAAGGTGCCCGCGGCGATCTGGCCGGCGTAGCCCCGGTAGTCGGGGTGCTCGGCGCTCTGCGGCCGGATCACGTACTGCACGGGCAGCCGGGCGTGGCAGTGCGCCAGGTCGTGGCTGACCGGGACGGTCTCCAGGTGCTCCAGCACCGTGGGGCCGCCGTACCAGTCCATGTGCGCGGAGGGCTCCACCACGTTGTCGCCGACCAGTGCCGAGATCGGGATCGCGGTGACCTCGGGGACGCCCAGCTCGGTCGCGTACGCCGTGAACTCCTCGGCGATGGCGGCGAACACGGACTCCCGGTACTCGACCAGGTCCATCTTGTTGACGGCGAGCACGACGTGCGGCACCCGCAGCAGCGCGGCGATCGCGGCGTGCCGGCGGGTCTGCTCGACGACCCCGTTGCGGGCGTCGACCAGGATGACCGTCAGCTCGGCCGTGGAGGCGCCGGTGACCATGTTCCGGGTGTACTGCACGTGGCCCGGGGTGTCGGCGAGGATGAACCGGCGCCGGGGAGTTGCGAAGTAGCGGTAGGCCACGTCGATGGTGATGCCCTGCTCGCGCTCGGCGCGCAGGCCGTCGGTGAGCAGCGCGAGGTCCGGGGTGTCCTGGCCGCGGTCGGCGGAGACGCGCTCCACGGCCTCCAGCTGGTCCACGAGGACCGACTTGGAGTCGTGCAGCAGTCGGCCCACCAGGGTGGACTTGCCGTCGTCGACGGAGCCGGCGGTGGCGAAGCGCAGCAGGGTGGTCTCCGACAGCTGCGCGGCCGACAGCGGCTCTGCGGGTTCGGTGGTGCTGGTCATGTCTAGAAGTACCCCTCGCGCTTGCGGTCTTCCATCGCGGCCTCGGAGAGCTTGTCGTCGGCTCGCGTGGCGCCGCGCTCGGTGAGCCGGGAGGCGGCGATCTCGGCGATCACCTTCTCGATGGTGTCGGCGTCGGAGTCGACCGCGCCGGTGCAGGACATGTCGCCGACGGTGCGGTAGCGCACCCGCCGCTTCTGGACCGTCTCGCCGTCCTTGGGGCCGCCCCACTCGCCGGCGGTCAGCCACATGCCGTTGCGGGAGAAGACCTCGCGCTCGTGGGCGTAGTAGATCTCGGGCAGTTCGATGTTCTCGCGGGCGATGTACTGCCACACGTCCAGCTCGGTCCAGTTGGACAGCGGGAAGACGCGGACGTGCTCGCCGGGGGCGTGCCGGCCGTTGTACAGGTTCCACAGCTCGGGGCGCTGGCGGCGCGGGTCCCACTGGGAGAACTCGTCGCGCAGCGAGAACACCCGCTCCTTGGCGCGGGCCTTCTCCTCGTCGCGGCGACCGCCGCCGAAGACGGCGTCGAACCTCTCCGCCCGGATCTTCTCGGTCAGCGGCAGCGTCTGCAGCGGGTTGCGGGTGCCGTCCGGGCGCTCCTTGAGCACCCCGCGGTCGATGTAGTCCTGCACGGAGGCGACGTGCAGGCGCAGCCCGTGCTTCTCCACCGTGCGGTCGCGGTAGTCGAGGACCTCGGGGAAGTTGTGCCCGGTGTCGACGTGCAGCAGGGAGAAGGGCACGGCGGCGGGGGCGAACGCCTTCAGCGCCAGGTGCAGCATCAGGATGGAGTCCTTGCCGCCGGAGAACAGGAGCACCGGCCGCTCGAACTCGCCCGCCACCTCGCGGAAGATGTGCACCGCCTCGGACTCGAGGGCGTCGAGGTGGGAGAGGGTGTACGGGCCGGCCGTACCCTCCGCCACGGTGGCCACGGACGTCGTCATGCCAGTCCCCTTTCGGTGAGCAGGGCGTGGACCGCCGCGGCGGACTCCTGGACTGTCTGGTGCTGCGACTCGATGCGCAGGTCGGGCTTGGCGGGCTCCTCGTACGGGTCGTCGACGCCGGTGAGCCCCGTCAGCTCGCCCGCGGCCTGCTTGGCGTACAGGCCCTTCACGTCGCGCTCCGAGCACACCTCGACCGGCGTGGCGACGTGCACCTCCACGTACGGGGTGCCGTTCGCCTCGTGGCGCCCCCGCACGGCGTCCCGGCTGTCCGCGTACGGCGCGATCACCGGGACCAGCACGGTGACGCCGTTGCGGGCGAGCAGTTCGGCGACGAAGCCGATGCGCTGCACGTTGGTGTGCCGGTCCTCGCGGCCGAAGCCGAGGCCCGCCGAGAGGAACTCGCGGATCTCGTCGCCGTCGAGCACCTCGACGCGCCGGCCCGCCTCGCGCAGCCGGCCGGCCAGCTCGTACGCGATGGTGGTCTTGCCGGCGCTCGGCAGACCCGTGAGCCAGACGGTGGCTCCGGTCGTCACGTGGTTCTCCTGGTTCTCGGTGGTCGTCGTCATGTCAGCCGTGCAGCCCGCACTCGGTCTTGGAACGGCCCGCCCAGCGGCCGGCGCGCGCGTCCTCGCCCTCCAGCACCCGGCGGGTGCAGGGCGCGCAGCCCACGGAGGCGTAGCCGTCCATCAGCAACGGGTTGGTGAGGACGCCGTGTTCGGCGACGTACGCCTCCACGTCCTGCTGGGTCCACCGGGCGATGGGGGAGATCTTCACCTTCCGGCGCCTGTCGTCCCAGCCGACCACGGGGGTGTTCGCCCGGGTCTCGGACTCGTCGCGGCGCAGCCCGGTCGCCCAGGCCTGGTAGCCCTTCAGGCCCTCCTCCAGCGGCTTCACCTTGCGCAGCGCGCAGCACAGGTCGGGGTCGCGGTCGTGCAGCCGGGGGCCGTACTCGGCGTCCTGCTCGGCGACGGTCTGGCGCGGGGTGAGCGTGATGACGTTGACGTCCATCACGGCCTCCACGGCGTCCCGGGTGCCGATGGTCTCCGGGAAGTGGTAGCCGGTGTCGAGGAAGACCACGTCCACGCCGGGCAGGACGCGGGAGGCGAGGTGGGCGACGACCGCGTCCTCCATGGAGGAGGTCACGCAGAAGCGGTCGCCGAAGGTGTCCGCCGCCCACCGGAGGATCTCCAGCGCGGAGGCGTCCTCCAGCTCGCGGCCCGCCCGCTCGGCGAGCGCCTTCAGCTCGTCGGCGGTCTGCTCTTTCTGAATAACCGTCATATCGCTTCGCCTCCCGAGGACTTGGGGTGAAGACCCCGGGCCATCAGCCCGAGGAACTTCAACTGGAATGCGCGGTTGCACGCCGCGCATTCCCACGCCCCGTGGCCTTCCTCGTGCGGACGCAGGTCCTCGTCGCCGCAGTAGGGGCAGTGGAACGGCACGGCGCGCTCGCTCATGACAGGGCCTCCTCGGAGGCGCGGGCCGCCCAGGCGGCGAAGCGCTCGCCGTCCTCGCGCTCGGCCTGGTAGCGCTTGAGCACGCGCTCCACGTAGTCCGGCAGCTCCTCCGCCGTCACCTTCAGGCCGCGCACCTTGCGGCCGAAGCCGGCCTCCAGGCCGAGCGCCCCGCCCAGGTGCACCTGGTAGCCCTCGACCTGTTCGCCCCGGTCGTTCAGGACCAGCTGGCCCTTGAGGCCGATGTCCGCGGTCTGGATCCGGGCGCAGGCGTTCGGGCAGCCGTTGAGGTTGATGGTGAGCGGCTCGTCGAACTCGGGGAGCCTGCGCTCCAGTTCGTCGATGAGCGAGGCGCCGCGCGCCTTGGTCTCGACGATGGCGAGCTTGCAGAACTCGATGCCGGTGCAGGCCATGGTGCCGCGCCGGAAGGTGGAGGGCCGCGCGGTGAGGTCCAGCGCCTCCAGGGACTCCACCAGGGACTCGACCCGGTCCTGCTCGACGTCGAGGATGATCATCTTCTGTTCGACCGTGGTGCGCACGCGGCCCGAGCCGTGCGCCTCCGCGAGGTCGGCGACCTTCGTCAGGGTGGTGCCGTCGACGCGGCCGACGCGCGGGGCGAAGCCGACGTAGTAGCGGCCGTCCTTCTGCCGGTGCACGCCGACGTGGTCGCGCCAGCGGCTCGCCGGCTGGTCGGGCGCCGGACCGTCGGTCAGCTTCCGCTTCAGGTACTCGTCCTCCAGCACCTGGCGGAACTTCTCCGCGCCCCAGTCGGCGACCAGGAACTTCAGGCGGGCGCGGTTGCGCAGGCGCCGGTAGCCGTAGTCGCGGAAGATCGAGATGACGCCCTCGTAGACGTCCGGCACGTCCTCGATCGGCACCCAGGCGCCGAGGCGCACGCCGAGCTTGGGGTTGGTGGACAGGCCACCGCCGACCCACACGTCGAAGCCCGGCCCGTGCTCGGGGTGGCGCACGCCGACGAACGCGACGTCGTTGATCTCGTGCACGACGTCCTGCACCGGCGAACCGGAGATCGCCGTCTTGAACTTGCGCGGCAGGTTCGAGTACGCCGGGTTGTTCAGGACCCGGCGCTTCATCTCCTCCAGGGCCGGCGTGCCGTCGATGATCTCGTCCTCGGCGATGCCCGCCACCGGGGAGCCGATCATCACGCGGGGCGTGTCGCCGCAGGCGGTGACGGTGGACAGGCCGACGGCCTCCAGGCGGTTCCAGATCTCGGGCACGTCCTCGATCCGGATCCAGTGGTACTGGACGTTCTGCCGGTCGGTGATGTCGGCCGTGCCGCGCGCGAACTCCTGGGAGATCTCGCCGATGACCCGCAGCTGAGCGGTGGTCAGCGCGCCGCCGTCGATGCGCACGCGCAGCATGAAGTAGCTGTCGTCCAGCTCCTCGGGCTCCAGGATCGCGGTCTTGCCGCCGTCGATGCCCTGCCTGCGCTGGGTGTACAGGCCCCACCAGCGCATCCGTCCGCGAAGGTCGCCGGGGTCGATGGAGTCGAACCCCCGCTTGGAGTAGATCGTCTCAATACGTGTCCGTACGTTGAGACCGTCGTCGTCCTTCTTGGTCTGCTCGTTGCCGTTGAGGGGGGTGAAGTGACCCATAGCCCACTGACCCTCGCCACGGTGACGGCTCACCTTGCGGCGGGGAGTCGTGGCGGCAGGCTTCGGCGGGGTGGCGGCCATGGTTGACACGTCCTTCGGGACAGCGATGGATTGGGCCGGCGCGGGGCGCCGTCGGTGAGGAGCGGTGGTCGGGTGGCGGGAGGGCGGCTCTGACCTGTGCTTACGGGCACATGGACATACCCGCGCGTCATTGCGCAGGAGGAGGGGCGAGCGAAGAACCGGTGGTGCTGGAGGGGTCTCTCAGCGGGCCGGACAGATGGCGCTGGACATGCGGCCGAGGTCGACGTGACGTCGACTCACCAAGGCGATTCCAGTTCCGGACATGGCGGAAGCGTGGCACGGCGTTCTGGACACAGTCCAGCTTTATCCAGAATGCGGACACCCCTGTCCCGTAGAGCGAGACAGGGGTGTCGTGGGTCACACAGTCCGAAAACGGGCGCTTCGGAGCAGGTCAGGACGGGAAGGCGCCGGGCCAGGGCCCCGGGGTGGCCACCTCCGGCTCCTTCTCCACCTTGGTGTCGAAGAGGCGGAAGCCGCGGCGCCGGTAGTTGTCCATCGCGAACTCGCCGTCCTTGCTGCACGTGTGCAGCCACACCCGCTTCGTCGTGGCCAGCCCCGGCCAGCGGTCCGCGAGGTCCCAGGCGCGTGCGGTGCCGTACGACAGCAGATGACCGCCGATGCGCCGGCCGCGGAAGGCCGGGATCAGGCCGAAGTACTCGATCTCCACCACGCCGTCGTCCCCGGGCGACAGCTCCACGTACCCGGCGGGCGTGCCGCGGTCGTAGGCCACCCAGGTCTCCACGCCGGGCCGTTCCAGATGCTCCCGCCACCGCGCGTACGTCCAGCCCAGCCGGTCCGTCCAGCGGATGTCGCCGCCCACGGAGGTGTACAGGAAACGGCTGAACTCGGGGGAGGGCACCTCGGAGCGGACGATCCGGACGTCTCCCTGCGGGGCGGCGGCCGGCAGCAGATCGGACGGCGAGGTCTGCTCCAGGGACCAGGTGGTCACGGCGATGTCGGTCATGGCGGTCAGGGAATCATCAGGCTCCGGGATCTGTCGATCCCGGGGCCCGCCCACCGGCACCCGCGCCCGTACCGGCGCACGCACCGGCGCACGCGCCGGCCGTGTGCCGCGGACGCGCGGGCGCCGGCCGGCGGGCCTCAGCCGAGTGCGTCCTCCACCGACGTCAGCGGCAGCGCGAAGAGCATCCGGCCCGACTGGGACCAGACTTCGCCGGTGCGCGCCGGGTGGGACAGGGCGCCCGACGGCGCGCTCCAGCACTGGCGGGACCGGTCGGCTCCGCACTGCGCGGCCCGCGCGCCCTCCGCGTCCTGCCGCCACAGCATCCCGCGGCCCGTCGTCCCGTCTCCGGCCGTCCGTCCCAGGTACCAGTCGGCGTGCCCGGACCCGGCCGGGCGGTGCGACAGCACGCCCGTCACCTCGGTCACCGTGGTCTCGTACGCCTCCCGCGCGTCCACGTGCCCCGCGGAGTCCGTGACCGGCAGCCCGGCGCGTTCCTGGTCCGGGGCCGAGCCCGGGCCCGGGGCCCGGTCCGTGCCGAGCGCGTAGCGCCACAGGCGGGTGGGCCGGTCGGCGCCGGCGGGCACGTACTCGCTCGCCACCAGGCCGGCGGGCACCGTGCCGCGGTCCAGGGAGAGCGCGGCGGGCCGCGCGGCGTCCGGCGTGCCGGCCGGCCGGTAGGAGGCGACGGCGGTCAGGACGTACGGGTGGCCGTGCGCCGCCCAGCCGCCGGGCACCCGGCCGACCGCGTCGGCGTCGGCGGTGGCCCGCTGGACGCGGTCCAGGTCGTACACGTACAGCGCGTCGCGCTCGCCGGCGCCGGCGGTGACCAGCAGCTTGTCCCGGTACCAGACCATCCCGGAGACGGGGGAGGCCAGCGCCCGGTAGTCGCGTCCGCCGTCGACCGGGACGGTGAGCAGCGCGGAGGTGTGGCGGAGCCGGCCGGGGTCGTCGGCGTCGACGAAGGAGACCCGGGCGAGCCCGCCCCCGGGGGTGCCGTCGTCGTGGCTCCAGGCGGACAGGACGACCCGGTGGGAGGCCCAGCGGCCGTCGGCGTCGGCGGAGGTGGTCACCGCGCCCGGCCGCCAGCCGTGGGTGTCCCGGGCGTCCCAGCAGTAGGCGCGGGCGGCCGCGGGGGAGACCGGCAGGGCCTCGCGCTCCTCGTCCGCGCAGTCGGCGGCGTCGCGCAGGGGACGGTCGGCGGAGCCGAGGACGGTGTCGGCGCCCACCGGTTCGCCCATCGAGGCGGAGAGCCGGTCGAGCCAGGGCCGCGGCACCCGGTGTTCCGTCAGCCGCAGGGCGTCGGACACGGCGAGCCGCCTCAACGCCCCGGGGCCGTCGGCTACCTCGGCCTGGGAGGCGCTGATCATCGTGGCGGCGCCGGTCAGCGCGAGGGCCGCTCCGGTCAGGGCCGCACGCAACGCTCTGCCCCGTCTGCGCCGGCGGTGTCTGCCGCGCTGCTTCATCGCACCTCCACGGGCCCCGCTTCCCGCCTCGCCCGACATCCGTGCGGTGACCGGGAGCGGATGGGGGCGGTCCGTGGAGGATGCTACGACAGCCGGAGGGGCCCGCGGCGGTGGACGCTGCAAATATGCGGAAACGCGCCACCATCGGGGGTGCCGGAACGCGCCGGTCCGGAACGCCCGTTCAAGGCGCCGGAGCCGGGACGGGGGCCGGTGAGCGGCGCTGCTCCGCCACCGCCGGCGCGGTCGAGTGGGGCAGCAGGTCGCGCGGGTCGTCCGGCAGGACCACCTCGACCCCGACGTCCTCGCGGAAACGATACGGCTGGTGTCTCAGGTAGGCCCCCAGATACCGGCGGACCCGGGACATCTCGGCCCGCACCGTCACCGTCCGCGCCGGGTCGCCGAACATGTCCCCGGCCAGTCCCGCGGCGCTGCGGCCGGCCCGGTGGACGGCCAGCAGGTACAGCAACTCGGCGTGTCGCGGACTCAGTTCCCGCTCCCAGTTCTCGGCCGCGCCCAGCACCCGGACCGACCAGCGGCGCGCCCGGCCCAGGTCGAGCACGATCCGGGTGTCGCCGCGGGGCGCCGGATCCCCGGCGGCCCGTATCAGCCAGCCCTCGGCCAGCGGCTCCACGACGCACTCCCCGAGCGCCGGTACCCATCCCCGGCCCTCCGCCGGGGACCTGGGCAGCACGATCCGCTCCGTGTACGGCATCCCCGTCACCGCGGCCGTCCAGCCGTCCCGGTCGACCACCAGGGCGCGTCCGTCGAGCCGGGCCAGCACCGGGGCCGCCACCGCCCGCAGCCGCTCCAGCGACCGCTGGTGCATCTCGCGCAGCCGGGCCTCGGCGAGTTTGGCCACCGAGTCGACCCAGGCGAGCGTGGCCGGGTGCATCGTCTCCAGCGGCCCGCTCACGTCGACCACGCCGAGCAGCCGGCCGTCGCGCGGGTCGGTGATGGGCGCCCCGGCGCACGTCCACGACGCCTGGGACCGTACGAAGTGCTCGGAGGCGAAGACCTGGACGGGGCGCCGGGCGACCGCCGGCGTGCCCACCCCGTTGGTGCCGACCACGTCCTCCCGCCAGTCCGCGCCGAGCAGGAAACCGAGCCCGTCGGCCTTGCGCAGCACCGGCACGCTGCCCTCCCGCCACAGCACGCGGCCCTCGTCGTCGGCGACCACCATGATGTGCCGGGCGACGTCCGCGACCGACACCAGTCCCTCCCTCAGCACCGGCAGCACGTGCCGCAGCCGCGAGGTCTCCCGCCGCCGCTGCACCTCCTCCCGGGACAGCAGCCCGGAGCGGAAGTCGTGGTCCGGGTCGACGCCGCTGCGCAGCATCCGCTCCCAGGACTGCTCGATCACCGGGCGCGGGGCCACCGGGGCGCGTCCGCCGGAGAGTTTCGCGGCGCGGACCTCGCTGAGCAGCCGCGCCGCACGTGCCGTGTCGACGGCGGCGAACCGCGTCACGTCCATCGGCGAGAGCGGCACTGTTCCTCGTCCTTCTTCCGGAGTCAGGGGCGGCCGGGACCGGGGCCGTGACCGTCCCGGGGTGTCGTCCCATACTGCCCGTCTGCCCTTGACCGCCTTGCACAGTCCGCACACGTGCGGCAGCGCGTTGCAACCCCCTGCAACCCTGGAGGGCGGCCGTGGCGGTGACCACACTTGAACCACGCCGCCCCGAGCGGCGTACGCGGCTCGAACGGGCCGGCGTGGCGGGGGTGGTGCCGTGTCGGCGCAGCACCACCCCCGCGCCACCCCGACGGGACCAGGGCCGCCGGCCGCATCCGCACCCCCCGGCGGGGTCGGACCACCGGCGAGCGCAGGACACCGGCCGGGTTCAGACCACCGGCCGGGATCAGACCACCGGGCGGGCCCGTTCCACCACCGAGCCCAGGTCCAGGGTGGGCGGCAGCGTTCCGAAGGCCGCGCCCCCGTCACCGCCCAGCCGCGAGGCGCAGAACGCGTCGGCGACCTCCGGCGGCGCGTACCGCACCAGCAGTGATCCCTGGAGCACCAGCGCCAGCCGTTCCACCAGCCGCCGCGCCCGCCCCTCGGCGGCCTCCAGATCGGCCAGTTCCGTCAGCAGGCCCCGGATCGCCGCGTCCAGCCGGTGGTCGGCGCCCCGGGCCAGGCCCACCTCCGTCAGATACGCGTCCAGCGCGAGCGGCTCCCGCCCCAGCGCCCGCAGCACGTCCAGCGCCTGCACGTTGCCGGCGCCCTCCCAGATCGAGTTCAGCGGCGACTCGCGCACCAGCCGGGGCAGCCCGGACTCCTCGACGTACCCGTTGCCGCCCAGGCACTCGGCGGCCTCCACCGTCACCGGAGCGCACCGCTTGGTCACCCAGTACTTCGCCGCCGGCACCGCCAGCCTGAGCAGCGCCCGTTCCCCCTCGTCGCCGTCGGCGGCGTCCTGGGCCGCCGCCAGCCGCAGTCCCAGCGTGGTGGCCGCCTCCGACTCGACGGCGAGGTCCGCGAGGACGTTGCGCATCAGCGGCTTGTCGATCAGCTTCCCGCCGAACGCCTCCCGGTACGCGCAGTGGTGCACCGCCTGCGCGACGGCCTGCCGCATGATGCCCGCCGAGCCCAGCACGCAGTCCAGCCGGGTCGCCGCCACCATGCCGATGATGGTGCGCACCCCGCGCCCCTCCTCGCCGACCCGGCGCGCCCAGGTACCGGCGAACTCGACCTCGGCGGAGGCGTTGGACCGGTTGCCCAGTTTGTCCTTGAGGCGCTGGATCAGGAACACGTTGCGGGTGCCGTCCGCCAGCACGCGCGGCACCAGGAAGCAGGTCGGCCCTCCCGGGGCCTGCGCCAGCACCAGGAAACCGTCCGACATGGGCGCCGAGCAGAACCACTTGTGCCCGGTCAGCTCGTACGCGCCGTCCTCGGCGAGCGGCCTGGCGGTGGTCGTGTTCGCCCGTACGTCGCTGCCGCCCTGCTTCTCCGTCATGCCCATCCCGAACAGCACGCCGGCCTTGAGGTGGGCCGGCCGCAGCTCCCGGTCGTAGACGTGGGAGGTCAGCCGGGGTACCCACTCGGCGGCGAGGTCCGGGTCGGTGCGCAGGGCGGGCACGGCCGCGTGGGTCATCGACAGCGGGCAGCAGTTGCCCGCCTCGGCCTGTGTCCACAGCAGGAACCCGGCGGCCCGCCGCACGTGCCCGCCCGGCCGGGTCCAGGCCGAGGTCAGGCCGGCCGAGACGCCCTTGCCCAGCAGCCGGTGCCAGGCCGGGTGGAAGGCGACCTCGTCGACGCGGTGGCCGTAGCGGTCGTGGGTGCGCAGGACCGGCGGGTTCTCGTTGGCCTGCGCGCCCCACTCCAGCACCTGCGCGGAGCCGCAGCTGCGGCCGAGGCCCGACAGCTCGGCCAGCGCCTCCTCGCGCAGCTCCGGTGCCAGGTGCCGTTCGACCGCGGCCACGAGCGCCCGGTCGGCGGAGAAGACGTCGTACCCGGCCAGCGGCGGGGCCTGGTTCGTCACGGTGTGGGTGCTGCCTGCCATGACGGCGAACCTACCGCGCCCGGTACCGCGCCGGGCACCCCCCGTCCCCACGGGCCTCCGCGGATGAGTGCCGGTTCCCGCTGCGGATACCTTTAGGGCGTGCAGCCAGCAAGTGAATCCCCCGACCGGCCCTCCGGCCGCCTCCACCGCGCCCGGGTCCTGTACCGGAACGTCTCCAAACGCAGGACCGCCTGGCTGCTGCTGAAGGACACCGTCAACTCGTGCATGGAGTACCGCATCCTCGGTCTCGCCGCCGAGGCCGCGTTCTTCACCCTGCTGTCGGTGCCGCCGCTGCTGCTGAGCGTCCTCGGGCTGATCGGCTACGTCGACCTGTGGATCGGCGCCGACACCACCGAGAGCCTGCGCGCCAACATCCTGGACGCCTCCCGCGCGGTGCTCTCCGAGCGGGGCGTCAAGCAGATCACCGAGCCGATCCTGGACGACGTGACGAAGGGCGGCCGGCCCGACGTCATCTCCATCGGCTTCCTGTTCGCCCTGTGGTCCGGCTCCCGCGCGGTCAACGTCTTCATCGACACCATCACCGTGATGTACGGTCTCGACGGCGTCCGCGGCATCGTCAAGACCCGCCTGATGGCCTTCCTGCTGTTCATCGTGGCCCTGCTGATCGGGTCGGTGGCGCTGCCGCTGATGGTGGCCGGACCGGACGCCGTGGTGCGGGTCGTGCCCTGGTCGACGACGGTGGTGCAGGTCCTGTACTGGCCGGTCGTCATCGTCCTGTCCATCGCCTTCCTGACCACGCTGTACCACGTGTCGGTGCCGGTGCGCTCCCCGTGGATCGAGGACGTGCCCGGCGCGCTGGTCGCCCTCGCCATGTGGGTGCTGGGCAGCTTCCTGCTGCGCATCTACCTCACCAGCACCGTCGAGGGCCCCACCATCTACGGCTCCCTCGCCGCGCCCGTGGCCGTACTGCTGTGGATCGGCGTGTCCGCGTTCGCCGTGCTCGTCGGCGCCGCGGTCAACGCGGCCATCGACCGGGTCTGGCCGGCCGCCGCCACCGCCGCCGCCCGCGAGGCCAACGAGCGGCTGCGACAGGCCCAGGTCGCCGAGTACGTCGCCCGTGCCGTCGCGAACGGCGAGGCGGACCCCGACATGCCGTCCGAGTTCCCCGAGCGCTGGTCCCGGTTCCTGCCCCCGGAGGACGTCACGGCCCGCCTGCGCACCTACCCGAAGCCCGCCCCCCACGACCACAAGGACCGGCCGGAGGCCTCCTGACCTCCGTCCGCCGCCGCGCCCCTTCCGCTGCCCGCGCCCCTTCCGCCGCCCGCCCGGCCCGCCGCCCGTGAGCGGGTGCCCGGCACCGGGCGGCGGACGCGGCGGACCCCGGGCGGCCTATCCTGGCCCGCGTGTACGCGGAGCGGGCGTCCCGGCTGACCGGCGCGGTGGTGTGGACCAGCACCCCCACCACGGCCGGCCCCGGACGCGTCCTGCCCGACGGCTGCATGGACCTGCTGTGGCACGAGGGCCGGCTGCTGATAGCGGGCCCCGACACCCGCGCGCACCTCACCGACGGCACCCCCGGCCGCTGGGCGGGCGTCCGCTTCCACCCCGGCACCGCGCCCGCCCTCCTCGGCGTCCCCGCCCACGAACTGCGCGACCGGCGCGTCGACCTGGCCGACCTGTGGCCGGCAGCCGAGGTACGGCGCCTGACGGCGCGGGTGAACGCCGCCCCCGACCCGGCGAGCGGACTGGAGGAGACCGCGCTGAGGTGGGCGGCCGCCGCCGGACCCCCCGACCCCCTGATCCTCGGGATCGTGGCCGCCCTCGACGCGGGCCGCCCGGTCGCCGCCACCGCCGACGAACTCGGCATCGGAGCGCGCCGGCTGCACCGCCGCTCGCTGGCCGCCTTCGGGTACGGCCCCAAGACGCTGGCCCGCGTACTGCGGCTGCGGCGCGCCCTCGCCCTGGCCCGCGCCGGCACGCCCCTCGCCGAGACGGCCGCCCGGTCCGGCTACGCCGACCAGGCGCACCTGGCGCGGGACGTGAGGGAGCTGACGGGACTGCCGCCGGGTGAGCTACTCGCCGGGCGCGGCCAGCGGCGCGAACAGGTCGATCCCGTGGCCGTCCGGGTCGTTGACGACGGCGTACCGCTGTCCCCAGGGCGCGTCCCAGGGCTTGCGCTCACCCAGGCAGCCGGCGCCGGTCAGCTCCTCGTAGAGGGCGTCCACCTCCGCGGGCGTGTCGCACAGCAGGGCGAGCGAGTGCCGTCCGCCACCGGCGGGCGGCTCCCATCCGGGCATGAAGGAACGGACGGACTCCTCGGTGTCGAGCATCAGCCGGATCCCGCCCGGCAGCTCGGCCTCGGCGTGCGGCCCGTGCTCGGATCCCTCGGGGAAGGCGAAACCGAGCCGGCGGTAGAAGGTCACGGAAGCGGCCATGTCGGAGACGACGAGGCCGATGGCGTTGAATCGTGCGGTCATGGCGCCACCGTAGGCGGGGCGGCCGGCGCCCGTCTTGAAGAAATCGGACACCTCCGGCCGCCGGGCTGAGAACACCTCCGGGCCCTGCGGCGGGGCACAGGCGGGCACCTGCCGGGGACGGCCGGCGGGGCCGCGACCGTACGGCAGGGCCGCAGCCGTACGGCAGGATGACCGCATGATTCGTCATGTACGCGCCCTGCCGCTGTTGTTGCTGACCCCGCTGCTGCTCACCGCCTGCGGTACGGAGAAGCACACCGACGGCCCTATGGCCACCGCGTCCGCCGAGTCCGCTTCCGCCGCGGCCGAGGAGCCCGTGCTCACCCCCGGTGAACTGGAGAACCGGGCGGAGGCGCTCGGCATCGCACCCGAACTGGTGTACGTCACCAGGGTCACCGGTCTCACCCTGGCCCGGCAGTCCGTCGGCGTGCTCGGCGACGACGGCTTCTCCGCCGTCTACCTGACCGGCTCGGGGGCCCAGGTCCGCCTCTCCGTCGAGCGGGGCTCGATGACCGAGGACACCTGCCCGGACCTGCCGGCCGGCGACGGCACCGGCGGGCGGGCCACGTGCGAGCGCGACGCGGAGGCCTGGTACCGCACCGGCGGCGGACAGCACGAGTACGCCCTGCCGAAGAACGGGCACGTGGTCCGTCTCTCCGCCGAGGCCGGCGCCGTACCGCGCGACGTCCTGCGCGAGGCCGCCGTGTCCGTCCACCGGCCCGACGCCGCCGAGGCCGCGGCCACCCTGCCCTCGCCCCGGCCCGCCGCCACCGCACCCGTGGAACGCGGCGACCTGCCCCCGGAGGGCGACGGGGCACCCGACAACAGCGTGGGCATCGGCGGCTGAACACCGGCCGCGCGGGACCGGCGGGACCGGGCAGGAGGCGGGACCGGCGGGGCATCCGGCCGCCCACCCGGAAGAGCCGGAAAATCCGCCGGAAAAAAATCCCGCGCCGATGTCGAGAACCCGTGTCCGGCTCCGTCCCCGGGATGAACGCGCCCACAATGGGCCGCACCGCACCGAGGAGAAGACATCATGGCCAAGTACCTGCTGCTCAAGCACTACCGAGGCGCCCCGGCGGCCGTCAACGACGTCCCCATGGACCGGTGGACGCCGGAGGAGATCTCGGCGCACATGCAGTACATGAGCGACTTCGCGGCCCGGCTCGAGAAGAGCGGAGAGTTCGTCGACGGCCAGGCGCTCGCCCCCGAGGGGACGTGGGTCCGCTACGACGGCGAGGGACGCCCGCCGGTCACCGACGGCCCGTTCGCCGAGACCAAGGACCTCATCGCCGGCTGGATGGTGATCGACGTCGACAGCTACGAGCGCGCCGTCGAACTGGCCGGGGAACTCTCCGCGGCCCCCGGGGCCGGCGGGAAGCCGATCCACGAGTGGCTCGAACTGCGCCCGTTCCTGTCGGCCCCGCCCACCGTCACCGAGTGAGCACACCCGTGGACGAGACGCTGCTCCGCAGTCTCACGCCGAGCGTCCTGACCGTCCTCGTCCGCCGCGGAGCCGACTTCGCGGCGGCCGAGGACGCCGTGCAGGACGCCCTCGTCGAGGCGATCCGCGTCTGGCCGGCCGACCCTCCACGGGACCCGAAGGGCTGGCTGGTCACCGTGGCCTGGCGCCGCTTCCTCGACGCCACCCGCGCCGCCGCCGCCCGTCGCCGGCGCGAGAACCTCGTCGAGGAGGAGCCGGCGCCCGGGCCCGCGCCCGCGGTGGACGACACGCTCCAGCTCTACTTCCTGTGCGCCCACCCGTCCCTGACCCCGGCGTCCGCGGTCGCGCTCACGCTGCGCGCCGTCGGCGGACTCACCACCCGCCAGATCGCCGACGCCTACCTGGTGCCCGAGGCGACGATGGCGCAGAGAATCAGCCGCGCCAAGCGCACCGTCTCCGGCGTCCGCTTCGACCGGCCCGGCGACGTCGCCACCGTGCTGCGCGTCCTCTACCTGGTCTTCAACGAGGGCTACTCCGGCGACGTCGACCTCGCCGCCGAGGCCATCCGCCTCACCCGGCAGCTCGCGGCCCACGTCGACCACCCCGAGGCGGCCGGGCTGCTCGCCCTCATGCTGCTCCACCACGCCCGCCGCGCCTCCCGGACCGCGCCCGACGGCAGCCTGGTGCCGCTCGCCGAGCAGGACCGGTCCCGGTGGGACACCGCGTCGATCGCCGAGGGCGTCGGGATTCTCCAGGCGGCCCTCGCCCGCGACCGCCTCGGCGAGTTCCAGGCCCAGGCCGCCATCGCGGCCCTCCACGCCGACGCGCCCACCGCCGAGGAGACCGACTGGGTGCAGATCGTCGAGTGGTACGACGAGCTCCTCCGCCTGACCGACAGCCCCGTCGTCCGGCTCAACCGCGCCGTGGCCGTCGGCGAGGCGGACGGACCGCGCGCCGGCCTCGCGGCGCTCGCGGAGGTGGACGCCTCCCTGCCCCGCCACACCGCCGCGGCCGCCTACCTCCACGAGCGCGACGGCGACCGGACGACGGCGGCCCGGCTGTACGCCGAGGCGGCCCGCAAGGCCACCAGCCTCGCCGAACGCGACCACCTGACCCGCCGCGCCGCCCGCCTCAACACCGCCCGGTGACGCCCCGGCCGCGACGCGTCACGAGAAACGCGGTCCAGGCGCCCGGCGCGACGGTGATGCGGGGGTGGCGGGGTCGTCGGCCGTCTGTGCGGGCTCGGCTCAGCGTCGGTCTGTGGCTCGTGGGTGCCCCGTACCGGCGAAGGTGATCCAGCAGGTCTTCCGGTCCGTGTCCAGGAGGTACCAGATGCGACCGCCGCCGGTTACTTCGATCTGCCACTGCTCGCAGGTCTGCCCACGGTGGGTGCCGTGCGCCAGTCCACCCTTGAGCCGGTGGTGCCGGGGAGTCTCGGTGATCGGTCTGGGGGTGGTGCGCATGGTGATCCAGGCACGGTAGGTGTTCTCGCGGGCCTGCCGGGAGAGGCTTTCCCAGCCTTTGGCCGAGGCCGCGTCGGCGAATCGGACTTCCCAGTGACCGTCCGGTGCCGGAGGCGCGGCGCGGTCGCCGCGGCCCGCGGTCATGCGACTTCCCGGGGGTCCGGTGCGGGGCCGTAGTCCTCGCCCTGGTCGCGGGTCAGTGCGGCCAGCAGTTCCGGGTCGGAGTAGACCTCGGCGGTGTGCTGCCAGGCGATGAGCAGCTGGGCGACGGACGCACTGTTGCCGAGCGAGTCGGCGGCGCGCATGGTGTCGACCAGTTCGACGGCGAAGGCGTGGAGGTCGGGCTCGGGGAGGAAGCGGACCCAGGGGAAGGCGTCCGGCAGGATGTCGAGGAGCAGCTCTGTGCTGCCGGGTTCCTTGCGTGCCATCGCGGCCAGCATCCGGGTCGCGGCCGACACCACGGTCTGGTCCTGCTCGGCCCGCGTCGCGGTGGTGAGGACCAGGTCCTCACCGTCCCTGCGGTGCAGCAGCAGACGCGACGAGTGCTTGAGCCGGGCGAGAGTCTGTTTGTTCTTGTTGACCAGTTCGGAGAAGTTCACGGCGGCATTCTCGGTACCCATGACTTTGAAATTACTTCGAAACTCCCCGGGTGTCATCACCTGGAAGAGGGACGTGAGCAGAGACTGTGCACGCGCACCGCGCACCCGGAAGGACCGTCGGTGACGGCCCACGTCATCGACTGCCGACGGGCCGGCGGCACAGGCTTCGGCTGCTGGTGATCAGTTGTCTGTCGCGGGGAACGAGGAGTGGGAGCCCGCCCTGTGGCCGGATCGCCCTCTTGTGCCCCCCTTCATGGGCGTGTCACACAGATGGGGGCGGGTGTGACCGGCAGAGGGGGACGCATGTCTGTACCGGATGTTCATGCGGTGGGGCCATCGGCCTGGGCCGTCGAGCGGTTCGGGCGCCATGCCGGCGCGGTCGCCGCTGCTGTCCCGGTGCAACTGGCCAGGGCACACGCGAAGGCTCATGCCGCGCACCTCGCGGCGGGGCTGAAGAAGCGGGGACCCTACGGCGTCGCCCTGGCCGGAGTGGTGCGCGAGAACCTGGCGGAGACGGCGCGGGAACTGGGGGAATCCGTACGGGACGTACGCGGGTACGAGTACGCGGTGATCAATGATCACGCGCTCTTCCCGTTCCGGTACGCCGACCGGCCGAGGCCCCTGGACCGGGCCAGGCTGCCCGCCAACGCGTCGCCCACTCGCCGGCGGCTGTTCCGGGCACACGGGCCGCAGTCCCCGGACGGCCTGTTCGAGGTCGACGGCGGCCTGGCGACGGAGGAGTACCTCGGATTGCACGAAGCCTTCGAGGAGTTGGGAGCCACGACAAAGCTCGTCTGCGTGTTCTTCACCGCCGACGCCGAGAACGGCATCCACCTCATCCACTGGGGAGAGGCCCGCCTCGAACCGGACCGGACCTTCACCTGGCCCTACAGGGAACAGCTTCCGGTCGCTCCCGTGCCGCTCGAATGACGGAAACGGCGCTGTCGCCGGGGCGTTGGGCGACCCGCGTCCCGAGTAGGGTGAAACGGTGACCTCCTTACCGGAAGACCGGCCGTCGCTGATCGGCGAAGAGGACCGTGACGCGGCCGTGCGGCGCCTGCAGGAGGCGTATGCCGAAGGGCTCCTGTCGCACGAGGAATTGGACGAGCGCCTGCACCGGGTGCTCACCGCCGAGGCACAGGGCGAGCTCGCGTCGGCTCTGGCCTCGCTCCCGGAGGAGCACCCGGGGAGCACGGCGACGATCGCCGCCGCCGGCGGACGGATCCGGCGGCGCGGCGCCTGGCGGGTACCCCGGGTCCTCAAGGTCGGGTCGGCGTACGGAAGGGTGAGTCTGAACCTGTCCCGGGCGGTCATCGCGCACCCGGTCGTCGACATCGAGCTGCAGCTCGGAACCGGCGGGGCCCGTATCACGGTGCCCCGTGACGCCGTGGTCGACGTCGAGGGGCTGAGCACCGGGTGGAAGGACCTGCGTTACAGGGCCCCGCGGCGGTCCCGGTCCGGCGGGCCGACGATCCGCATCACCGGAGCCATGGGGTACGGACGGCTGCGGATCCGCCACGCCTGGCGTTGAGGACCCGTCCGGCTCCTCGGCCGAACGGGCTCCTCGGCCGAACGGGCGCCGCGGCCGGTCCGGGCCGGTCACGGACGTGACAGCAGCCGGGCGACCGACCTGATCGTCTCCGGCCCCACCCGGCAGCAGCCGCCGATCAGGCGGGCTCCGGCGGCCCGCCAGTCCCGTACCCGGTCCGCGGTGAACGACGAGCGGCCGGTCCAGGTGCGGGCCCGCGCGTCCCAGGCCTCGCCGCTGTTGGGGTAGACGACGACCGGCTTGCCGGTGACGCGGGCGGCGGTCTTGGCCGCGTCCGTGACGTCCTCGGGCGCGCAGCAGTTCACGCCGACCGCGACGATCTCCTCCGCGTCCGCCAGCAGCCCGAACGCCTCCTCCAGCGGCTGGCCGGCGCGGGTGCGGGCGCCGTCGACGGTGTACGTCAGCCAGGCCGGCACGCCCAGTCCGCGCACCGCCCGCAGCAGCGCCGTCGCCTCGTCGGCGTCGGGGACGGTCTCCAGGGCGAGGACGTCGGGGCGGGCGGCGGCCAGGACCTCCAGGCGGGGCCGGTGGAAGCGTTCCAGCTCGGCGACGGTGAGGCCGTACCGGCCCCGGTACTCGGAGCCGTCCGCGAGCATCGCCCCGTACGGTCCGGCCGACGCCGCCACCCACAGCGGCCGGGCGGCTCCGGACCGGCGGGCGGCCTCGCGCGCCAGTCCCACGCCGAGCGCCATCAGCGCGGCGGCCCGCTCCCGGCCGACGCCGCGTGCCGCGAACCCCTCGAAGGTCGCCTGGTAGGTCGCCGTGATCGCCACGTCCGCGCCCGCCCCGAAGTAGGCGAGGTGCGCCTCGGTGACCGCCCCCGGTCGCTCGGCGAGCAGCCGCGCCGACCACAGGTCGTCGCTCAGGTCGTGGCCCGCCGACTCCAGCTGGTTGGACATGCCGCCGTCGAGCACGAGGGGCCGTCCGGAGGCGAGGGCGTCGGTGAAGTCGCTGGTCATGGGGCGAGGTTAGTCAGTGCGCCGGGTGGCCCCGGGGGGCTTGTCCCCCGTGCGAGCTACGGGCAGGTGTCCACTGGGAGGTGACGATCTCCGGCCGCCGGATCCGTAGCGTCCGGTACAGCGCGCGGCACTCGGCCGCGGGCCCGAGGAAGGGGATCCCCCGTGAGGTTTGTCTGGCAGTTCCTGGCCGTGTTGGCGATGTACGCCCTCACCGGCAACGCCCTCACCGCGGTGAAGGACGACGACTGGCTCGCCCTGGTCCTCGGTTTCGTGGCGGCCGGGCTGATGCTGCTGGTGTACGCGTGGGTGGTCCGGCGGACCGAGCACCGGCCCGCCCCGGACGTGGCCCGGAAGGACGCCGTGTCCAGGACCGCCTGGGGCGTTCTGATCGGCGTCGGGATGTTCGGCGCCGTCGTCGCGAACCTCGTCGCCGCCGGGCACTACGAGATCGACGGCCTCGGCTCGGTGACGGGCGCGCTGGGGCTGGCCGGCTTCATGGCCGGTGCCGCCGTGGCGGAGGAAGTGGTGTTCCGGGGGGTGCTGTTCCGGATCGTCGAGGAGCACATCGGCACCTATCTCGCGCTGGTGCTGACCGGCCTCGTGTTCGGCCTCTCCCACCTGCTGAACGAGCACGCGACCCTGTGGGGCGCCCTCGCCATCGCCGTCGAGGCCGGCTTCATGCTCGCCGCCGCGTACGCCGCCACCCGCAGCCTCTGGCTGGTGATCGGTGTGCACTTCGGCTGGAACTTCGCGCTGGGCGGCATCTTCAGCTCGGAGGTCTCCGGCAACGACGCCAACGACGGACTGCTGGAGACCACGTTGTCGGGCCCGAAGCTGCTCACCGGCGGCTCGTTCGGCCCGGAGGGCAGCGTGTACGCGGTGGCCTTCGGAGCGCTGCTGACCCTGGTGTTCCTGTGGCTGGCCCACCGGCGCGGGAACGTCGTGCGGTTCGGCGCCCGGCGTGCCGCCAAGGCCGACTCCCTCGCTACACTGCCCCGGTGATCGCTCGTCGACGGTTCCTGGAGTCGTGGCGCCGCCTCGACGTCACGGTCAGGGACCTGCCGCTCGGGGTGCTGCTCCTGATCGCGTCGCTCCTTCCCGCCCTCCACGGCAGCGGTACGGAGATCGGCGGCCTGCCCACCCGGCCCGCCGACGCGACGGCGGTCCTCGCGGCGGTCCTGCAGTGCCTCCCGCTGGCCGTGCGCCGGCGGTGGCCGCTCGTCTGCCTCGTCCTGGTGTCGGCCGGCTTCGCCCTGGACCAGCTGCGCGGCTACCACCTCGTCGCGGGCACCGCGCTGCCCTTCGCGCTGCTGAGCGCGGGCTCCTGGCTGGAGCGGTACCGGCGCGCCGCCCCGGTCGCCTGCTCCGTCGCGTTCGCGGCCTTGGCGGTGGCGCTCCACCGGCTCGGGTCGGACGAGCCGGTGGCCGGGTTCGTGACGTTCTACCTGGTGCTGGCCCTCGTCTGGGGCGCCGGCGCGTGGATGCGGTCCGTCCGTGCCGCGGAGGCGGAACGCCGTGCCCGTGCCGCCGAGGACGCCCGCAACGCCGAACGCACCCGCATCGCCCGCGAACTCCACGACGTCGTGACCCACCATGTGACGGCGATGGTCGTGCAGTCCGAGGCGGCCCGGTACCTGACCGCCTCGCCCGACCGTCTCGACCAGGCCCTGGCCGCCGTCAGCGACACCGGCCGGCGTGCCATCACCGACCTGCGCCACCTGCTGGACCTGCTCAACCCCGACCACGGCACCCGTCACGGCGCCGGCCACGACGGTGAGGACCGGACCCCGCACGGCGACCGGACCCCGCACGGCGACCGGACCCCGCACGGCGACCGGACGCCGGCCGGCGACCGGACCCCGGCCGTCGGCAGGGTGCTCACGCTCGTCGAGCAGACGCGGCTGGCCGGACAGCCGGTGGAGTTCACCGAGGAGGGCACGCCGCCGGCCTCCACCGGCAGCGCCGACCTCGTGGCCTACCGGGTCGTGCAGGAGGCCCTGACGAACGCGCTCAAGTACGACCACGGCGGCCGGACCTCGGTCCTGGTGCGCCACGGCGAGAGGGAGATCACCGT
The DNA here is from genome assembly GCF_042870695.1 of Streptomyces sp. NPDC006384. Classification (NCBI taxonomy): domain Bacteria; kingdom Bacillati; phylum Actinomycetota; class Actinomycetes; order Kitasatosporales; family Streptomycetaceae; genus Streptomyces; species Streptomyces sp. NPDC006384. The sequence continues at coordinate 165,992 of NZ_JBIAHR010000007.1, forward strand.
GGAGGTCGGCACGGACGGCACCGGATCGCGGGACGCCTCCCCGGGCGGCGGCGGGCGCGGCCTGGAGGGCCTGCGTGAACGCGTCGACGTGCTGGGCGGCGACTTCAGCGCCGGCCGCCGCGAGGACGGGGGCTTCCTGGTCCGGGCGCGGATACCCGCCGGGAGCCCGGCGTGAGCGCGCCGGTCCGGGTCCTGGTCTGCGACGACCAGGTGCTGATCCGCACCGGACTGGCGACGATCATCGGCGCGCAGCCCGACATGGAGGTGGCGGGCGAGTGCGGGGACGGGCGGACCGCGGTCGAACTGGCCGGCCGGCTGCGCCCGGACGTCGTGGTGATGGACGTACGCATGCCGGTGCTCGACGGCATCGAGGCCACCCGGCTGCTGGCCGGTGCCGGTGTGGAGCACCCGGTGAAGGTGCTCGTGGTGACGACGTTCAACCTGGACGAGTACGTCTACGAGGCGCTGCGGGCGGGAGCGAGCGGATTCCTGCTGAAGGACGCGCCGCCGGACCGGCTGCTGCACGGCATCCGGACCGTGGCCCTGGGCGCGGCGCTGCTGGACCCCGAGGTGACGCGCCGGCTCGTGGGCCGGTACGCCGCCCGCATCCGGCCCGCGAAGGGAAGCGCGCAGGACATCCCGCTGACGCCCCGCGAACTGGAGGTCCTGCGGCTCATCGCGGACGGCCTGTCCAACAGCGAGATCGCCGCGGCGCTCGTCATCAGCCACGAGACCGTCAAGACCTTCGTCTCCCGCATCCTCGCCAAGCTCGGTCTGCGCGACCGCGTCCAGGCCGTCGTCTACGCCTACCGGCACGGCCTGGTCACCTGAGGATCCCCCGCGGACTTCCGGGCGCCGGGCCCGTTGACCTTCTCCCGCCACGCGCTAACCTTTTCGGTGTTCGTCATTTCAGATGACGTTCGACATGCCGAACCTCCTGGGTGTGTCGAACTCCCCGTCGAGAGGCAGCCCGCATGAGCCGCGCCGACGACGCGCCCGCCTCGACCACACTCCGGAAGGTCACCCCGCACGTGAACCCGCTCGTCCCGAACCGCGCCGACCCGCACATCCACCGCCACACCGACGGCCACTACTACTTCACGGCGACCGTCCCCGAGTACGACCGGATCGTCCTGCGCCGCTCCCGCACGATCGGCGGCCTGGCGACCGCCGACGAGGCCGTCGTCTGGCGCAAGCACGCCACCGGCGAGATGGGCGCGCACATCTGGGCGCCGGAGATCCACCGCATCGGCGGCAAGTGGTACATCTACTTCGCCGCCGCGCCCGCCGAGAGCGTGTGGGACATCCGCATGTGGGTGCTGGAGAACTCCCACCCGGACCCCCTGCAGGGCACCTGGGTGGAGCGCGGCCAGGTGAAGACGGCGTGGGAGACCTTCTCCCTGGACGCCACCACCTTCACCCACCGGGGCACCCGCTACCTGGCCTGGGCGCAGCACGAGCCCGGCATGGACAACAACACCGCCCTGTGGCTCTCCGAGATGGAGAACCCCTGGACGCTGAAGGGCCCCCAGATACGGCTCTCCACCCCCGAGTACGACTGGGAGTGCGTCGGCTTCAAGGTCAACGAGGGCGCCTCCGTCATCGCCCGCAACGGCCGGCTGTTCATGACCTACTCGGCCGCCGCGACCGACGCCAACTACTGCATGGGTCTGCTGACGGCCGACGCGGACGCCGACCTCATGAACCCCGCCAGCTGGACGAAGTCGCCGACACCCGTCTTCACCAGCAACGACGCCACCGGGCAGTACGGCCCCGGCCACAACAGCTTCACCGTCGCCGAGGACGGCCGCACCGACGTCCTCGTCTACCACGCCCGCCAGTACCGGGAGATCACCGGCGACCCGCTCGACGACCCCAACCGCCACACCCGCGTCCAGGAACTCGGCTGGAACCCGGACGGCACCCCGGACTTCGGCGTCCCGGTCGCCGACACGGCGGAGGCGGGCGTCTGAGATGCGACGACGCGCGTACGCGGCCGCCGCCGCCCTCTGCCTGGCCGTTCCCGGCGCCGTCACCACCGCCGGAGCGGCCCACGCCGCACCCGGCGTCCCGGGCGACTGCACCGCCACCGCCTGCCACTTCGACGTCCCGCCGGGCACGTACGACGTGAAGGTGCTGCTCGGCGGCGACAGCGCGGCCGCCACCGCCGTCAGCGGCGAGTCCGGGCGGTCCCTGCTGCCCGAGACGGCCACCGGGGCCGGTGAGCGGGTCGCCCGCAGCTTCACCGTGAACGTGCGCACCCCCGAGGGCGAACCCACCGGGCCTGACGGCACCCCCGGCCTCGACCTGACGATCGGCGGCTCCGCGCCCGCCCTCGCGGACATCCGGGTCACGCCGACCCGGCACGCCCGCCAGATCCTCCTCGTCGGCGACTCCACCGTCTGCGACCAGCCCGCCGCCCCGTACTCCGGCTGGGGCCAGCAACTGCCCCGCTACCTGCGCAAGGGACTCTCCGTCGCCAACTACGCCGACTCCGGCGAGAGCACGGTCAGTTACCTGGCCGACCGGAGGCTGTGGGGGACCGTACGGCCGCTGATCCGGCCCGGGGACCTGGTGCTCGTCCAGCTCGCGCACAACGACAAGACGACCGACGCGGCGACCTACCGGGCCAACCTGGAGACCCTCGTCACCGGAGTGCGGGAGCAGGGCGGACAGCCGGTCCTCGTCACGCCGGTCGTGCGGCGCTGGTTCAACGCCGACGGCACGCTGGACAACGGCACCGCGCTGCTCGTCAACGGCCTCGGCGTGGATCACCCGGCCGTCGTCCGCTCGGTCGCCGCCGAGGCGGGGGTGCCCCTGATCGACCTCACGGCGAGGACCAAGGCGCTCGTGGAATCCCTCGGGGTGGAGGGCTCCAAGGCGCTCTACCTCACCAACGAGAAACGGGACAACACCCACACCTCCGTTTACGGCGCCACCGTCTTCGCGGGACTGGTGCGGGACGAGCTCGTCGCCCGGCACCTGGTGCCCCCGGGCAGCGCGAGGTGAGACGCGCGGCTCAGCCCTGAAGACGGCGGCGCATCTGCGACAGGCGGCGGTCGTAACGGAAGTGGAACCAGACGATCCACGTCATGGAGACGACCGCGGCCGCGAGCATCCAGCCGCCCGCCACCACCGCGCCGGAGGCGAACCACAGGGCCGCGGTCCCGAAGAAGAACATGGTGAGGAGGGGGAGCGACCACCAGCGGTGGCGCCGCAGCCGCTGCTGCCGGGAGTCGACCAGCGCCGCCATCGCCCGCCGCCGCCCGGGATCCTCGGGCGGCGGCGCGCCCTTGAGGATCTGCCGTTCCAACGCGGGCACGTCGTCCGGATCGGTGCCGGTGGTCCGCGCGTCGTGCCGCCGCCGGCGGCGTACCAGCCACACGATGCAGAGGCTCATCAGCGCGGCGCTCACCAGGGCCGACAGCAACCCCGAAGTCCCGTCGAGGGCCAGGCGGGTCAGGAACCCGGCGGCCAGGGCGAACAGCCCTATCACCCATAACCTGTCCTGCCGACGCCGCTCGGGGCGGCCGTCGTGTCTCCCGATGCCTGCCATGTCCACCTTCCGGTCGGTCGAGGAGGTCGATGACCCGGGGTGACCGTCCGGGTACCCGCCCACGGGTCCGGGACACTTCGGCGGGGACCGAAGCGACCCGCCCCTACCGTCGGGGACATGAGCGACACGAACACCGCCACTCCCACCGCGACCGTTCCGAACACCGCCACCCCCACCGCGACCGTTCCGAACACCGCCACCCCCACCGCGGCCGTCACGCCCGCCGACGCCGTGACCGCCATGGTCGACCACGTTCTCGCCCTGGCCGCCACCTGGACCGCCTGGGACGGGGAACCCGCCCACGTCGACGGCCGGATCTACACCCCGCACAAGGCCGTCCGGCGCGTCGCCGACCACCTGATCGACCATCTCGCGGAACTGGAGGCGCGGCTGGCGGGGGAGGAGCCGCAGCCCGACCACTGGCACGCCTCCACGATCACGACCGAGGCGGACCGCGCGCCGTTCACCGGGGAGGACCTCGACGAGGCCCGCAGCCGGCTCACCCGGCTCGCCCGGATCTGGGCGGTCCGCCTCGACGCCCTCACCGAGGAACAGCTCGACGACTCACCCGGCGAGGGCTGGAGCTTCCGCGAACTCGCCCACCACGTCACCGAGTCCGCGTACTACGCCGACGCCGTGGGCGACCTGTCGTGACCGCCTTCGCCGCCCTGCACCGCGCGGGAGAGCCCCTGCTGCTGCCGTGCGCCTGGGACCACGCCTCGGGCCTCGCCCTCGCCGGCCGGGGCTTCGCCGCGGTCGGTACGACCAGCCTGGGGGTCGCGGCGGCGGCCGGGCTGCCCGACGGGGCGTCGGCGACCCGCGACGAGACGCTCCGGCTGGCCCTCGCGCTGGGTTCGCACCCCTTCCTCCTCTCCGTCGACGCGGAGGGCGGCTTCAGCGACGACCCCGACGAAGTCGCGGAGTTCGCCCGGGAACTGGCGGCCGCCGGGGCCGCCGGCATCAACCTGGAGGACGGGCTCGGCCCCGCCGACCGGCACGCCGCGAAGATCGCCGCGGTGAGATCGGCGGCCCCCGGCCTCTTCGTCAACGCCCGCACCGACACGTACTGGCTCGGTGACGGCGGGGGAACGGCACGGCGCGTCGACGCCTACCGGGAGGCGGGGGCCCACGGCGTCTTCGTACCCGGCCTGAGCGACCCCCGCCTGATCGGGGCCCTGGTACAGGAGTTGGGCGACGTCCCCCTCAACATCCTCTACACACCGGCCGGTCCCTCCCTGTCCCACCTCGCCGGCCTCGGTGTGCGCCGGGTCAGCGTCGGCTCCCTGCTGTACCGGCGCGCACTGGGCGCCGCGCTGGACGCCGCGGACGGCATCCGGGCCGGGCGGGCCCCCGGAGGAACGGTTCCGGCCTACGAAACCGTTCAGGGACTGGGTAGTTGACCCCTGAAGCACCGCCCTGTGTGAAGCTGTTCCCATGGATCACCCCAGTGACGAAGTCAGGGCCAGGCTGCAGACCGACCGCCCGCACTCCGCCCGTGTCTGGAACTACCTGCTGGGCGGCAAGGACAACTACCCCGTCGACAGCCAGGCCGGTGACGTCATCCTGTCCACCTTCCCGGAGTTCGCGGCGGTCGCGCGGCTGCAGCGGAAGTTCCTCGCCCGCGCCGTGCGCTTCCTGGCCGGGGAGGCGGGCATCCGCCAGTTCCTGGACATCGGCACCGGCCTGCCCACCGCCGACAACACGCACGAGCTGGCCCAGCGCATCGCCCCGGAGAGCCGGATCGTGTACGTCGACAACGACCCCCTGGTCCTGACGCACGCACAGGCGCTGCTGACCAGCAGCGCCGAGGGGGCGTGCGCCTACATCGACGCCGATGTGCGCGACCCCGGCCGGATCCTCGCCGAGGCCGCCAGGACCCTGGACCTCGACCGGCCGGTCGCGCTGACCATGCTGGGGATCATGGGGCAGATCCCCGACGCCGACCGGCCCGCGGAGCTGGTGAGCACGCTCATGTCGGCGCTGCCCCCGGGCAGTCACCTGGCGCTGAGCGACGGCATCGACACCAACGAGGCGCTCAACGCGGCGGTCGGGGCGTACAACCGGCAGTCCGCCAACACCTATCACCTGCGCTCGCCGGAGCGGATCGCCGCCTTCTTCGACGGGCTGGACCTCGTGGAGCCCGGCGTCGTGACCACCGCCGACTGGCGTCCGGACGCCGCCCCGGAGGACACCGCCGACGTCGCGGTCTGCGGCGTCGCACGCAAACGCTGAACCCTCGCCCCTCGCCCCTGCCCCGGCCCCGCCGGTCAGTCCCCGGTGGGCCAGTGTTCCAGCGCCACGTGCAGCGCGTCGACGGCCTTGTCCCAGGACGCCTGGACGTCCCGCGGGGCGCCGAAGCCGCCGCCCGCCTCCAGGAGGCAGTAGCCGTGGAAGGTGCTGCGCAGCAGGCGCACCGCGTCGGTGAGATCGGGCTCGGCGAGTCCGTAGGCGCGGAGCATGCCGTGGGTGATCTCGGCGGTGCGGCGCAGGGCGGGGGATTCGGCGGCGAGGGACGGGGCGATACGGATCTGGGTGGCGGCGTAACGGCCGGGACGGCGCAGGGCGTACGCCCGGTAGGCGCCGGCGAAGGCGGCCAGCGCGTCCTTGCCGGCCCGTCCGGCGATCGCCGCCTCGATCTCGGCGATCAGCTCGCCGCCGGCCAGCAGCGCGAGGCGGACGCGCAGGTCCTGGAGACTCTTGACGTGCGTGTACAGGCTGGCGTCCCGCACGCCGAGGCGCCGGGCCAGCGCGGAGACGGTGACGTTCTCGAATCCGGCCTCGTCGGCGAGTTCGGCGGCGGCGGCCACGACACGCTCGGTCGTGAGGCCGGCTCGGGGCATGGACCACCCTCCTGTTTCCTAGGGGTTCTAGGTTTCATGCTAGGGCAGACGGGGCGGCAGGCGGGGCTCACCTCCGAGTCGTTCAACGTTCACCTTCTTCCGGGGCGCTCCTCCCAGCCGCGCACCGCGGCGGGATCCAGGAGGCGTTTCATGGGGCACGGGCACGGGCACGGACACGGGCATCACCACCACGGACACACGCACGAGCACGACCACGAGCACGGAGCCGCGCCGGCCGCCCTGCCCGCCGCCTTCGACACCAGCGTCCCCGACGAGGCCCTGAGCCCCGAACAGCAGTCCCGCCGCGGCCTGTTGCGCCGCGCGGGCCTGCTCGGCGCCGGACTGGCCGCCGGATCGGTGCTCGCCCAGACCGCGACCGCCGCCCCCGCGCGGGCCGCGGGCAACGGCCGCCGGGGGAAGGGCTTCCTCTGGCTGGCCGGCGACCACCACATCCACACCCAGTACAGCAGCGACGGCAAGTACCGCGTCATCGACCAGGTCCGCCAGGGCGCCCGGCACGGCATGGACTGGCTGGTCATCACCGACCACGGCAGCGCCACCCACGCCAGGATCGGCGTGGAGAAGGTCAACCCGGACATCCGCGAGGCCCGCGCCGCCCACAAGGACACCCTCGTCTTCCAGGGCCTGGAGTGGAACATCCCGGCCGCCGAGCACGGCACCGTCTTCGTCCACCCCGGCGACAACGAGGTCTCCGTCCTCAAGCAGTTCGAGACCGGCTACGACGGCGCCGTCAAGGCCGCCACCGGCTCCTCGCCCGCCAACGAGGCGCTCGCCGTCGCCGGCCTCACCTTCCTCGCCGACCAGGTCAGGCGGCGCAAGGTCAAGGACGCGCTGATGCTCGCCAACCACCCGGCGCGCAAGGGCATCGACTCCCCGCACGAGCTGCGCGCCTGGCGCGACGCCACCTCCGGGAGCCACCGCATCGCGGTCGGCATGGAGGGCGCCCCCGGCCACCAGGCCGGCGGCCTGCCCGAGCCGCTCGGCCCCGGCGGCGCCCGCGGCATCTACGACAACAGCCCCGGCCCCGCCTCCTTCGCCGCCTACCCGCTGGAGTCCTACCGCACCTGGGGCGGCTTCGACTGGATGACCGCCACCGTCGGCGGCCTGTGGGACAGCCTCCTCGCCGAGGGCAAGCCCTGGTGGATCACCGCCAACTCCGACTCCCACCAGGTCTACGGCGACACCGCCGCCCGCGGCGGCGGCGACTTCCACGCCGACGGCCGCTACGCCGACCCGGTCTACGGCGGCTCGATCGACATCACCGAGAACGACTACTGGCCCGGCCACTACAGCCGCACCCACGTCGGCGCCGAGGGCTTCTCCTACGCCGCCGTCATGGACGGCATCCGCGCCGGCCGGATCTGGGTCGACCACGGCCGGCTCATCAGCGGCCTCGACGTCCGCGTCACCGGCGGCGGCCGCTGGGCCACCCTCGGCGGCGCCCTCCACGTCAGGAAGGGCACCCGCGTCACCCTCACCGCGGACGTGGCCCTGGCCGGCGGCCCCAACTGGGCCGGCTTCCAGCCCACCCTCGCCCGCGTCGACGTCATCCAGGGCGACGTCACCGGCGAGGTGAAGGACAAGGACACATTCACCGCCCCGACCGCCAAGGTCGCGAAGTCCTACGAGGTGAACAGGAACACCGGCACGGTCACCCTCTCCTACGACCTCGGCCGCGTCGACCGCCCCGTGTACCTGCGCCTGCGCGGCACCGACGGCAACCGCTCCGCCGTCGGCGCCATGGGCGCGTCCGTCGACCCGCACGGCCCCGCCATCGACGTCATCGGCGACGCCGACCCCTGGCGCGACCTGTGGTTCTACTCCAACCCCGTCTGGATCCTGCCCTCGTGACCCCACCGCCGTACGCCATCGGCGTCGACACCGACACGACGACGCTGCGCGACGCCGACCGCCTGCTCCAGGAGCTCGCGGCCGGACTCGCCCTCCCCGAGGGCGTCTTCGGCTGCACGCACCTGGTGCGGGACGGCCGCCCGCGCGTCGCGCTGTCCCTGACGGCGGACACGGCGGCGACGGAGCCGGTCCTGCGTGCCGCCCGGGACCGGCTCACCGCCCGGGGGTACGACGTCCGCGACGGTGCCTGGGACGCGGCCGGCCGTGCCGTCCGCTACCCGGGCGCCGACGCCCTCACCGGCACGCTCACGATCGCCGAACTGCTGGCGCGCTCGGCGATCGACCGCGTGACGGTCCTCGGCACCCCCGGCGAACCGCCCCCGGACACCCTGCTGGTGACCCGGAACCACGTCCGCCCGCAGTGGCAGGACGGCCGCCTGGTCCTGGCCGCCATGCCCGCCGCCGGCGGCACCCTCGTCCCCTTCGAGCACCCGGACCCGACGCCCTGCTGCGCGGTCCACTGACCGCCGGCCGGCCGGGCCGGCGCCTCCGCGGCACCGGCCCGGCCGGCTCGGTGGCGGGCCCGGTTCAGCCGGCCAGCACGCGGCCGACGAACGCGTTGGTGAACGTACCCTCGGGGTCCAGCTCCCGTACCAGGGCGGCGAAGTCGCCGAGCCGCGGATACAGCCCGCGCAGCGCCTCCGGCTCCGTCGTGAACACCTTCCCCCAGTGCGGCCGGGCCTCGAAGGAGTCCAGCGCCTCCTCCACCCGCCGCACCGCCGGCAGCACCGCCGCCGTGTCCTCGACCCAGGTGAAGTGCACGGCCACCGTGTCCCGCCCGTACGACGGGCTCAGCCACTGCTCGTCCGCGGCGACCGTGCGCACCTCGCAGGCCTGCAGCACCGGCGCGACCACCTCCCGTACCGCGTCCAGCGCGCGCAGCGCGTCCACGGCGTGCCCGCGCGGCATCAGGTACTCCGACTGCAGCTCGGCACCGCTGCTGGGCAGGAAGTCGGCACGGAAGTGCGGCAGCCGCTCGTGCCAGGGCCCCGCCACCCCCAGCTGCTCGGTGCAGTTCACCGCGGGCATGCCCGGCACCGGGTGCATCTTCTCCGTCGCCGGGGCGGCGTACGGGAAGTCGCGCAGCGGCTGGTCGGTGCGCCGCTTGAGCCACACCTGCCGGAAGCCCGGCTCCCGCCAGTCGGTGAACAGGCTCACGCTGTACGCCGCCGCCATCACCGTCTCGAACACCGCCGGGTCCAGCACGGCCGGCGGCAGCTCGGTGAAGACGTACTGCTCGACCTCGTAGGCGGGCTCCAGGTCGAGGGTGAGCGCCGTCACGACGCCGAGCGCGCCGAGCGAGGTGACCGCGCCGCCGAACCGCGCGTCCCCCCGCCCGAGGGTCACCGTCGAGCCGTCGGCGGTGACCAGCTCCACCTCACGCACCACGGACGCCAGCGAACCGTTGCCCACCCCGGAACCGTGCGTGCCGGTCGCCACCGACCCGGCGACCGAGATGTGCGGCAACGACGCCATGTTGGGCAGCGCCAGCCCCCGCGCGTGCACCAGCCGGGCCAGCTCCGCGTACCGGACACCGCCGCCCACCCGCACGGTACGGGCCGCCGTGTCCACGTCCACCTCGGCGGGCAGCCCGGCCAGCGACAGCAGCACGCCCTCGGGCCCCGGCTCGGCTATCTCGTTGAACGAGTGCCCGCTGCCCAGCACCCGCACCCTCCGGCTCCGCGCCACGACATCCCGCAGCGCGGCCGTCGAGTGCGGCCGCTGCACCTCCTTGGCCGTGTAGGTGATGTTGCCGGCCCAGTTGGTCACGGTGGTGTCGCTCATGCCCTACCCCTCCCTGATATCCGTGAGGACCAGGAGTCCTCCGCCGGAAAACCTACCTGGCGCGCCGCAGGGGGCCCCGGGCGGGAAGCCGCGAGGGCGGGGGCATACCGTGAGAAGTCGAACGTCCGAGCCGGGAGGAGACAACGGGATGGACAGCCGTACCGCGCTGGTCGAGGATCTGATGGAGCGGTTCCCGCACGTGCCGCGCGAGGCCGTCTTCAAGGAGGACCTCCTGCGGGGCGGCGTCGCCTTCGACCCCTCCGCGCTCAGCGACAACGAGGACGGCGAGGTCAAGCCGAAGTCGTACTTCATCTTCTCCTTCGACCACGGCACCCTGCCCGAGCTGGGCGAGGCCGCGCTGCGCCGCCCGCCCGAGGAGATCATCCTCACCGGCGGCCCCTACGACCTGCGCCGCACCGTCGTCTCGGTGCGCGTGAACCCGGCCTCCCCCTACCGGGTCGCCGCGAACGAGGACGGTGTCCTCGGCCTCTACCTGGACGGCAGGCGGATCGCCGACGTCGGCGTGCCGCCCATGCCCGAGTACTACCGGCACAAGCTCTCCAACGGGAAGTCGGTCATGGAGGTGGCCCCCACCATCCAGTGGGGCTACCTGATCTACCTGACCGCGTTCCGCGTCTGCCAGTACTTCGGCGCCAAGGAGGAGTGCCAGTACTGCGACATCAACCACAACTGGCGCCAGCACAAGGCCGCCGGGCGGCCGTACACGGGCGTCAAGGACGTCGACGAGGTCCTCGAGGCGCTGGAGATCATCAACAAGTACGACACCGCCAGGATCTCCACCGCGTACACCCTCACCGGCGGCGCGATCACGTCGAAGGTCCAGGGCCTGGACGAGGCCGACTTCTACGGACGGTACGCCAAGGCCATCGAGGAGCACTTCCCCGGCCGCTGGATCGGCAAGGTCGTCGCCCAGGCCCTGCCCAAGCCGGACGTCCAGCGCTTCAAGGACTACGGCGTGCAGATCTACCACCCCAACTTCGAGGTGTGGGACGAGTACCTGTTCAAGATGTACTGCCCCGGCAAGGAGCGCTACGTCGGCCGCGACGAGTGGCACCGGCGCATCCTGGACTCCACCGAGGTCTTCGGCGCCCGCAACGTCATCCCCAACTTCGTCGCGGGCGTGGAGATGGCCGAGCCGTTCGGCTTCAAGACCGTCGACGAGGCCATCGACTCCACCACCGAGGGCCTGCGCTTCTTCATGTCGCACGGCATCACGCCCCGCTTCACCACCTGGTGCCCCGAGCCCACCACCCCGCTCGGCAAGGCCAACCCGCAGGGCGCGCCGCTGGAGTACCACATCCGCCTCCTCCAGGCCTACCGCCAGACCATGGAGGACTTCGGCCTCTCCTCGCCCCCCGGCTACGGCCCGCCCGGCGCCGGCAACGCGGTCTTCTCCGTCAGCTCCTTCATGGACAGCCTGCCGGCGGACGAGCCCGTGGAGGTGTGAGCCGACGCGTCACGAGGTGGGACGTTCCGGCCCGGCTCCCGCACGGATCCAGCGGGGCCGGGCCGCGGCCGTGCCGACGGCGCCGCGGAGGTGCCGGGAAAACCCGTTGACGGGCCGCACGGCCGACCGGCTACTGTGAGCCCACGTCACGCGGAGAACGCCGTGGGACGAAGGAAGCAGACGTGAGGAGGTGTCGACCGATGGCTGTCGTCGTGACGGGCGCTGCCCGCATCCCGGAAACCATCACGTCCACCTCCGTGGCCGCCGGCTGACACCTCTTTCCCGCACGCGTCCGTGAACGCGTGCCGCCGCGGCCGCCCTTGTGAAGGGTCACCGTTGACTTCCCGTTCCGTCTTCACCGCTCACTCCGCCCTCGCTCCCTACGGCTGGGACGAGGAGTGGGCCGACGCGTTCACCCCCTACGACGCCGAAGGGCTCCTGCCGGGCCGCGTGGTCCGCGTCGACCGCGGCCAGTGCGACGTGGTCACCGCCGGCGGCGTGCTGCGCGCCGACACCGCGTTCGTCACCCCGCACGACCCGCTGCGCGTCGTCTGCACCGGCGACTGGGTAGCCGTCGAACCGGCGGGCGACCCGCGGTACGTCCGGACGTACCTGCCGCGCCGTACCGCCTTCGTGCGCTCCACCTCCTCCAAGCGGTCCGAGGGGCAGATCCTCGCCGCCAACGTCGACCACGCCGTCGTCGCCGTCTCCCTGGCCGCCGAGCTCGATCTCGCCCGGATCGAACGCTTCCTCGCGCTCGCCTGGGAGTCCGGGGCGCAGCCCGTGGTCGTGCTCACCAAGGCCGACCTGGTCCCCGACCCGGTGACCCTGGCGCACCTCGTCCAGGACGTGGAGACGGCCGCGCCCGGAGTGCCGGTGCTGTCCGTCAGCGCCGAGCGGGGCGAGGGCCTCGACGTCCTCGCCGCCGTCGTCGGCGGTGGCACGACCGTGCTGCTCGGCCAGTCCGGCGCCGGCAAGTCCACCCTCGCCAACGCGCTGCTCGGCGAGGACGTCATGGGCGTCCGGGCCGTCCGGGACGTCGACGGCAAGGGGCGGCACACCACCACCACCCGCAACCTCCTCGCCCTGCCCGGCGGGGGAGTGCTGATCGACACCCCGGGGCTGCGGGGCGTCGGGCTCTTCGACGCCGGAGAGGGGGTCGGGCAGGTCTTCGCCGAGATCGAGGAGCTGGCACGGCGGTGCCGCTTCCACGACTGCGCCCACGAGAGCGAGCCGGGCTGCGCCGTCCTCGCCGCCGTCGACGACGGCGGACTGCCCGAGCGGCGGCTGGAGAGCTACCGCAAGCTCCTGCGGGAGAACCAGCGCATCGTCGCCAAGACCGACGCCCGGGTGCGGGCCGAGATCCGCAAGGAGTGGAAGCGCCGGGGCGCCATCGGCAAGGCGGCGATGGAGGCCAAGCGCGGCCGCGGCGTGCGGTAGCGGGCCCGCCTCGGCGTGATGCCGTGAGGTCCGGTGTCCGCCGGCCCGGCCCCCGGGCCGGCGGACACCGGCCGACGTGGCGGAGGCGGCGAGGAGAGGAGCGGAGTACGGTCCGGTCCGCGGCGCGGCGCGGGCCGACGGCGGTGCGATCGGCGCCGGCGCCACCCCGGCCGGGTACGCGGGCGGACCCGTACGCGGGACGCGGCCGCCCGCGCCGGAGGGCGTCCGGCTCTAACCGGCCAGCACCGCGCCGAGCCACGCCCCGGTGATCATCAGGCAGGCCAGGAGCTCGGTCAGCACGCCGGAGCCGCCCGAGCGCATCGTGGTGCGCAGGGCCGCCGTCGCCGCGCCGTGGCCGCCCAGCCGCAGCCGCTCGGCGAGGTAGACGCCGCCCATGAAGCCGGGGACCGCCCCGACCACCGGGAGCAGCACGAAGCCGAGGAGGGCCCCGGCACCCGCGTACACCGTGAGCCGGCGGGTGACGCCCTCCGGGCGGGAGCGGCGGGACGGCAGCGTCCAGCGCACCGCGTAGGACAGGAGCAGTACGACCGTCGCCCCCACGAGCACGAACCACGCGAGGGGCCGCGGATCCTTCAGCGACCACCACAGGACCCCGGCCCACACCAGCCAGGACCCTGGTACGCCGGGCAGCAGCACGCCGCACAGCCCGAGCAGGATGACCAGGCCCGACAGGAGGAGGTCCCACGCTCCCATCAGTCCAGGGTGCCGGAGGCCCGCGCGGAACGCAGAACTCCGCGAGGAGCGCGGCCCGCCGGGGGCCGGGGCGGCAGGCACGGGCCCGGCAGGGCCGGGTCAGCGGGTACGGGCCACCCAGCCCCGCTCGTACACGTGCCAGCCCAGCTGCAGCCGGGTCGTCACCCCGGTCAGCTCCATCAGGCGCTTCACCCGGCGCTGCACGGTCCGCAGACCCAGGTCGAGCTGCTTGGCGACGCTCGCGTCGGTCAGGCCGGCCAGCAGCAGGGAGAGGATCTCCAGATCGGTGCCGTCCGGCCCGTCCGGCTCCTGCTCCGTCACGCCGGAGGTGCCGAGCCGCAGCGGCAGCGCGTCCCGCCACACCGATTCGAACAGGCCCGACAGCAGTTCCAGCAGTCCGCTGGCGTGCACGACCAGCGCGGCGGGCTCCGCGGACCGGGTGGTGAGCGGCACCAGGGCCAGCGTCCGGTCGGCGACCACCAGCTTGGTCGGCACCCGGTCCACCACCCGCACCTGCTCCTCGCGGCCCAGCGCGGCGGTCAGCTCGGTGATGCCGTTCGGCAGGTCCAGCACCGAGCGCTCCACCACGACGCGGTAGCGGACCCCGCGTTCGGCGGCCTGCTCCTCCGCGTCGTTCTCCATGCCGGTGACGGCGATCGGATTGCCGGTGACCAGCGCGCACACCTCCTCGCTCGCGCCGAGCTGGAGCTGCAGGAAGCGCCGTGCGACGGCCGCAGCGCCGGTCACCACCTCCACCAGGTCGTGCACCGCAGGCTCACCGGCCGTGGCCCGGTACTCCTCGGCCAGCAGCGCCGCCGCCAGTTCCGCCTTCTCCAGCTCGTGCCGCTGCTGGGTGAGCAGCGCGCCGAGCGCCACCCCCGGCGGCGCGGCGACCCAGCGGCCGGGCCGCGCCGAGGACTGGGCCGCCAGCCCGTTCTGTTCCAGCCGCCGCAGCGCCCGGTCGGTGGCCTCCTCCCCGAGACCCAGCCGCCGCGCCAGATCGGGCACGTCGGCCGCGCCCACGGACACCAGCGTCCGGTAGGCCGACTCGTCCGTCTCCTCGAGCCCCAGCGCTCCCAGCACTCCCGACATCAGGTGCCGCCCCTCCCAAGATCATCCGATCGTCGCACGATGCCACATGTGGCGGGAAACAGCCACGGCGCAAACCCGCCTCCGGCCGTCGTCGCCGTACCGCCGGTCACTCTGTCAGGGTGGCGTCGCCGAGCGGTTCTCCCGTGGGGGGTGGGACCGCTCGGCCATCTCGTCCGTCACCCTGTTCGGCGGCGTCACTCGACGCGCCGTGCGGTGCCCCGGGGTCCGGCGGAAATTTCCGGATGCCCCGTTTTCATCCGGCTGCCGCGGTGGACAATCAGGAGCATGAGCCAGCAGGGGGGAAGGCCCACCGGTTCCGAGGACGACTGGTGGGGGCAGCTGTACGACGACACCGGCGACACCGGCCCCGCGGCCGCGGCCGATTCCCTGGACGACCGGTTCGCGTCGGCGGCGAACACCGTGTCAGGCCCGCCGGACGCCGGGCCGGACGCCATGCCGGAAGTCGTGCCGGACGAGGGGAAACCGCCTTCCTCCGACGTCCGGCCGCCCTGGTGGGAGCCACCGGCGCCGTCCGGCTTCCCGGGGCAGCGCGGCGATCCCGGCCTCCCCGGCCCGCGCACCGAGGACGCCCGCGCGCCCCGGCCCCCGGTCACGCCGCCCCCCGAGCCCCCGACCGCCCCCGACCCCCGGCCCGCCGAGGCACCGGCCCCGCCGCCTCCGCCGCCTCCGCCGCCCCCGGCCTCTTCCGGCTCCCTGCCCCCGCCTCCGCCGCCGTTCCTCCCCGCACAGCCGCCACAGCCGCCTCCGCCGCCGCAATCGTCACAGCCGTCACAGCCGCCGCCCCCGCAGGAGGCCGCGGACGGGGACCGGCACCGCGTCGACGAACCCCGGACCGCCGTGGCAGCCTCCGTCCGCGACTACGTCGGCTCGGGACCGCCCACCTACGAGGCCGAACCGACCGCGCTGCCGCCCGCCGACCCCGACGAACTGGACGGCCTGGTCCCGGACACCGTGCTGGAGGGCGCCCGGTACGGGACCTGCACGCTGCGCGCCGCCTCCGTCCGCGGCGACTCCGCGCGCTACCGGGGGGACCCGCGCCGCGACGCGCTGCTCGTCGCCCGCTTCGGCGCGGGGGAGCGGGCGCTGATCCTGGTGGCGGCGGCGACCGGCGCCCGCGGCACGGCGGAGGCCCACCGTGCCGCCGCGGAACTCTGCCGGTGGATCGGCGGGGCCGTGGGCCGCAGCCACGCCCGGCTCGGCGAGGACCTGCGCGCCGCCCGGCGCGATGACCTCAAGTCCGGTCTGCACCGCCTCACCGACCGAGGGCTCGGCAAGCTGCGCGCCGAGGCCGCCGACCGGGGCCTCGCCCCGCACGAGTACGCGGCCACCCTGCGCTGCCTGCTGATCCCCGCCGCCCCACAGTGCCGCACCCGCGTGTTCTTCGGCGTCGGCGCGGGCGGGCTGTTCCGCCTGCGGGACGGCGTCTGGCAGGACATGGAGCCGGACCACGGCCCCGGCGCCGGGGCCGGTCCCGCCACCGGCCGGGCGCCCGGCGGGGCTCCCGAGGGCGACCGGCTCACCCTGGACCTGGGCGTCACGGCCCCGGGCCCGGTCCTGATCCCGGGCCCGGTCCTGACCCCGGGCCCGGAGCCCGCCGGGCCGGCCCCCGAGCCGTTCCGGTTCCGTGCCTCCGTAGCCCGCCCGGGTGATGTCCTCCTGCTGTGCAGCACGGGCCTGGCCGAACCCCTGCGCGGCGAACCGGAGCTGCGTGAACTCCTCGCACGGCGATGGTCCGACGCGGACCCGCCCGGACTCACCGCGTTCCTCGACGACAGCCGGGTCCGGGTCAAGGGGTACGCCGACGACCGTACGGCCGCCGCCCTTTGGGAGGCGTGACGTCCGGCGCTGTGCCTCCATGGAGCCATGGCCAAACAGAACGTCGCGGAACAGTTCGTCGACATCCTCACCCGTGCCGGAGTGGAACGCCTCTACGGAGTCGTCGGTGACAGCCTCAACCCGGTCGTGGACGCGGTGCGCCGCCACTCCGGCATCGACTGGGTGCATGTGCGGCACGAGGAGACCGCCGCCTTCGCCGCGAGCGCGGAGGCCCAGATCACCGGCAAGCTGGCCGCCTGCGCCGGCTCCTGCGGCCCCGGCAACCTCCACCTCATCAACGGGCTCTACGACGCCCACCGCTCCATGGCCCCCGTCCTCGCCCTCGCCTCGCAGATCCCCTCCAGCGAGATCGGGCTCGGCTACTTCCAGGAGACCCACCCCGAACAGCTCTTCCGCGAGTGCAGTCACTACTGCGAGCTGATCTCCAGCCCCCAGCAGATGCCGCGTCTGCTGAACACCGCCGTCCAGAACGCCGTAGGCCGCTCGGGCGTCAGCGTGGTCGCGCTGCCCGGCGACATCGCCGGCGAGCCCGCCCCGGAGAAGGCCGCCGAGACCGCCCTGGTCACCTCCCGGCCGACCGTCCGGCCCGGCGACGAGGAGATCGACCGGCTGGCGCGGCTGATCGACGACGCCGACAAGGTCACCCTGTTCTGCGGCAGCGGCACGGCGGGCGCGCACGCCGAGGTCATGGAGTTCGCCGGGAAGATCAAGGCCCCGGTGGGCCACGCGCTGCGCGGCAAGGAGTGGATCCAGTACGACAACCCGTACGACGTCGGCATGAGCGGACTGCTCGGCTACGGCGCCGCCTACGAGGCCACCCACGAGTGCGACCTGCTGATCCTGCTCGGCACCGACTTCCCGTACAACGCCTTCCTGCCCGACGACGTGAAGATCGCCCAGATCGACGTGCGGCCCGAGAACCTCGGCCGGCGCTCCAAGCTGGACCTCGCGGTGTGGGGCGACACCAAGGAGACGCTGCGCTGCCTGATCCCCCGGGTGAAGGAGAAGAAGAGCCGCCGCTTCCTCGACCGGATGCTGAAGAAGCACGCCGACGCGCTGGAGGGCGTCGTCAAGGCCTACACCCGCAAGGTCGACAAGCACGTCCCGATCCACCCCGAGTACGTGGCGTCCGTCCTCGACGAGATGGCCGACGACGACGCCGTCTTCACCGTCGACACCGGGATGTGCAACGTCTGGGCCGCCCGCTACATCTCGCCCAACGGCCGCCGCCGCATCATCGGTTCCTTCTCGCACGGCTCCATGGCCAACGCGCTGCCGATGGCGATCGGCGCCCAGTTCACCGACCGGCGCCGGCAGGTCGTCTCGATGTCCGGTGACGGCGGATTCACCATGCTGATGGGCGACTTCCTCACCCTCGTCCAGTACGACCTGCCGGTGAAGGTCGTCCTGTTCAACAACTCCTCGCTCGGCATGGTCGAGTTGGAGATGATGGTCGCGGGCCTGCCCTCGCACGGCGTGGCCAACACCAACCCCGACTTCGCCGCCGTCGCCGAGGCGTGCGGAGCCTTCGGGACGCGGGTGGAGAAGCCGAAGGACCTCGCCAAGGCGCTGAAGGCCGCCTTCAGGCACAAGGGGCCGGCCCTGGTCGACGTGGTCACCGATCCCAACGCCCTGTCCATCCCGCCGAAGATCAGCGCCGACATGGTCACCGGGTTCGCCCTGTCCGCCTCGAAGATCGTCCTGGACGGAGGCGTGGGCCGGATGCTCCAGATGGCCCGCTCGAACCTGCGCAACGTACCGCGGCCATAGGGACGTACCGCGTCCTCCGGGGCGTCACCGGCCGGTTCCCGCGACGGGAACCGGCGGCCGGCGCCCCGGGATGACTGGCCGGGGGCCGATCGGGCAAGGATTCCCCGTGAGAGCGTTCGAGTGGAAGGGGAACCGACATCGGCACGCGGGCGGGGGACATGGGGAGGCAGACGGTGCCACAGCTCAGACGCAGGCTCGGCCGGGCGGACCTGCGGGCGGTGCCCGAGGCGCGCCGGGCGCTGCGTGAGCTGCTGCGGCACTGGGGCAGGCCCGGGCGGTCGGAGGTGGCGGAACTGCTCACCAGCGAGCTGGTGACCAACGCGCTGGTCCACACCGACGACGACGCGGTGCTGACCGCGACGGTCTCGAAGAGCGCGCTGCGGGTGGAGGTGCGGGACCGCGCGGCCCGGATGCCCGGACGGCGCGCTCCCGTACCGGACGAGAGCACCAACGGCAGGGGGCTCGTCCTGGTGGAGTCCCTGGCGGACGCGTGGGGCGTGCGGTCGCACGGCGAGGGCAAGTCGGTCTGGTTCGAGCTGGACGCCGAGGCCGCGTGACCGCGAAGGACGCGAGAGGGGCGTGACACGCGGCCACGCCCCTCTCGCCGGGAGCGGTCGGGCCGCTCCTAGCCGAACTGCTGCTCCAGGTCCTTGAGTTTGCGCTCCAGGGAGTCCAGGCGCGGCAGGGTCTGGGTGTCGTCCTCCGCGGTGAGGTCGACGGTGACCGGGTCAGCTCCGTGGGGCACGGGCTGCAGGGAGGGGCGCCGGCGTACGGGCAGGGACTCCGGTGCCGGTATGGCGGGCTCCGCGGCGGTCCGGTCCGAGCCGCGCTCCATCTGCTCCACCTCCACCTCGACCCGCCGGCCGCCGCGGCCGGGGAAACCCCGGTGGCCGTGTCCGCGGCTGATCGCCTTCAACCGCGCGCGCTCCAGGCGCTCCTGCTCGCGGCGGCGCCGACGGGCCTCCTCCTTCTGGCGCTTGTCCTCGCGCACCTCCTCGACCGCCTCGTCGAGGCTGCGCACGCCCTCCAGGAGCATCAGCGACCAGGCGCGGTAGGTCTCCCGGGGCGCCCGCAGCCAGCGGACCATGCGGATCTGCGGCAGCGGACGCGGCACCAGGCCCTGCTCGCGCAGCGCGGCCCGGCGGGTCTGCTTCAGGGCCCGGTCGAACAGCACCGCGGCCGACAGGGACATGCCCGCGAAGAAGTGCGGGGCGCCCGCGTGGCCGGCGCCCCGGGGCGCGTGCACCCAGTTGAACCAGGCGGCCGCGAAGGCGAAGGCCCAGACGAGTATCCGGGAGCCGAGCGCCGCGTCACCGTGGCTGGCCTCGCGCACCGCGAGCACGGAGCAGAACATCGCCGCCCCGTCGAGGCCGAACGGGACCAGGTACTGCCAGCCGCCGCTCAGGCCGAGGTTCTGCTCGCCGAAGCCGACCAGGCCGTGGAAGGAGAGCGCCGCGGCGACCGCGGCACAGCAGAAGAGCAGGACGTAGGAGACGCTGCCGTAGACGGCCTCCTTGCGCCTGCGGCGCTCCTCGGCACGCTCCCACGAATCGTCCGCGCCCGCGTCCTTCACCGAGGATCGCTTGCCGCGCGCGAGCACCGCCACCGCCGCCAGCATGCCCAGGAGCAGTACGGCGCCCGGAAGCAGCCAGTTCAGCGATATGTCGGTCAATCTCATCTGGGGTCCCTTGCCTTGGGAGAGGGCGTAACTGCCCGCCATGGTGGCCCAGACCCGTCGGCCCTCAGGGGGTTTCGGGGCAAGAGGCAGCCCAGGGAGTGAGGAGGGAGGGGCCAGGGCGGCATTCAGTTCGAACTACCGCGCGGGAAGCGGGAGTTGTGTACGAATAAGGGGGCTCGTACGGGTGGTTGCGCGGAAACTTCCCGCAAGGCACGGGGGAGTCGGGGAACGCCGCGCGGGACGCCGGACGGTCTTCACGCGGGCGGGGTGAGAGCCCGTCGGGCGGTGGGAGGGGGGACCTCAGCCCGCGGTGGCGAGCAGCTTGCCGACGCGGTCGGCGTCGCAGGTGCGCGGGCAGGTGGCGCAGGTGTCCTCGGGGCGCAGGGTGTAGAACATGCAGCAGCTCGCCCGGTCCCGGGTGTGCAGCGGCTCGCCGTCCGGCCCGGTCAGCTCCCGGAACGCGGCCGTGCCGACGTACGGCTTGGTGGCGCCCGGCAGCAGCGCCTCCAGCTCCCGCCGTCCCCGCTCCTGCTCGCCGAGCAGGTGGGCGACGTACCACAGCCCCTCGACGACCTCGTCGGTCGCCATGCCCCACAGGGCGCGGCCGCGCCGCCGCATGCGCGGCCCGAATCCGCCGAGCACCGGTTCCATGTGCTCGGCGACCGCGGCCCGCACCTCGGCCCGCAGGGCCTCCTCGTCGGCGACCACGCGGGCGCCGGGCAGGGCGGCGGCCGGGTCGCCGGGCAGACAGGCGAAGCCGGCGGGCCGCACCGCCATGCGGCCCAGCGGCAGTCCCGCGGCGGCGCGGTCGAAGGCGACGTGCGTCACCGGGTAGCGGGGCACCCTGCGGTGCAGGAACCACGGCACCGTGATCAGCAGGCAGGCGGGCCACGCGTACCGGTGCAGGCCGAAGCTGGCGATCACGTCCGGCCGGGCCCGCCGGCCGTAGTCCCGGAGTACCTGCGCGTCGTCCCAGGCGAGGAAGGAGTCCAGCGCGTCGCCGCCGGCCGCGAGCGAGGCGGCGCCGACCCAGCCGCCGCCGGCGGGCAGCTCCCCGCCCGCGGGCGTCTCGGTGATGCCCAGTCCCGGCAGGACCTCCGACAGGCGCGCGTAGGAATCCGCGACGGCCGAGGGGGAGACAGGCATGCGGGACCACCGATCCACATCAGGACAACGGGTGCTTCAGGTAAGCCTTACCTTACCGAAGATCCGGAAAATGGGAACCGACGGGTTGTGCCCTTAGGGTGCTTGACGGGCCGGACGGCAAACGGCCGTAATGACCTCAAGTGCCGACACGTCCCGGAGGAAGAACCGTGGAACAGAGCGCACACGGTTCCACCAGGACGGGGGACCCGCGCGACCGCGCCGCGAAGCCGCCGCGGGTGCCGGCCCAGCCCGCGCCCGCGGACCGGGAGCGCACCCGGGACCGCGCCGGCGCGCCGGGGCGGTCCGACGCCGCGCCGGGACCCGCAGGCACGGCGCGCGGCGAGCACACGCACGGCGAGCCGCCCGGCAGCCCCCGCGCCCCGGTCCGGCGTTCCTCCGTGCGCGGGCAGATCCTCGACGCCCTGCGCACCGCGCTGACCTCCGGTGAGCTGCGCCCCGGCGAGGTGTACTCGGCCCCCGTGCTCGGCGAACGGTTCGGCGTCTCCGCCACCCCCGTGCGCGAGGCGATGCAGCAGCTCGCCCTGGAGGGCGCCGTCGAGGTCGTCCCCAACCGGGGTTTCCGCGTCGTCGAGCGCGACGCCCGGGAGCTGGCCGAGCTGGCCGAGGTCCGGGCCCTGATCGAGGTCCCGGTGCTGCTGCGGCTGGCCCGCACGGTGCCCGCCGCACGCTGGGCCCGGCTGCGCCCCGTCGCCGAGGCCACCGTCCGGGCCGCGTCCTCGGGCTGCCCGGTCACCTACGCCGAGGCCGACCGCGCCTTCCACCGCGAGGTCCTCGCGCTCGCCGGCAACAACCAGCTCCTGCGGGTCGCCGCCGACCTGCACCGCCGCGCGCAGTGGCCGCCGGCGGCCGTCCCCGCGGTGCGGGGACGGCCCGACCTGGTCGCCGACGCGCACCAGCACACGGCCCTGCTGGACGCGCTGATCGCCGGTGACCAGGACGCCGTGCGGGCACTGGTGACGGAGCACTTCGCCGCGGTGTCCTGAGCGGGCCCGGCACGGTCCACGTCCACGTCGCCGCCGTGGCCGATCCGGGCCCGCCCGTCCGGTCCGCTAAGGGACCTCCTGCGACACCTCCCGCGTCGTGCTGTCCCGCGGCTCGCTCTCCCGCGTGCGCTGCCGCACCGTCCGCTTCCCGCCGGCGCCCGTGCGGCGCTGGGAGCGGGGCCCGTTCTCGCGGCCGTGCAGCTCGATGGCCATCGGCGCGGCGGCGAACACCGAGGAGTACGTGCCGACCCCGACGCCGATCAGCAGCGCGAGGGCGAAGTCGGTCAGCGAGTCCTGGGCGAGCACCGCCAGCGAGGCCAGGATGAGCACGGCGCCCATGCCGGTGTTGACGGTACGGGGCAGGGTCTGCAGGATCGCCCGGTTGGTGAGCCGGGCGAACGGGGTCTTGCGGTCCTTGCCGAGCAGTTCCCGGATGCGGTCGAACAGGACCACCGAGTCGTTGACCGAGTAACCGATCACCGTCAGCAGCGCCGCCAGGAACACCCCGTCGATCGGCTTGCCGAGCCAGGCGAACACCCCGACGAGGATCACCACGTCGTGTGCCAGCGCGGCGACCGCGGCGGCGCCGAACAGCAGGCGGAAGCGGACGGCCAGATAGAGCAGCTGGGCGCCGAGGGCCAGGCCGAGGGCGATGAGGGCGTCCCGGCGCAGTTCCGCGCCCAGGCTGGGACCGATCAGCTCGTCGCGGACCTTCTCCGTCCTGCCGCCGAGTTCGCTGATCGTCTCGGTGACGGTGACCGCCTCCGTGTTGGTCAGCTCCTCGGTGCGCACCGTGAGCCCGCTGTCGCCGGAGGACTGGACGACCGCGCGCGGGAAGCCGGCGTCGGCGAGGGCGGTGCGGGCCCGGTCGGGGTCGACCTCGTTGGCGGTGGAGTACTCGATGAGCCGTCCGCCGGTGAACTCGATGCCGAAGTCGAGGCCGCGGGCCACGATGCCCGAGCCGGCCAGCACCAGCACGATGCCGGAGGCCGCCAGCCAGCGGCGCGGACGGCGCATCAGGAACGGGTCGCGGCGCGTCAGGGCGTCGCGCACCGGGCCCGTGGTGGAGATGCCGGTGAGGTGCGGGCGGCGGAAGACCGCGGGACGGCCCGCGGCGAACTCGGCGAGCGCCCGGGTGATCACCAGGGCGCTGACCATGGAGGCGAGGACACCGATGCCCAGGGTCACGCCGAAGCCCTTCACCGGACCGGAGGCCAGGAAGAACAGCAGGGCGGCGGCGATCAGCGTGGTGATGTTGGAGTCGGCGATCGCGCTGAAGGCGCTGCGGAAACCGGTCGTCAGCGCCGAGCGCGTACTGGGGCGCGTCCGCAGGGCCTGTTCCTCGCGGGCGCGTTCGAACACGAGGACGTTGGCGTCCACCGCCATGCCGATCGCCAGGACGAAACCGGCGAGGCCCGGCAGGGTCAGCGTCGCGCCGACGGCGGCCAGGGCGGCGTAGGAGATGAGGCCGTAGCAGAGCAGCGCCACGGTCGCCAGGGCGCCCATGAGCCGGTAGACGACGATGATGAACAGCGCGGTCAGCGCGGTGCCGATGACGGCGGCCCAGGCGCCGGCCGAGATCGCCTCGTCGCCGAGGGTGGCGCCGATGGTGCGCTGCTCCACCGTCTCCACGGGCACGGGCAGGGCGCCGCCCTTGATCAGCAGGGCCAGTTCGCGGGCCTCGGCGTCGTCGAAGGAGCCGGTGATCTGCGTGGAGCCGCCGGCGATGCCCGCCCCGCAGGTCACCGACGGGTCGACCTGCGGCGAAGAGATGATCTTGTTGTCGAGCACGATGGCGACACGGCGCTTCGGGTCGCCGGCCGGGTGACAGGCGGCCTCGCCGGTCACCTTGGTCCACCGGTCGGAGCCCTTGTCTTTGAAGTCCACGGTGACGTGCCAGCCGGCACCGTTCTGCTGGTCGAAGAGGGCGTCGGCGCCCTCGACGTCCTGACCGGTCAGGTCGGCCGCCTTCAGCCGCAGCGGCTGTCCGGACTCGTCCGGCAGCACCCGCTCCTTGGCCGGGTCGGTCTGCTTCGCGTCGGCGCCCTCGGCGGACTCGGCCGCGCCGAGCACCGCGTGCACGGTGAGCTGCGCGGTGCGGCCGAGCACGTCGGCCGCCTTCCTCGGGTCCTGTACGCCCGGCAGCTCGACGACGACGCGGTTGTCGCCGGAGCGGACGATGGTCGGCTCGGCGACGCCCAGCGCGTCGATCCGGCCGCGCAGCACCTCGACGGTGCGGTCGGTGGCCGCCCGGTCGGCCTTGGTGGTGGATGTGGACCTGGTCTCCAGCACGATCTGGGTGCCGCCGCGCAGATCGAGGCCGAGGCGGATCGGCATGGTGAGGGTGATGGCCACCGCGGCGGCCATCACGGCCAGGGCGATGAGCGCGCGCAGGCGCAGGGCCTGTGTCTGCGCGCGGGATCGGGTACGGGTACGGGGACGTGAACGTTTCACACGGACCTCCGGCCGGCACGCCGCGGCGGCGGTCTGCGCGGCCGCGACGGGAGAGGGAAGAGAAGAAGGACGGGATCGTCAGGTGCCGGAGGGCGCGGGAGGCGCTCGCCCGCGGTCGTGGCTGGTGCGGCCGGGGGAGACGGAGAGCGGGCGGGACGCCATGGTGGTCCGCCCGCCGCGGGCGGCCGGGACGACGCCGGCCCCGTGCCCGGTGGTGACGTGGTGCTCCGGCGGGGCCGGACGTTCGCCGAGGTGGTCGTGGCGGGACCTGGCCTGGGCGGCGCAGGCCGACGGGCAGCCGTCTTCGCCGTGGAAGCCGGTGTCCGGATGCGGTACGGCCGTGGCCGAGTGGACCGGCAGCGGCCCGCCGGCGGCGACGCGTGCGCCGGGCGCGGGCCACGCCGGGAGCAGGGTCAGCAGCACGGCCAGCACGGCGGTGACCGTCCCCGCGGGACGGCGCCCCGGCCGTCGGCCCTTCCCGCGGCCGGACCGGGGGGCGGGGGTGGGTGCGACCGGGACGGGGGAGTGCACGCCGGACCGCGGTGTCCCGGTGGGGGCCGGGGGGCGGGGCCAGGGTGCGGGGCGCATGCGCCGGTCCCTTTCGTGGTGGGGGAGCGGGTGGGCCCGGAGCCCCGGCCGGGGAGTAGGCGGCCGGGGCCCCGGGTGGTTCGGGGACGGGGTGGTGCGGGGGAGGTGCGTGGCGGGACGGTTCGGGACGGGGCGTCAGGGTTCGATGAGGCCCGCGCGGATCGCGTACCGGGTCAGTTCCAGGCGGTCGCGCAGACCGAGTTTCTGCAGCAGGTTCGCCCGGTGCCGCTGGACCGTCTTGATGCTGATGAACAGCATCTCGGCGATCTCCTTCGACGAGTGGCCCTCGGCGACCAGCTTGAGGACCTCTTCCTCGCGGGGGGTGAGGATGTGGTCGGCGGTCTCCTCGCCGTGCCTGACCCGGTCGAGGTAGTTGCGGATGAGGGCGGTGACCGCGCCGGGGTACAGGAACGGCTCGTCCCGCACCGCGGCCCGGCAGGCGGCGACCAGGTCACGGTCGGCGACGGACTTCAGGACGTACCCGCAGGCACCCGACTTCAGCGCCTGGAACAGGTACTGCTCGTTGTCGTGCATCGTCAGCATCAGGATCCGCAGACCCGGCTTCAGCGCGGCCAGCTCCCGGGCCGCCTGCAGACCGGTCAGCCTGGGCATCGCGATGTCCAGCACGGCGAGGTCCACGGTGTGGGCGCGGGCCATGTCGATGGCCTCGGCGCCGTCCCCGGCCTCGGCGACCACCTCGAGGTCCGGCTCCCGGTCCAGGATGAGGCGCACCCCCCGGCGCACCAGCGCGTGGTCGTCGGCGAGCAGGATCCGGATCGGGGACGTGGAGGGTCCCGACGGGGAGGAGCCGGGCAGGGACGGGTCGGACATGGTCAGGGCTGCTTCCTGGGTGCGGGTGCGGGTACGGGTGCGGTGAGCCGGATGCGGGTGCCGGCCCCGGGGGCCGAGGTGATGTCGAGGGCGGCGCCGATCAGCAGCGCCCGCTCGCGCATGCCGCGGATCCCGGCGCCCTCGCGCGCCGCCTCGATGCCGCGGCCGTCGTCGGTGATGGTGAGCACCACCGCCCCGTCGGCGTGGTCCAGGCTCACCTCCAGGCGTTCGGCGTCCGCGTGGCGGGCGGCGTTGGTCAGGCTCTCCTGCGCGACGCGGTAGAGGACCAGCTCCGTCTCGTGGTCCAGCGTGGGCAGGTCGGACGCGAAGCGGCGCGTGACCCTGAGGCCGGTGTGCGTGGCGAAGTCGTGCGTGAGCGAGGTCAGCGCGCTGATCAGCCCCAGGTCGTCCAGGACCCCGGGCCGCAGCCGGCGCACCAGGCGCCGGACCTCGTCCAGGCTCTCCCGGGTGATCTCCTGCGCCTGGTGCAGTTCGTCGCGCAGCGGCGGATCGGCGTCGTCCGCGGCACGCCCCAGCACCAGCAGGATCGCCGTCATGCTCTGCCCGACCTCGTCGTGCAGCTCCTGGGCGATACGGCGCCGCTCCGCCTCCTGCGCGAGCAGGACCCGGGCGCTGCTGGTGGCCCGCTCGTGCTCCAGGCGGTCGAGCATGGCGTTGAAGGTGCGGATCAGCTCGGGCACCTCACCGCCGCCGGACACCGGGAGCCGCTGGCCGGGGCGCAGCAGGTCGACCGTGGTCATCAGCTTGGTGAGCCGGTCCAGCGGTGACAGACCCCAGCGCAGCAGGGCGCCGTTGGCGACCAGCATGACGGCGAGGCCGACCACGAGGATGACGGCCTCGGTCAGCAGGACCGGGACGGAGACGGTCACCGGGGCCCACAGCAGCAGTGCCGTGGCAAAGCCCAGCACCACCGCGTTGAGTCCGAAGATCCGCCAGAACAGGGACACCGGGGGTACGCCTCCTTGTGCGACATGACAGGCAACTGCGTCGGTCATCGCGCACCCGGGTGGGAGCTGCGGCCCTTGATCACGACCGAGCCTGAGCACAGCCTGCCTCCTGCGCCCCGCCGAGTCGATGGGGTGTGACCCCCATTTCCTGGCGCCCTCCACTCGTACGGCCGTCCCCGGACAGGGCGCAGTGGTTGCTCCGCCCCCGGTCAAATGGGGTCTGCGCCCGATGGGCAGGCGCCGGCCGAGCGGCCAGGGTAGGGGGAGGCCGGGACTTCCCCCTGCTTCCGGCACCCGTACTCCCGGTACCCGCCGACCCGGCCGGCCGGGCCGGCAGCCGTACCCCGCGGTACGCGAGAGAAAAGGATTCATCGTGTCGCTCGACTCCTCCCGCATCGAACCCCGCCCCGAACGGCTGACCGCTCACGAGGCACGCCAGCGTCTCGAACACGCGCGCAACACCCGGCTGACCCAGCTGCAGGCTCTCGGCGAGAGCGGCCAGAGCGCGGAGGACCAGCTGATGTCCGCGCAGAAGGCGGCCATCGAGCGGGTCCTCAAGGAGATCGACGAGGCCTTCGCGCGCGTCGAGAACGGCACCTACGGCGCCTGCCTCGGCTGCGGCAAGCCCGTCCCCGGCGAGCGCCTGGAGATCCTCCCCTACACGCGGTACTGCGTCGCCTGCCAGCGCCGTGCCGCCGCCTGAGCACCGTCCGTCCAGCCTTTCTCTCCCGCCCTGCCGAGGGGTGAAGTGGTGAATCACCGGATCATCGACGACCACGCAACACGTCTGTCGCCCGAGGACCTCGCCGCGCTCCGGGACAGCCTCCTCGAGCAGCGGCTCTTCCGCGAGGAGCAGCTGCGTCAGATCACGGCCGTCCCGTCCCCCCGGGACGGGCGGCCCCCGCGGCACTCCGCCGAGCGGGCCGAGGTCCGGGCCGAGCTCGCGGCCTCCGCGCGCATGGTCCTGGCCGACGTGGAGGCGGCCCTCGGCCGGATGGACGAGGGCTGCTACGGCTCGTGCCATCTGTGCCGGCGGCCCATAGCCCGCGAACGGCTGGTCATCGTGCCGCAGGCCCGTTTCTGCGCCCGCTGCCAGCAGGTGCGGGAGGCCGGACGATGACCGTCGTCCGGCGGCCCCGTGCCGCCCCGGCCCGGCACCGGCCGTGGCCGCTGTGCCGGCACTGCAGCGGGGTCGCCCTCGACATGGGCAGCGCCCGCACCCGCGCCTGGGTCGCCGGCCGGGGCGTGATCCTCGACGTGCCGACGGTCACCTTCCCCGGCGCCGGCGCCGTCTATCCCATCCAGCGGGGCACCATCGTCGACACCCCGGGCACGGCCCGGATGCTCGACCGGCTGCTCGGCAACCGCCTGCCCCGTTTCGGCCGCCCGCTGGTCGTGGTGAGCGCGCCCGTCCTGGACGGCTACGCCTACCGCGCCGAGGCCCGTACGGCGGTGGAGATACTGCGTCCGCGCAGCGTGCTGACCATCCCCAGCGCACGGGCCGTCGCGCTGGCGGCCGGGGCCGACCTGTCCCGGCCGCTGCTGGTGGTGGACCTCGGCGCCCATCTGACCGAGGTGGTGCTGCTGGTGGACGGCGCCGTCTTCGACGCGCGCCGCACCGCGCTGGGCACCGGCGACCTGGACGCCGCCACCCCGGCGACCGAGATCGCGGACGCGGTGGCCGGCATGGTGACCTCGATGCTGCGCCAGGACCGTACGTCCCTCACCGTCGACGCCCTGGGCAGGGGGCCGCTGCTGGCCGGCGGGGGCGCCCTGCGGCCCGAGATCACCTGCCGGCTCACCGACAGGCTGCACGCGCCCCTGCGGGCCGTGCCCGCGCCGCACACCGCCGCCGTGCGCGGCGCCGCCAAGCTCCTGGAGGCCGTGCACGCGCACCCGTCGACCATGGACCCCGGTACGGACCCGCCCACCCCGGACCCGTACGCCGGGCCGGGGGACCGGCACTCCCACTGACCACGGCCGCACGGCCCTACCCCCGGCGCCGGCCGCGGCGGCGACCCCCCTTCCCCCCGCCGTCGCGGCCGGCACCGGACCCGCCCACCACGCACGCGCGGACGGGGGCCGGCGGCACGGCGCACCGGGACGCCCAGGCGGCCCGGTGCGCCGTGCCGCCGGGACGCAGTCGCCCCGTACCACCCCGTACCGCGCCGTGCCGTACCGCCCGTCCCGCACCCTGTTCCGGCTGCCCGGGCCTCGGACTCAGGGCCCGGGGCCCCGGACCCTGGAAGGAGGCACACCGTGGCCGGCGAGACGCCGCAAGCCCAGCGGCCCCCGGATCGCGCGCCCCGACGACACCCCCACCTCCTGTTGTGGCGGTGGCGGAGCAACGCCCTGCGGCGCCGCACCGACCGGGCGCAGGCGTGGGTCTCGTGCGGGCTGCTGCTCACCGTGCTGCTGGCGGCCCCGACGGTGCTGGTCATGGTCGGCGACAGCGCGTACCGGCACTACCGTCAGACCGCCGCGCACCAGGAACGGACCCGGGACCACGTGCCCGCGGTCCTCGTCCACGACGCCCCGCGCCATCCGGAACCCGGGTCGGAGGAGGCGAGGAGGACCCGCTACCCGGCCGAGGTCCGCTTCACCGGACCCGACGGCACGCCCCGCACCGGGAAGGCCGAGGTCGAGCCCGGGCTGTCCGCGGGCAGCACCGTCCTGGTCTGGGTGGATCGGACGGGGGCGATCACCGGGCCGCCGCTGGGCGCCGAAGAGATCCGCAGCCGCAGCCTGGGCTGGGCGATCCTCGCCTTCCTCGGCGTCGTCCTCGCCGGCCTCGCCGCGCACGCGGTCACCGCCCTGGTCCTGCACCGGCGCAACCTCGCCGCGTGGGACAGGGCCTGGGCCGCGACGTCCCCGCGCTGGAGCGGCTTTCCGTAGCCGACGTGCCCCGGAACGCCCGGCGGCCCCGGGACGCTCTTCGGGGTGCCCGCCCGGCGTGACCCCCCGTCAGGCCGTCGCCGCGTCCGCCTCCGGCGGGGTCAGCCGGCGGGCCAGCCACGTCGGTACGCCGCCGAGCAGCCGCAGGAGCCGCCGCGCCTCCTCCCGCAGCCGGGACGCCTCCGGCTCCGACTCCGCCTCGGCGAGCGACACCAGCGCCGGGGCCGTACCGACGAGGTAGCCCAGCTCCTCGCGGATGCGGAGCGACTCGGCGAACCCGTGCCGGGCCTCCGTCAACTCCCCCTCCCGCAGGGCGAGTCCGGCCAGATGCCGCCAGGTGGACGACAGCAGCAGCGGATCCCCCTGCGCCGTGGCCCCGGCGTGCGCCCGCCGGTACGCCGCGCGGGCGGCCTGCGGTGAGCGGGTCAGGTTCTCCGCGACCAGCCCGCGCCGGAAGTCCAGCAGCGCCCGCCCCGGCGCCCCCGGCGCGATCAGCGCCGCCGCCCGGCCCAGCGCGGCCCGCGCCTCGTCGGCCCGGTCGCGCACCCCGTGCACGGTGGCGGCGTAGGCGAGCTGTCCGCGTTCGCAGGCGGCGGCCCCGCGCTCGTCGTCCGTGTGGGCCAGCGCCTCCGCGGTGCGCAGGGCGTCCTCCGCCTCCGCCCAGCCCTGCTCGGCGTACAGGCACCGCTCCACCAGCAGGGCCGCGCGCTGCAGGGCGACGGCCGGGGTGACCGGCTGCAGCAGGGCCGCCGCGTCGGCCCAGCAGGCGCGCGAGCGCAGCCGCCACACCGCGGTCTGGAGCGGATCGTCACCCTCGGTCGTTCCCCAACCAGAACCAGCCATGGCGGAATGCGCCACGTCGCCCTCCCCAAAGCACGCCATCGAGCCGTCGAGTGGTGGCGGCATCTCAGCACGGATCGGGGGCCCGGCCAAGAGGTTGGGTGAAAAATTTCACAAAGTCGTGGGACTTCCGGGCGCCGAGGTTCGGGGCACCGCGCGCCCCGTGCCTCAGCTCATCCGCAGCGCCAGGAAGAAATCGAGCTTGTCCTCGAGCCGCGACAGGTCACGCCCCGTCAACTGCTCGATCCGCCCGACGCGGTAGCGCAGCGTGTTGACGTGCAGGTGGAGCCGGGTGGCGCAGCGCGTCCAGGAGCCGTCGCAGTCGAGGAAGGCCTCCAGCGTCGGGATCAGCTCGGCGCGGTGGCGGCGGTCGTAGTCCCGCAGCGGGTCCAGCAGCCGGGCGGTGAAGGCGCGGCGCACGTCGTCCGGGACGAAGGGGAGGAGCAGGACGTGCGAGGCGAGTTCCTGGTGGCCGGCCGCGCAGACCCGGCCGGGGCGGGCGGCCGCCACCCGGCGTGCGTGCCGGGCCTCCTCCAGCGCGCCGCGCAGCCCCTCCGCCGAGTGCACGGCCGCGCTGACGCCGAGGGTGATCCGCCCGTCGTCGCCCAGACCGGCCGTCAGCGGACCCCGTACGGCGCTGAGCAGGGCGTCGGCGAGGATGCCGGTCTCGGAGCCGTCGTGCTCGGCGGAGACGGCCGGCAGCGGGACCAGCGCCACGGCCTCCCCGCCGGTGTGCGCCACGGCGATGCGGTCGGAGTGCTCGGGGCCGGTGGCCAGCGGGTCGACGAGGATCTCCTCCAGCAGCCGCTGGGCGACCGGCCCGCTCTCGTCGTCCCCGCCGTCCGCCCACTCGACGCGGGCCACGACCACCTGCCAGTGCGGAGCGGCACCGAGGCCCGGCAGCAGCACCGGCGCCGCGACCCGCAGCCGGGCCGCGATCTCCGCGGGCACCGCGCCCGTCTGCACCAGCTCCAGCACCTCCTGCGCGAGCCTCCGGCGCACCGTGCGCGCCGCCTCCCGCCGGTCCCGTTCGACCGCTATCAGCTGGGTGACGCCGTGCAGCAGGTCGAGGCGTTCCTCGGCCCATTCCCCGGCGTCCGCCTCCACGGCCAGCAGCCAGTCGGACAGCGCGGACTCGCGCGCCTCCCGGGCGGTCCGCGGGACACGGTCCGCCCCGTCCACCGCCGGGCGGGGCCCCGTGCCGCGCACCGGGAAGAGGCTGTACGTCGTCGTGCCCAGCGTCACCCGGTGCGGCGCCCGCCGGCCCGCGCGGGTCGCGGCCAGGTGCTCGGCCGCCAGCTTCGCACACACCTCCGGGGGCAGCGCGGGGCCCGAGTCCTCGGGGCTCGCGACCGGCCGCCCGGTCGGCGACAGCACCCACGCCCGCAGGTCGAGGTCGGAGCCGAGCAGGTCCAGGACCACGTCGGGGCCGCCGCCCGCGGGGCCGGAGGTCATCATCCTGCGGTGCCGGTCCACCACGGCCGCGAGGTCCCCGGCGCGTTCGCCGGACACCTGCCGCACCACGTGCTCGGTGATGGTCGCGAACGCCACCGACTCGTTGACCGCGAACAGCGGCAGCCGGTGCCGGGCGCAGGCCACCACCAGGTCCTCCGGTACGCTCCCCAGCTCCGCCTCGCCGGCGGCGAGGGCGGCGACCTGGGCCTGCACCAGGATCCGGACGAACGGCTCGGAGTCGGCGGCGTCCCGGCGCCAGGCCAGGCCGGACAGGACCAGTTCCCCGCCCGAGAGGTAGCGGCTGGGGTCCCGCAGGTCGGTGGTCATCACGCCCCGGACCGCGCGGTCCAGCTCGTCCTCGCCGCCGAGCAGCTTGAGGCCCAGCGCGTCGGTGTCCAGCAGTGCGCGCAGCCGCATTCTCGTCGCCGCCGTTCTATGTCTCGAAGTGGTCCAGGTCACGCGGCCGTGTCGCCCGTTTCCGGAGGTGAGCGAGGAGACCCCGGAGGGCCTCCATTCATACGAATCTACAAGATGCCCGCCGTGGCCAGCTAACTCCTTCATGGTTTCTGCGACTGACCCGGCCCGAGCGGCGGACGGTGTACTGAGCCCGCCCCCCGCCGCACCCGGCCCGTTCCGCTCGCGGGCCCGGCGCACCGCACACCACGCACCACGCACCACCATCCACGCGTTCGCCTCGGGCCGTCCCCCGGGGTCGTGCACACCCACCATCCCGCGGCCGCCGCGGCGGCCGAGACGGGTGCCCTAGGAAATTCGGGAGACGGCCCCATGACCCAGCAGTCGGCGGATCCCGGGACCACCGCAAAGGACGCGGGCGCGGGTTCCCGCGTCCCCTCCGGACGGTCCTGGCTCGACCGGTACTTCCACATATCCCACCGGGGATCGACGGTCGCGCGTGAGGTGCGCGGCGGCGTCACCACCTTCATGGCGATGGCGTACATCCTCCTGCTCAACCCCGTCATCCTGTCCGGCGAGGACGCGGCGGGGGACACCCTCGGGCAGAAGGCCCTGATCACCGCGACCGCGTTCGCCGCGGCGCTCACCACGCTCCTGATGGGCTTCGTCGGCAAGGTGCCGCTCGCCCTGGCCGCCGGGCTCTCGGTGTCCGGGGTGGTCGCCGGCCAGGTCGTGCCCCAGATGACCTGGCCGCAGGCGATGGCCATGTGCGTGATGTACGGCGTGGTGATCATGCTGCTCGTGGTCACCGGCCTCCGCGAGATGATCATGAACGCGATCCCGCTCGCCCTCAAGCACGGCATCACCATGGGCATCGGCCTGTTCATCGCCATCATCGGCCTGGTCAAGGGCGGTTTCGTCCACAAGGGCGAGGCCACCCCGCTCACCCTCGGCCCGGCCGGCGAGCTGGCCGGCTGGCCCGTCCTGCTCTTCGCCGGCACCCTGCTGCTGATCTTCATGCTGCAGGCGCGCGACACCCCCGGCGCCATCCTGATCGGCATCGTCACCGGCACGGTCGTCGCGGCCCTGCTGAACGCCGCCGGCGTCATCGACCCGAAGCAGTGGGCCAACGGCGCCCCCGAACTGCACGGCAGCGCGGTCTCCATGCCCGACTTCTCCCTCTTCGGCGAGC
This sequence comes from Streptomyces sp. NPDC006384, assembly GCF_042870695.1. NCBI lineage: Bacteria > Bacillati > Actinomycetota > Actinomycetes > Kitasatosporales > Streptomycetaceae > Streptomyces > Streptomyces sp. NPDC006384. The sequence continues at coordinate 199,911 of NZ_JBIAHR010000007.1, forward strand.
TGGAGTTCGGCGGCTGGGGCGAGGTCGGCGCGATGACCGTCGGCATGATCGTCTTCACGCTGGTGCTGGCCGGGTTCTTCGACGCGATGGCCACCATCATCGGCGTCGGCACCGAGGCGAAGCTCACCGACGACAAGGGCCGGATGCCGGGCCTGTCGAAGGCGCTGTTCGTCGACGGCGCCGGCGGCGTCGTCGGCGGTGTGGCGGGCGGCTCCGGCCAGACCGTCTTCGTCGAGTCCGCGACCGGCGTCGGCGAGGGCGCCCGCACCGGACTCGCCTCCGTCGTCACCGGCCTGTTCTTCGCCGCCTGCCTCTTCTTCACGCCGATCACCGCGATCGTGCCGCAGGAGGTCGCCTCCGCCGCGCTCGTCGTCATCGGCGCCATGATGATGATGAACGCCCGGCACGTGGACTGGGCCGACCGCGCCACCGCGATCCCGGTCTTCCTGACCGTCGTCCTGATGCCGTTCACGTACTCCATCACGGCCGGTGTCGCCGCCGGCGTCATCTCCTACGTCGCCATCAAGGCGGCCCAGGGCAGGGCCCGGGAGACCGGCGCGTTCATGTGGGCGCTGACGGTGGTCTTCGTCGTCTACTTCGCCCTCAACCCGATCGAGAGCTGGCTGGGCGTGCACTAGCCGTCCCCGGGGGAACCCCGTCCGTACCACTTGCCGGACGAGGGGACCGGGAGACCGACAGATGCTGGACATCGCCGAGGAACTGCACCGGTGGCTCGGGCAGGGGCGCGACGTCGCGGTGGCCACCGTCGTGGCCGTCGACGGCAGCGCGCCCCGCCGGCCCGGCGCCGCCCTCGCGGTGGACGCCGGGGGCACGGCGATCGGCTCCGTCTCCGGCGGCTGCGTGGAAGGGGCCGTGTACGAGCTGTGCCGGCAGGCGCTGCGGGACGGGCGGACCGTGGTGGAACGCTTCGGCCACAGCGACGAGGACGCCTTCGCCATGGGCCTGACCTGCGGCGGAACCATCGACGTCCTGGTCGCGCCGGTACGGGCGGACGACCCCGCCCGGCCGGTCGTCGCCGCCGCCCTCGCCGCCGCCGCGCGCGGGGAGGCGGCGGCGCTGGCGCGGGTCGTGCGCGGCCCGGCCGGACTGCGGGGCGGCGCGCTCCTCGTCCGCCCGGACGGCTCCTACGAGGGCGACCTCGGCGGTCGTCCCGGACTGGACCGCACGGTGGCCGCGGAGGCGGTCGCCTTCCTGGCCGCCGGCCGCACCGGCACCCTGGAGGCCGGTGAGCGGGGCGCGCGCTGCGGAGCACCGCTCACCCTGCTCGTCGAGACGTCCGTCCCGCCCCCGCGCATGATCGTCTTCGGTGCGGTCGACTTCGCCTCCGCGCTGGTCCGCGCCGGCAAGTTCCTCGGCCACCACGTCACGGTGTGCGACGCCCGCCCCGTCTTCGCGACGCGCACCCGCTTCCCGGACGCGGACGACATCGTCGTCGAGTGGCCCCACGAATACCTGAAACGCACGGACGTCGACGCCCGCACGGCGCTGTGCGTCCTCACCCACGACGCCAAGTTCGACGTACCCCTGCTCGAACTGGCGCTGCGCCTGCCGGTCGCCTACGTCGGCGCGATGGGCTCCCGCCGCACCCACCTGGACCGCGTCGGGCGCCTGCGCGAGGCCGGCGTCACCGACCAGGAGCTGGCCCGCCTGCGGTCCCCCATCGGCCTCGACCTCGGCGCCCGCACGCCCGAGGAGACGGCCCTGTCGATCGCGGCCGAGATCGTCGCCACCCGCCACGGCGGCACCGGCACCCCCCTGACGGGCGCCCGCACCCCGATCCACCACGACGGCGCCCGGGCCGGGGCGGGACAGGCCGGCTCCGTGGTGTGAGCGGGGCTCCGGTCACCGGCGGCCGCCGGGCTCCCATTCGTGGACCTCGACGGTGGCGTAACGGTCCGGGGTCAGGACCGCGCGGGCCGCCTCCCGGTCCGGGGCCCTCAGCAGGACGGCCGTGCCCAGCCAGGCGGCGCCGTCGTCGGACAGCAGAGGGCCGTAGGCGATGAGTTCGTCCCGGTCGGCCGGTTCGAGGTCGGCCGGTTCTCCCGCGCCGAGGCCGAGCACGAGGTAGCGGTCGCCACCGGTGCGGCCGCCGGGGAAGTCCCACATCGTGCGGCCGAGCACGTTGCGCCACCGGCGCAGCAGCACGTCCCGGTAGACGCCCGCCTGGTGGTTCGGCTCGTCGAAGGCGAACGCGCGGGCGGCCTCGGGACCCGGCAGATCGACGATGTGCACGCTGCCGGAGGGCGTCTCCCCGTCGTCCGCGAAGGTGGGGCCGCGGGCGATCAGCTCCGCGGCGAATCCGTCCATGTAGGACCAGTGGGCCTCCGACAGCCGCTCGCGCAGGGGGAGGGAACCGGGGCGGTCGCGGTGGTAGCAGAAGAACTCCATGACCACAGACCCTTGCCGACGCGCGGCGCCGTTTCAAGGCCTTTCCGAAGCGGCCCGCTTCCCCTGCTGGGCAGGAGGAAGCGGGCCACGGCGTCGTACGCGGGTCAGGCGGCCGTCCGTGCCCCCGTCTCCGCGCTCCCGCCCGGCTCCTCGGTGAAGGCGGCGTGGAAGCGGCGGGTGTGGTCCAGCCGGTGTTCCGGGCCGGTGAGGGTGACCGTCGCCGTCAGGCGGACGTCGGTGCTGGAGGCCGCCAGCCGCAGGTGCAGCTCGCCTGGTTCGACCACCCGGTGCCCGTCGCGGCCGGTGAACGAGGCGACGTCGGCCGGGACGGTCACGCGCAGGCGGCGGGACTCGCCCGGCTCCAGCGTCACCCTGGTGTAGCCGACGAGGCGCTGCACCGGCTGGACGACGGAGGCGACGGGGTCGTGCAGATAGAGCTGGACGACCTCGGTGCCGTGCCGCCGCCCGGTGTTGGTCACGGTGAAGGCGAGGGAGAACTCGCCCGCGGTGTCCGCATCCGTCCTGTCGAGCGTCAGGTCGCTCCACTCGAAGGACGTGTAGGACAGTCCGTGCCCGAACGCGAACGCCGGGGTGGGGTCGATGCTGGAGACGTCGCTGGACTGCGCCAGCCGGGCGGCCAGGTAGCCGGCGGGCTGGGCGCCCGGCCCGCGCGGCACGCTGACGGGCAGCCGCCCGGACGGGTTGGTCCGGCCGCTGAGCACCCCCGCGACCGCGCGCGTCCCCTCCACACCGGGGAAGAAGCACTGCACGATCGCGGCGGCCTCCTCCACGGCCCGGCCGAGCGCGTAGGGCCGGCCGGCGAGCATGACCACCACCACCGGCCTGCCCGTGTCGAGCAGCGCGTCCAGCAGCTCCTGCTGGGCCCCCGGCAGGGCCAGCGACTCGGTGTCGCAGCCCTCCCCGCTGGTCCCGCGCCCGAACAGGCCCGCCCGGTCGCCGAGGGCCACGACGACGACGTCGGCCTCCCGCGCGACGGAGACCGCCTCCGGCAGGCCGCTCACGTCACCGTCGTCGACGCCGGTGCCGCGTGCCGCGGTCAGCTCCGCGCCGGGGAACTCGGCGCGCAGCGCGTCGTGCAGCGTGGGCAGGTCGATGCCCGGCGGGGTCCGCGGGTGGTGCACGCCGACGTGCTGGGGGAAGGAGTAGCAGCCCAGCACGGCCGTCGGCTCGGCGGCGTTCGGGCCGATCAGCGCGATGCGGTACGGCCGGTCCGAGGACCCCTCCAGCGGCCGGTCCAGGGGGAGGGTGCCGTCGTTGGCGAGCAGGACGACCGCCTCGTCGGCGACGGCCCGGGCCAGCTCCCGGTTGGCGGGGGAGTCCAGGTCCACGGTGCCGCGCAGCGCGTCCGGGTCGTCCACCGCGGCCCCCCGCAGGGCGTCCGGGACCGGGTCCCAGCCGGGGTCGAGCAGACCGAGGCGGATCTTCTGGGCGAGGACGCGGCGCAGGGCGCGGTCGACCAGCGCCTCCGGCACGCGGCCCGCGGCGACGGCCTCGGCGAGGGGCGCGCCGAACGTCTTGACGGTGGGCAGCTCCACGTCGACCCCCGCGCGCAGCGCCGCGCCCGCCGCCTCGGCCCAGTCCCCGGCGATCCCGTGCAGGATCTTGAGGAAGGCGATGCCGAAGTAGTCGGCGACGACCGTGCCGTCGAAACCCCAGGTGTCGCGCAGCAGTCCGGTGAGGAGTTCCTCGTCGGCGGCCGAGGGGATGCCGTCGGTGTCGGTGTAGGCGTGCATGACGGAGCCCGCCCCGCCCTCGCGCAGCGCCATCTCGAAGGGCGGCAGGAGGACGTCCGCCCGCTCGCGCGGGCCCATGCCGACGGGGGCGAGATTGCGGCCGGCGCGGGAGGCTGAGTAGCCGGCGAAGTGCTTGAGGGTGGCGACGACGCCCGCGGACTGCAGGCCCTGCACATAGGCGGTGCCGATGCTGCCGACGAGGTAGGGGTCCTCGCCGATGGTCTCCTCGACGCGGCCCCAGCGGGCGTCGCGCACCACGTCCAGGACGGGCGCGAGACCCTGGTGGACGCCGACGGAACGCATGTCGCGGCCGATGGCGGCGGCCATCCGGCGGACCAGGTCCGGGTCGAAGGTGGCGCCCCAGGACAGGGGCACGGGGTAGGCGGTGGCGCCCCAGGTGGCGAAGCCGGCCAGGCACTCCTCGTGCGCGAGGGCGGGGATGCCGAAGCGGTTCGCCGCGGTGATCCGCTTCTGGGTGCGCAGCAGGGACAGCGCGCCGAGCGCCGGGTCGACGGGGGCGGTGCCGAAGGGGCGGGTCAGCTGGCCCAGTCCGGCGGGAAGGAGGGCGTCGAGGTCGACGGCCTCCTCCATGTCGTGCTGATGGGGGGCCACGTCGCCGCCCTCGTCGGACGCGCCGACCCACACGCCGTACAGCTGGGCGATCTTCTCCTCCAGGGTCATCGCCTCGATCAGCGCGGACACCCTGGCGGGGACGGGGCGGGCGGGGTCGTTCCAGAGGGGGACTTCGGGGGTGGTCTCAACGGCCACGTCGGCGATCACTTTCCTCCGACGCCCATCAGACCCTGGACCAGGGCACGACGGGCGAACAGGTAGACGAGCAGGATGGGCACCATGGACAGCACCACGGCTCCCAGCAGACCGGGGATGTCGATGCCGTGCGCGGTCTGGAAGTTGTACAGACCCAGGGTGACCACCTTGGTGGACTCGGACTGGGTCAGCACGAGCGGGAACAGGAAGCCGTTCCAGGCCTGGAGCGCGGAGAACACCACGATGGTGGAGAGTCCGCCGCGGGACAGCGGCACGACGAGCTGGAAGAACACGCGCCGCGGGCTCGCGCCGTCCATCGCCATGGCCTCGTACAGCTCCGGGGAGATGTCGCGCATCGCGCCGCTGAGGATCAGGGCGGACATCGGCAGGCAGAACGCGGCCGTGGGCAGGATGACGCCGAGCAGGTTGTCGTACAGCCCGGCTTCGCTGATCAGGTAGAACATCGGCACGATCACGGCCTGGGCCGGGATGGCGAGGCCGAGCAGGAACAGCCGGAAGACCGCCGACGTGGCCCGGCCGCGGCTGCGGACGATCGCGTAGGCGAGCGGCGGGACCAGCAGCAGGACGATGCCGATCACACAGGCGGTGACGACCAGCGTGTTGAAGAAGTACCGGCCGAAGCCGGAGTCGAAGGCACCGGTGTAGTTGTCCAGCGTGAAGTCGTCCGGGAACGAGACCGGGCCGTTGTCGGCGTAGTCCTGACGGGTGCGCAGGGTCGCGGCGAGCATCACGTACAGCGGCAGGCCCACCAGGACGAGCCAGACGAGCGAGCCGACGCCGGCCACGTAGTTGGGTCGGCGCCTCATGACACACCCTCCATGGAGCCGCGCATCTTGTCGTAGCCGGAGACCCGGACGACGACCAGCGAGATGATCGTGGCCGCGACGACCAGGGCCAGGGCGATCGCGGAACCGGTGCCGTAGTCGAAGCTCTTGAACGCCTTGTCGTACATGTAGTAGGCGCTGATGGTGGTGTCGGTGCCGGGACCGCCCTGGGTCAGGATGAGGACCGTCTCGAACGTGGTCAGACCACCGACGATCATCAGGATCATCGAGGTGATCATGGAGGTGCGCAGCTGCGGCAGGGTGATGTGGAAGAACTGCCGGTAGCGCCCCGCCCCGTCGATCTCCGCGGCCTGGTACAGCACCGGCGGGATCGCGCGGGCCGCGCCCTGGTAGATCAGGGTGTGGAACGGGGTGAACTGCCAGGTGCTGACGAACGCCAGCACCCCGATGGCGGTGGCCTGTTCACCGAACAGGTTGCCGTCGCCGAACAGCCAGGCGGCGTCGGCGGGAATGCCGAAGTTCGGGTCGAGCAGCGCCCGCCACAGCACGGACACGGCCGTCGCGGACAGCAGCAGCGGAATGAAGTAGATGACCGACAGGACGGCGCGGTTGCGCTGGTGACCGGCGGCCCAGACGCCGAGCAGGATGCTCAGCGGGGTCTGCAGGACCACGCCGAGCGCGGTCAGCAGCAGGGTCAGCCAGATGCTCTTGAGCATGACCGGGTCGTCGATGAGGCGCGACCAGTTGTCCGTGCCGACGAACTCGGGCGAGCTGATCCCGTCCCAGCTCATGAAGGACAGCACCGCCACCATGATCAGCGGCACGATCGCGAAGAGGGTGAAGAACACTGCGGCGGGCAGCGCCCAGACGAAGCCGGGGCGGCCCACCTGCGTCGCGGACGAGGCGGGCGGCCGCCGCCGGGACTCCTTGCGGGGTCCGGCGGCGGGCCGGGCGCTCGTGATCTGTGTCGTCATGAGCCGTTCGTCACTCGGTCGGGAGGGCCTGCATGGCCTTGATGAAGCCGTCCGCGTCGAGCTGTCCGTTGAAGAACTGCTGGACGGCCTTGTGCATGTCCGAGCTCGCCTTCTGCGGGTACGCCTGGTCCCAGGAGAGCTGGAACGACGGGGCGTCGGCGACGAGGTCGTACTGGAAGCGCGAGTACTCGGGAGTGCCCGAACCGTCGATGAACCTGCCGGTGTCGGTCGTGGTCGGCAGGTTGCCGATTTCCAGGTGCGCCTTGACGAACTCGTCGGAGTACATGAGCTTCAGGAACTCGGCGACCGCCTCGGGGTGCTTGGTCTTCTTCATCACCGAGAAGTAGTTGTTGGGGTTGCCGGCGACGTTGGCCGGATCGCCCTTGCCGCCCGTGACGGTCGGGAAGGCGGAGTAGCCGAGGTCCTTCTCGGCGAAGTCCGGGTGGTCCGTCAGCTGCTGGGAGTAGTACCAGGAGCCCATCAGCTCGAAGCCGGCCTTGCCGGAGGCCAGCAGCTGGACCGAGCCGCCGTTGGTGTACTTGACGGAGTCGTAGTTCTTGCCGAAGGCGCCGGCGTCGACGAGTTCCTTGACCATGTCCAGGGCCTTCCTGCTGTCCGGGCTGTCCCAGGCGCTCTTGTCGCCCTTGACGGCCTTCGCGAACAGCTCCGGTCCGGCAATGCGGTCGAGGAGGTACTGGAACCACATCTGGGTGGGCCAGATGTCGCCGCCGCCGAGCGCGATCGGCGTGACGCCCTCGTCCTTGAGCTTCTTCACCGCGGCGAGCAGCTCGTCCCACGTCTTCGGCGGCTGGACGCCCGCCTCCTGGAGGACCTTCTTGTTGTGGAAGAGCAGGACCGGCTGGGTGCCGCGCATCGGGATGCCGTACGGCTTGCCGTCGACGACGGAGTTCTGGAAGACGGACGGCAGGAACTTCTTCTCCAGGTCCGGGTTCTTCTTGATGAAGTCGTCGAGCGGCAGCAGCAGGTCCGCCTTGACGAACGGCTTGATGCTGCCGCCGCCCCAGTGGAAGAAGACGTCCGGCGCCTGGGGGGTGTTGATGATCGTCTGGAGCTTCTTCTGGTAGTCGGCACCGGGGATGGTGTCGAGGACCACCTTGACGTCGGACGTCTTGTTGAAGGTGTCGACGATCTGCTGCTCGACCTTGTTGCTGGCGTCGCCGTAGACCAGGACGCGGATCTTCCCGTCGTCCGAGGAGCCCCCGCCGCTGCCGTCTCCGCAGGCAGCGAGAGTCGCCGCCAGGGCGAGCGCCGTACCGCAGGCGATCGCCCGGGCCAACCGTGTACGCATGCTCATCCAGCCTTCCGAAAGTTTCGATGCACTGACCGAAAGTCCTGCGGCTGGACAGTAGGCGCAAAGTGAAGAGTCGGTCAACGGTCGTGCGGGCAAGCGTCCAAACCGTTACGGCGGTTACCTGGCTCATGGGCGTGGCTGTAGGGAGGCAGGGCGAGTTGGGAGGCATGGGCACTGTCGCGACCGTGGGCGGAGGGGGCGGCGTACCGGCTTCCGACAGTTTCGAAGATCTGTTACGGACGTTCGGGCGTGGCCCGACGGGAAACCTGCCGTCGCGTCGGCCTCCCGGCGGACGGCCGGGCCGGGGCGTCAGCGGTGAGGTGTCTCCGACGGCGGTTCGGTGCCGTCGAGTCGCCGACGGCCGGCCCGGGAGTTCCGCGGGGTACGCGCGTCGCCCGGGCGGTTGCCCGCGAGCATGTCCGGACGGTGGCCCGTGAGCAGCGCGGGAGCGTCGACGACCAGGCTCTCGTCCCCGCCTCGGTTGCGGTGGAGCCAGGTGGTTCCGGGCGCGACGTCCGGCCGCTCGCCGGTCTCGAAGGCGACGGCCACGAGGCCGGGCCGGGTCGGCACGGCGGCGCTCCGAAGAGGACCTGACGCCCCGTGAAGGTCAGGGGTGTCGCAGGAGTCGGTTCACCGCTCGTCCGAACACGTACCGGCCCGACCGCTCCAGTACGCCGTCGAAGAGGGACGGCAGCGGGCGGACGCGCAGCTCCTCGCGCCAGCGGACACGTGCACGGCCGCCGGGTCCCGGACCGACCTCGATCTCGGCCCAACCCCTGATCACCCGCCCCCGTTTGACCAGCCGGCACCGGCCGGGTGCGTCCTCCTCCGGTGGCTGCCAGACGGTCACCTCCATGGTGTCGTCGAAGGCGAGGGGGCCGACCCCCGTGCGGGCGACGACCAGGGTGCCCACGGCCGTGGGCGGGGGAGGGGAGACGGTGACCCGGGTCAGCGGCACCGCGTCGCCGTGGCGGTGCCACGTGGTGAGCCGTCGCCATGCCTCGTCCGGAGGGAGCGGGGCGGTGCGTTCGAGCGAGAAGGTGACCACGTCACGATCGTATGCGGGCGAGGCGGTGCGAGGCGGTGCGGTGCGAGGCGGCGGCCCGGGGCTCCGGCGGGGGCGGGCGGGGACGCGGGCGGCCGGCACCCGTGAGACCGACGGTGTCATGAGGACGCCAGCGAGGCGGTCACCACCGCCCGCTCCGCGCAACCGGCCGCGCGCAGCCCGTCACCCACGGCCTCGGTCAGCCACACCGCGGCGTCCACCGACCACTCCGGCACACGGCACGCGAGCCGCAGCACGCCGCGTTCACGGGCCTTGTCGTAGCCGTGTTCACCGTCCACGTCCGCCAAGCCGGACACGTCGAGGTGCCCGGTGGCGATCTCGGCGGCGGCGATGTCGCCGAGCCGCTCCGAGACGGCGCCGGGCACCGCCGCCTCCCTTCCCCGCAGCGCCGGTCCGGCGGCGACGGTGACGCTCACGGGGACGGAGGCGGCCGGGTCGGCGAGGGCGAACCATCTCCGCATCGCCCGGAAGTCGTCGGAAGCGTCTCCGACGAGCTCCTGCAGCGGGAGGACGGCATGCAGCCCGGTGAAGCGGACGTGCCCGATCCGGTTCACCGCGTCCGACAGGATGCGCGCCAGGTGGAGGAGGGGGAGGCGCGGCTCACGGACGTCGTCCGGGATCTCCGCCGACATCCACGCCAGCTCCCGGACCTTCCCGTCCTGCGTCCAGTCCCCGCCGGCCAGGGCGTCGGCCCAGCGCCCCGGGTCCTGGACGATCCGGGCCTCGCCCCATCCCCGGTACTCGTAGGTCCAGCCGCCGGTGGAGTACCAGCCGTAGGCTTCCGCCCTGCGCATGGCGAGGTCGTACAGCTCGCTGCCGTGGGCGTCGCATGTGACGTGCGACGCCCACGGGTACCGGTCGAGTACGCCATGCAGGGCGGCAAGCGTTTCGTAGTGCACACGATGACCTTTCCGTACGTACGTGACCGGCGTCCGGCGTCCGGGGCGGTGGACCCGGACGCCGGAGACGGCGTGAGACGCCGCTGTACAGCTTCGGCGGCACCGTCGGCCGCCATGAGGCCGCACGCAAGACCATCGACCACCCGCACGCAGGAGCTCTGACACTGGACTGCGACGTACTCGCCGTGGCGGGCAGCGACCTCCGGATCATGGTCTACACGGCCGAGCCCGGCACCGAGGACGCCGAACGCCTCGCCCTGCCGACCGTGCTCGGCACCCGGACGCCGGCGGAGCCCGCCGGCTGACAGGCTCCGTCGCCGTCCTGCGGCCTCTTCCGAACGGCAGGCCCTAGCGGTACACCTTGCCCGGTTCCGCCTTCCCGGGGGCGAGGAGCTGGGACACCGTGACGAAGACGTAGCCCCGCTTCTTGAGCGCGTCGATGATGCCGGGGACGGCGGGGACGGTGCCGTCGTAGAGGTCGTGCAGCAGGATGATGCCGTCCCGGGAGGACTGCTCCAGGACGCGCTTCGTGATCAGGGCGGAGTCGTTCGTCTTGTAGTCCTTGGCGGTCACGGTCCACAGCACCTCCGCCAGGCCCAGTTCGCGGCAGATGTCGTGCACCGTGTCGTCGGTGCGGCCCTGCGGCGGGCGCATCAGGGTGGGGCGCCGCCCGGTCAGACGCTCTATCTCCTTGTTGGGGCGCTCCAGTTCCTCGCGTATCTCGTCCGGCTCGGCGTCCGTGAGGATCTTGTGCGTCCAGGTGTGGTTGGCGAGTTCGTGCCCCTCGTCGGCCATGCGCCTGACCAGCTCGGGGTAGGTGTCGATGTGCCGCCTGCCCAGCAGGAAGAAGGTCGCCGGGACCTGCTCCTCCTTCAGGATGTCGAGCAGCCGGGCGGAGTGCTCGCTCGGGCCGGCGTCGAAGGTCAGCGCGATGCACTTGGCGTCGCGGCAGTCGACCGTGCCGGAACCGGCCCGTGCCCGGGCGCCGGCCGCGCCCTTCGCGTCCCCGCCCTTCGCGTCCCCGCCCTTCGCTTCCGCCGCCTCGCGGACGGAGGCGGGCGAGGTCGTCTCGAGCTTGGTACAGCCGCTCAGTGCCAGTGTCAGCGAGGCGGCCGCCGCGAGAATCGCGGCTCCGCGCAACCTGGTCCCCGTTTTTGTCATCTTGCTGGTCAGCGAAGGCATACGGGGACTATACACAGAGTGTATAAACGCCGTTCATACTGCCCCCTCACCTCCTTCCGGGCGGGCTTCTCGAATCGCCGTTCGAGGTAGGAGGGGCTCCGTCCGGGTTACTCAGCCGGCACGCACGTGTAGGCGAGAGTGAGGAGCACCCCGTGAGCGAGAGCCCTCTGAGCGGACGCGTCTGGCGACGGGCCCTGGTGACCGGCGGCGCCGGGTTCGTGGGATCCCACCTGTGCGGCCGGCTGCTGGAGGCCGGCACCGACGTCGTCTGCCTCGACAATCTGGCCACCGGCTCCCGGAGCAACGTGGCCGAGCTGGAACGCCACCGCGGCTTCCGCTTCGTCCGGGCCGACGCGACCGACCCGAGGGCCCTGCGCGCACTGCCCGGCAGCTTCGACCTCGTCCTGCACTTCGCCTGCCCGGCCTCGCCCGCCGACTACCTCCGGCTGCCCCTGGAGACCCTCGACGTCGGCTCCACCGGCACCCGCAACGCCCTCGAGCGGGCCCGTGCCGACGGCGCCCGCTTCCTGCTCGCTTCCACCTCCGAGGTCTACGGCGACCCGCTCGAGCACCCGCAGCGCGAGAGCTACTGGGGCAACGTCAACCCGATCGGCCCGCGCAGCGTCTACGACGAGTCCAAGCGCTTCGCCGAGGCCCTGGTCACCGCCCACCGTCAGGTGCACGGCACCGACACCGCCATCGTCCGCATCTTCAACACCTACGGCCCCCGCATGCGCACCGGCGACGGCCGCGCCGTGCCGACCTTCATCGCGCAGGCCCTGGACGGCATGCCCCTCACCGTCGCCGGCGACGGCGGACAGACCCGCTCCCTGTGCTACGTCGACGACACCGTCGACGGCGTCCTCGCGCTCGCCGCCTCCGACGAGAGCGGCCCGGTCAACATCGGCGGCACCGACGAGATCACCATGCTGGAACTGGCCCGGCGCATCGTCGAGCTCACCGGTTCCGGCTCCCGCATCCGCTTCGTCGAACGTCCCGTGGACGACCCCGGCCGGCGCAGGCCCGACACCACCCTGGCCCGGGAACGGCTCGGCTGGCAGCCGCGCGTCGGCTGGAGCGAGGGGCTGGAACGGACCATCGGCTGGTTCGCCCACGCGGTCGCCGCGTAGGCCTCCGGCGGTCGCCGCGTAGGCCTCCGGCGGAGGACGCGTGCAGACTCCCGGCGGGACGGTACGTGCAGGCCCCCGGCGGGACGGTGCGCGTAGGTCTCCGGCGGGGGGCGGGTCGCGTGTCGTCACGCCCGTGGGAGTCGCACTCCGTAACAGATCCGCTCATTTCTGGAATTGAGTTGTCTTCAAGTGTTTGAGGCAGCCGCCTCGCGGCACCCGCCACGCCAGCAGGACCCCAGCAGTCGCCCGGGACGGAGCACACCCCATGCGCATCCTCGGTATCAACGCCCTGTTCCACGATCCGGCCGCCGCCCTCGTCGTCGACGGCCGGACCGTCGCGGCCGCCGAGGAGGAGCGCTTCAGCCGCCGCAAGCACGGCAAGCGCCCGGTGCCCTTCTCCGCGTGGGAGGTGCCGGAGCTGTCGGCGCGGTGGTGCCTGGAACACGCCGGGGTGCGGCCGGAGGAGCTGGACGCCGTCGCGTACTCCTTCGACCCCAAGCTCGCCCGGCCCGCCCGTGACATGGGCCTGAACGACCCGTGGGACCCGCTGCGCCTCGAATACGCCCGCCGCGCACCGGAGTTCCTCGCCGAGGCGCTGCCCGGCCTCGACCCCGACCAGGTCGTCTTCGTCCCGCACCACGTGGCGCACGCCGCCTCCGCCGGACCGGCCTCGCCGCACCCCGACAACGACGTCCTCGTCCTCGACGGGCGTGGCGAGTGCGCCTCCCACCTGGCCGGCCGCTACCGCGACGGCAAGCTCGACACCCTCGCCACCCAGGCGCTGCCGCACTCGCTGGGCCTGGTCTACGAGGAGCTGACCGAGCACCTCGGCTTCCTGCGCAGCAGCGACGAGTACAAGGTGATGGCCCTCGCCTCCTACGGCACCCCCCGCCACCTGGACCGGCTGCGCGAGCACATCCACGCCACCGGCGACGGCGGCTTCCGCGCCCACGGCGTCGACTGGGCGGCCCTCGCCCCGGCCCGCGCCAAGGGCGAGGACTGGACGAAGGACCACGCCGACCTGGCCGCCAGTACCCAGGCGGCGCTGGAGGAACTCCTCCTCGACCTCGTCCACTGGCTGCACCGCGAGGCCGGCGGCGAGGCCCTCACCATGGCGGGCGGCGTCGCGCTGAACTGCGTCGCCAACTCGAAGATCGCCGCGCGCGGCCCGTACCGGCACGTGTGGGTGCAGCCCGCCGCCGGTGACGCGGGCACCGCCCTCGGCGGCGCGCTGCACGTGGCCGCCGCCCAGGAGGGCACCGCCCCCGAGCCGATGCCCGGCGCCGACCTCGGCCGCGGCTGGAGCGACGAGGAGATCCGCGCCTGGCTGGAGACGGCCGCGATCCCCTACGAGGAGCCGGACGACATCGCCGAGACGGTCGCCGAGGAACTCGCCCGGGACGGCATCGTCGCCTGGTTCCAGGGCCGCAGCGAGTTCGGGCCGCGCGCCCTCGGACACCGCTCCCTGATGGCCCACCCGGGCCGCGCGGAGAACCTGGAACGCCTCAACCACGTCAAGGGCCGCGAGGAGTTCCGCCCCGTCGCGCCGATGGTGCTGGCCGACCGCGCCGCCGAGATCTTCGACGGGCCGATCCCCAGCCCGTACATGCTCTTCGTGCACGACGTCGCCCCCGCCTGGCGCGACCGCGTCCCGGCCGTCGTCCACGTCGACGGCACCGCCCGCATCCAGACCGTCGAGGAGCGCCGCGAACCGCTCGTCGCGCGGATGCTGGCCGCCTTCGAGCGGCGCACCGGGCTGCCCGTCGTCGTCAACACCAGCCTCAACACCGCCGGACGGCCCATGGTCGACGACCCGCGCGACGCGCTGGAGTGCTTCGGCTCCGCGCCCGTGGACCTGCTGGCCATCGGCCCGTTCGCGGTGCGCCGGGGGAAGGCGTTCGCATGACCGGCGCCACCATGACCGGCTACGCCGTCGTCGTCCCCACCCTCGCCCGCGGCACGCTGGCCGACTGCCTGGCCGCGCTGGCCGCCGCGACCGGCCCCGGTCCCGACGAGATCGTCCTCGTCGACGACCGGCCCGGCCCCGACGCCGACCCGGCGGCGCTGGAGCACGCGCTGAGCGTCCTCGGCGACCTGCGCGAGCGCACCGTCGTGCTGCGCAGCGGCGGCCGGGGACCCGCCGCCGCCCGCAACACCGGCCTGCGCGCCGTCACCTCGCCGTGGACCGCCTTCCTCGACGACGACGTCCAGGTCGGCCCGCACTGGTGCGACCAGCTCGTCCAGGACCTCGCCGAGGCCGCCCCCGACACCGGCGCCGTCCAGGGCGTCATCGCCGTCCCCCTGCCCGGCGAACGCCGCCCCACCGACTGGGAACGCGGCACCGCGGGTCTCGCGCAGGCCCGGTGGATCACCGCCGACATGGCCTACCGCACCGACGTGCTCAAGCAGGTCCACGGCTTCGACGAACGCTTCCCGCGCGCCTTCCGCGAGGACGCCGACCTCGCGCTGCGCGTCCTCGACGCCGGCTGGCGCATCCAGCGGGGCCGCCGCACCACCCGCCACCCCGTGCGCCCCGCCTCCCGCTGGGTGTCGCTCGCACAGCAGCGCGGCAACGCCGACGACGCCCTGATGCGGCGCCTGCACGGCCCCGACTGGTGGTCCAGGGCGATGGCACCCCGGGGGCGTATCCGCCGGCACGCCGCGGTCACCGCCGCCGGTGCCGCCGCCCTCGTCCTCGCGGTCGCCCGCCGGCCCCGGGCCGCCGCCCTCGCCGGGCTCGGCTGGGCCGCCGGCACCGCCGAGTTCGCGTGGGCGCGCATCGCGCCCGGACCGCGCACCCGCGACGAGGTGACGACCATGCTGGTCACCAGCGTGCTCATCCCGCCCGCCGCGACCTGGCACCGGCTGAACGGACTGTGGCGGCACCGCGCCGCCCGCCCGTGGCGGGAGGTGGCCGTATGAGCCCCGTCGAGGCGGTGTTCTTCGACCGCGACGGCACCCTCGTCCACGACGTCCCCTACAACGGCGACCCCGCACGGGTCCGGCCCGTCGACGGCGCCCGCGAGGCGGTCGCGCTGCTGCGCGGCCACGGCATCCGCGTCGGCGTCGTCACCAACCAGTCCGGCGTCGCCCGCGGCCTCGTCAGCGACACCGACGTCCGCCGTGTCAACCGGCGCGTCGACGAGCTGATCGGCCCCTTCGACGTCTGGGCGGTCTGCCCGCACGGCCCCGACGACGGCTGCCACTGCCGCAAGCCGCGGCCCGGACTGGTGCTGTGGGCGGCCGGACGCGTCTGCGCCGCGCCCGCCGACTGCGTCGTCGTCGGCGACATCGGCGCCGACGTCGAGGCCGCGCAGCGGGCCGGCGCCCACGGCATCCTCGTCCCCAACGAGCGGACCCGCCCCGAGGAGATCGCCGCCGCCCCCCACGTCGCCCCCGACCTGCCGACCGCCGTGCGCGCCGTCCTCGACGGGCCGCCCAAGGGCCGGATCCTGGCGGACGAACGGCCCCTCAGGGAGGCGTACAAGGGGGCGTACGGCACGGGCGACGCCGTCGGCACCCGAGGGAGGCCGCGATGAGAGCCCTGGTCACCCGGCTCGACAGCTTCGGCGACGTCCTGCTCGCCGGACCCGCCGTGCGTGCCGTCGCCGCCCGCGCCGACCACGTCACCCTGCTGTGCGGGCCGCGCGGCGCGCCCGCCGCCCGGCTGCTGCCCGGCGTCGACGAGATCCTGGTGTGGGACGCGCCGTGGGGCGGGTTCGAGCCGCCCGACGTCAGCCGGGAGGACATCGACGCCCTGGTGGAGCGGATCGACGCCGACACGGCGCTGGTCCTCACCTCCTTCCACCAGTCCCCGCTGCCCACCGCCCTGGTGCTGCGCCTGGCCGGCGTCCGGTACATCGCCGCGGACAGCGTGGACTACCCCGGCTCCCTCCTCGACCTGCGCCACCGGCGCGCCCCGCACGCCCACGAGGCGGAGGCCGCCCTCGACCTCGCCGAGGCGGCCGGCTTCCCCCGGCCCGACGACGGACGGCTGCGCGTCCACCCGCCGCCCTCCGTCGACGCGCTCACCGGCCCCGGCCCGTACGTCGTCCTGCACCCCGGCGCCAGCGTCCCCGCCCGCGCCTGGAGCCCCGAGCGCAGCGCCGAGGCGGTGCGCGAACTGGCCGCCGCCGGACACCGCGTGCTGGTCACCGGCGGCCCCGGCGAACGCGACCTCACCGCCTACGTCGCCGGCGGGCACGGCACCGACCTCGGCGGCCGCACCGAGGCCCCCGAACTGGCCGGCGTCCTCGCGGGCGCGTCCGTCGTCGTCACCGGCAACACCGCGCCCGCCCACCTCGCCGCCGCCGTCGGCACCCCCGTGGTGTCCCTGTTCGCCCCGGTCGTACCGGCCGGACGCTGGCGGCCCTACGGCGTTCCCTACGTCCTGCTCGGCGACCAGGACGCGCCCTGCGCCGACAGCAGGGCCCGGGACTGTCCCGTCCCCGGCCACCCCTGCCTGAACACCGTCACCGGCACCGACGTGGCGGCCGCCGTCGAGAAACTCCTGGGGGAGGCATGAGGATCCTCATCTGGCACGTGCACGGGTCGTGGACCACGGCCTTCGTGCAGGGCCCCCACACCTACCTCGTCCCCGTCACCCCGGACCGCGGACCCGACGGCCTCGGCCGCGCCCGCACCTGGGACTGGCCCGAGTCGGTGATCGAGGTCCCGCCGGAGCGGCTGCGGGACGAGGACGTCGACCTCGTCATCCTCCAGCGTCCGCACGAACTCGCCCTGGTCGACCGGTGGCTGGGCCGCCGCCCGCCCCTGGTCTACCTGGAGCACAACGCCCCCGACGGCGACGTGCCCGACACCCGCCACCCGGCCGCGGACATCCCGGGCGTCACCCTCGTCCACGTCACCCACTTCAACCGGCTGATGTGGGACTCCGGCACGACGCCCGCCACCGTCGTCGAGCACGGCATCGTCGACCCCGGCCACCGCTGGACCGGCGAACTCGAACGGGCCGCCGTCGTCGTCAACGAACCCGTCCGGCGCGGCCGTACGACCGGCACCGACCTGCTGCCCGAGTTCGCCCGCGCCGCCCCGCTCGACGTGTTCGGCATGCGCACCGAGGGACTCGCCGCACACATCGGCGTCGCCCCCGAGCGCTGCCGCACCCGGGACGTCCCCCAGAGCGACCTGCACACCGAACTGGCCCGCCGCCGCGTCTACGTCCACCCCGTGCGCTGGACCTCGCTGGGTCTGTCCCTGCTGGAGGCCATGCACCTGGGCATGCCCGTGGTCGCGCTCGCCACCACCGAGGTGACCGAGGCCGTCCCCCCGGGCGCCGGCGTGGTCTCCAACCGCATCGACGTACTGACCGACGCCGTGCGCGACTTCCTCGCCGACCCGCCGTACGCGCGGGCCGTCGGCGAGGCGGCCCGCGCGGCGGCCCTGTCCCGCTACGGGCTGTCCCGCTTCCTGGACGACTGGGAGCGGCTGCTGAAGGAGGTGACCCGATGAGGATCGCCATGGTGTCCGAGCACGCGAGTCCGCTCGCCGCGCTCGGCGGCGTCGACGCCGGTGGACAGAACGTCTACGTGGCCCGTCTCACCGAGGAGTTGGCCCGGCGCGGCCACGCCGTCACGGTCTACACCCGCCGTGACTCGCTGGACCTGCCCGACCGGGTGCCGTTGCCCGGCGGCGGCATCGTCGAGCACGTGCCCGCCGGACCGGCCGAGACCGTGCCCAAGGACGGCCTGTTCCCCCACATGCCGGCCTTCGGCGCGTACCTGGCGCGCGCCTGGAGCCGCGAGCGGCCCGACGTGGTCCACGCCCACTTCTGGATGTCCGGCATGGCCTCCCAGATCGGCGCCGCGCCCTACGGCATCCCCCTCGTGCAGACCTTCCACGCCCTGGGCACCGTCAAGCGGCGCCACCAGGGCCTGCGGGACACCAGCCCGTACGAGCGCATCGGCATCGAGCGGCAGCTCGGCCTCAGCTGCGCGCGGGTGCTGGCCACCTGCACCGACGAGGTCGTCGAACTCGGTGACATGGGCGTACCGCCCCGCCAGGTGTCCGTCGTGCCCTGCGGCGTGGACGCCGGGCACTTCCGCCCCGGTGCCGCCTCCGGCCGCACCCCCGCCCGGCGGCAGCGGCACCGTCTGCTGGCCTGCGGCCGGCTGGTGCCCCGCAAGGGCTACGACCAGGCGATCCAGGCCCTCGCCGTCATCCCCGACACCGAACTGCTCATCGCGGGCGGACCGCCGTCCGGCGCCGTCGACGCCGACCCCGAGGCGCGGCGCCTGACCGAGCTCGCCCACCGCGCCGGCGTCGCCGACCGGGTCCGGCTGCTCGGCGCGGTCGACCCGGGCGACATGCCCGCCCTGCTCGGCAGCGCCGACCTGGTGCTGTGCACCCCGCTCTACGAGCCCTTCGGCATCGTCCCGCTGGAGGCCATGGCGTGCGGCGTGCCCGTCCTCGCCACCGACGTCGGCGGCCACCGCGACTCCGTCGCCGACGGCATCACCGGCCGGCTCGTCGCCCCGCAGGACCCGGACGCGATCGCCGAGGCCGCCTGTGAACTCCTCGCGGACGACGCCCTGCGCCGCCGGTACGGCGCGGCCGGCCGCGACCGCGTCCTCAAGCATTACACGTGGCGGCGCGTCGCCGACGGCGCGGAACAGGTGTACCGCCTGACGCTCGCCGACCACGCGCCGGCGAAGGAGGTGGCGTGATGACCGTGCATCCGCCCGTCGTCGGGCACTGTGACGAACTCCAGGTCGCGCTGCGGGCGTTCCGCGCCTCCGCGCACATCACCGAACGCTGGGGCGAACGTCTCGCCGGCGTCCTGTCCGGCGGCGGCCGGCTGCTGGCCGCCGGCAACGGCGGCAGCGCCGCCCAGGCCCAGCACCTGACCGCCGAACTCGTCGGCCGCTACCGCGACGACCGGCCGCCGTTCTCCGCGATCGCCCTGCACGCCGACACCTCCTCCACCACCGCGATCGCCAACGACTACGGCGTCGACGAGGTCTTCGCCCGCCAGGTGCGCGCCCACGGCCGCGCGGGCGACGTGCTGATGCTGCTGTCCACCTCCGGCGCCAGCGCCAACCTGCTGTCCGCCGCCGACGCCGCCCGCGCGATCGGCATGCGGGTGTGGGCCCTCACCGGCTGCGAACCCAACCCGCTGATGGCGGGCAGCGACGAGTCCCTGTGCGTGGACGCCCCCTCGACGGCCACCGTCCAGGAGATCCACCTGGTCGCCGTCCACATGATCTGCGCGGCCTTCGACGCCGCCCTGGACCGGGGCACGCCGGGCGGGAGGACGCGGAGGTGAGGCGACGCATGACGGACAGGACCCCGCTGACCGTGGTCGGCGACGCCCTGCTCGACCGCGATCTGACCGGCTCCGCCGACCGGCTCGCGCCCGACGCGCCCGTACCGGTGGTCGCGGAGTGCGCCGAACGCGTACGGCCCGGCGGTGCCGCGCTCGCCGCCTACCTCGCCGCCCGCGACGGCCGCGAGGTCACCCTGATCGCCGGCGTCGGCGACGACCCCGCGAGCCGTGCCCTGCGCGAACTGCTGGAACCCTGGCTGACGTTGGTGCCGCTCCCCCTGACCGGCACCCTGCCGGAGAAGACCCGGGTCCTCGCCCACGACCATCCCGTCGTCCGCCTCGACCGCGGCGGCGGACGCGCCCGCGAGGCCACCGAGGAGGCCCGCGCCGCGCTGCGCTCCGCCCGGGCCGTCCTCGTCTCCGACTACGGCCGCGGCGCGGCGGACGCCCTGCGGGACGTGCTGGCCGCCCGCCCGCCGCTGGTCTGGGACCCGCACCCGCGCGGAGGAGCCCCGGTATCCGGTACCCGGCTGGTGACGCCCGCCGAGAAGGAGGCGCACGGCTTCGCCCACCGGGACGCCCGCCCGGGCGGGGGCCTGCGCGCCGCCGCGCAGCACGCCGCCGCCCTGGTGCGCGACTGGCGGGTCGCCGCGGTCACGGTCACCCTCGGCGCGCGCGGCGCGCTGCTGTCGTACGGGGAGCACCCGCTGCTGGTGCCCGCGCCCGCCTCCCACCACGGGGACTCCTGCGGCGCCGGCGACCGCTTCGCCGCGACCGCCGCCGGGCTGCTCGCCGACGGCGCGCTGGTCGGGGAGGCCGTGGAGGGCGCGGTGGGCGCCGCCACGGCGTTCGTCGCCGCGGGCGGCGCGGGCGCCCTGCCGCCCGCGGGGACCGGCCCGGCACCCGCCCCGCCGTCCGACACCGACGACCCGCACGCCCTGGCCGCCCGCGTCCGCGCCCAGCACGGCACCGTCGTCGCCGCGGGCGGCTGCTTCGACCTGCTGCACGCCGGACACGTCGGCCTCCTCCAGGCCGCCCGCCGGCTCGGCGACTGCCTCGTCGTCTGCGTCAACTCCGACGCCTCGGTACGGCGCCGCAAGGGCGACGGCCGCCCCGTCAACCCCCTCGCCGACCGCGTCCGCGTCCTGCGCGCCCTCGCCTGCGTCGACGCCGTCGCCGTCTTCGACGAGGACACCCCCGAACGCCTCCTCGCCGACCTGCGCCCCGACGTGTGGGTCAAGGGCGGCGACTACGCGGGCGCCGACCTGCCCGAGGCGGCGCTGCTCCAGGAGTGGGGCGGCCAGGCCGTTCTGCTGCCCTACCTCGACGGCCGCTCCTCCACGGCCCTGATGGCACGCGCGGCGGAGGGCGTCCGATGACCGGCGGCACCCCGCGCGGACCCCGGCCGCCGGCCGTGCCCTCGGCGGGCGGGCCGGTGACGGGGGATCCGGTGCACCCGCCGTCCCCGGCCGCGCACCCGCGGTCCGCCGCTTCCGCCTCCGCCCCCGTCCCGGCGTCCCGTGACGGGGCCGGGGACGAGGAGGGACGGCCCCGTCTCCTCGTCCTGCGCGCCCTCGGTCTCGGGGATCTCCTCGCCGGTGTGCCCGCGCTGCGCGCCCTGCGCCGGGCGTACCCCGGTCACGAACTCGTGCTGGCCTGCCCGGCCGGGCTGGCGCCGCTCGTCGCGGCGACCGGCGCCGTCGACCGGCTGCTGCCCGCCGCCGCACCCGGCCGGGCCGTGCCGCGCACCCTCGACTGGACCGGCCCGCCCCCCGACGTCGCCGTCGACCTGCACGGCAACGGCCCGCCCAGCCACCGCCTGCTGGCCTCCCTGCGCCCGCGCAGACTGCTGGCGTTCGCCCACCCCGCCACCCCGGAGATCGACGGCCCGCCCTGGTACGCCGACGAGCACGAACGCGACCGCTGGTGCCGGCTCCTGAGGGCCTACGGCATCGACGCCGACCCCACCGACCTGCGCCTGCCCCGCCCGGACACGCCCTCCCCGGCGCCGGGCGCGGTCGTCCTGCACCCCGGCGCGGGCGCTCCCTCCCGCTGCTGGCCCGTCGAGCGGTACGCCGCCGTCGCCGAGGCCCTGCGCGCCCGCGGCCGGCGGGTCGTGGTGACCGGGGGAGCGGACGAGGGCGACCTCGTGGCCCGCCTCGCCAAGCTCGCCGCCCTGCCCGACACGGACGTGTTCTCCGGCGGCCTGCCCTACGACCGGCTCTCCGCCCTGGTCGCCGACGCCCGCGCCGTCGTCAGCGGCGACACCGGCATCGCGCACCTCGCCGTCGCCCACGCCGCCCCCTCCGTCACCCTCTTCGGCCCCGTCCCGCCCAGCCGCTGGGGCCCGCCGGACCATCCCCGCCACCGCGCCCTGTGGCACCCCGGTCCCGACGGCGACCCGCACGGCCACCAGACCGATCCCGCGCTGCTGCGGATCGGCACCGACGACGTCCTCGAGGCGCTCGACGCCCTGGACGCCCCCTGCGAGGCACCATGAACCACCGCACCACTCCCCACGATCCCGGCGCCCACAGCCCCGGCCGCACCGCGTCCGCCACCCGGGAACGGCCGCGCACCGGCCCCACCGGGCACGCCCCCGTCGGCATCGTCATCGCCACCCGCAACCGCTCCGCGAGCCTCGCCGTCACCCTGCGCCGCCTGCTCGCCCTGCCCGAACGCCCCGAGATCCTCGTCGCCGACAACGCCTCCACCGACGACACCCGCGCGATGCTCGCCCGCGACTTCCCCAAGGTCCGCGTCCTCGCACTGCCCTTCAACCGCGGCGCCCTCGCCCGCACCCACGGCGTCCGCGCGCTGGACACCCCGTACGTGGCGTTCAGCGACGACGACTCCTGGTGGGCACCCGGCGCCCTCGCCGCGGCGGCCCGCCTGTTCGACGCGCACCCCCGGCTCGGCCTGATCTCCGCCCGCACCCTCGTCGGCCCCGCCGAGGACGCCGACCCCCTCAACGACCTCCTCGCCGGCTCACCGCTCGGCCGCGCCCCCGACCTGCCCGGCACCCAGGTCCTCGGCTTCCTCGGCTGCGCCGCCGTGGCCCGCCGCGAGGCCTACCTCGACACCGGCGGCTACCACCCCCTGCTGTTCTTCGGCGCCGAGGAGACCCTCCTCGCCTACGACCTCGCCGCCCGCGGCTGGGGCGTCACCCACTGCCCCGAGGTCGTCGCCCACCACCACCCGGACCCCGGCCCCCGCACCGGCCGCCCGGCCGTCGTCCGCCGCAACGAACTCCTCACCGCCTGGCTGCGCCGCCCCCTGCCGCACGCCCTCGCCCGCACCCGCGCCCTCGCCGCCGACGCCCGGCACGACCCGCACGCCCGCCGCGCCCTGCGCGAGACGCTCACCCGCCTGCCCTCCGCCCTGCGCGCCCGCCGCCCCCTGCCCCCGCACGTGGAACGCGCCGCCCGCCTCCTGGAGGGAACGACCTCGTGACGGACCCCCGCACCACAGTCGTCGTCATCACCCACAACCGGCGCCCCGAACTCCTGCGCACCCTGGACCGCCTCGCCGAACTCCCCGAGAAACCCCCGGTGATCGTCACCGACAACGCCTCCACCGACGGCACCGCCGAAGCCGTCACCCGCCACCACCCGGACGTACGGCTGCTGCGCCCCGGCCGCAACCTCGGAGCCGTGGGACGCAACCTGGCGGTCCGTCAGGTCACCACGCCGTACGTGGCGTTCTGCGACGACGACTCCTGGTGGGCGCCGGGCTCGCTGTCCGGCGCCGCCGACCTGCTCGACCGGTACCCGGCGGTCGGCACCGTCACCGCCCGCATCGTCGTCGAACCGGACGGCACCGAGGACCCGATCGTCGCGGAACTGCGCGACTCGCCCGTGCCCCGCCCCGACTGGCTGCCGGGACCGGCCCTCGGTTCGTTCCTGGCCGCCGCGACCGTCCTGCGCACCGACGCCTTCCGCGCCGCGGGCGGCTTCCACCCCCGGCTGTGGCTGGGCGGCGAGGAGGAGCTGCTCGCCGCGGACCTGGCCGCCGACGGCTGGTGGCTGACGTACGACGACAGCCTGACGATCCATCACCACCCGTCCACGGTCCGCGACTCGACGCTGCGGCGGACGCACGGCATCCGCAACACCCTGTGGTTCACCTGGCTGCGCCGCCCGGCCGGCCACGCCCTGCGCCGCACCCTGCACCTGGCCCGGACCGTCCCCCGCGACACCGCGTCCCTGCGTGCCTTCGCCGAGGCGACGGCCGCCCTGCCGTGGATCCTGCGCGAACGACGGGTCCTGCCCGCGGAGGTCGAGGCACGCCTGCGCGCCCTGGAACCGGCCCAGCGCACCTCCACGGCGCGCAGCTACACGGGCTGAGGGACCACGCGCTCCCGGCCCCCGCCGAGGGGACGGGGTGCCGGGAGCGCGTGCGACGGCGTACGAGGCGGCGGGGGTGCCGGTGTCAGCCGCCCGACCACCGGCACAGCAGCCGGAACACCGCGAACAGCGTGGGCGGCCACGCCGCGGCGAAGGCCCAGATCACACCGGGTTCGGAGGTGACGATGCCGGTCACCATGAGGGTGACGGACAGGGCGAGCAGCAGCAGGACCGTCAGGGTGCGTGGTCGGTAGGCCGCCACCCGCGTCAGGTCGGGACGGCGGCCGGTCCGGAAGGTGCGCAGCTGCCGGTCGAGCCGACGGTCGCGGCGCAACGCCCGTTCCACCTCGTCGAGTATGCGCTGCTCGTGATCGGGGAGCCGGTCGATGGACACGATGATTCCTCCTGGGCGAGGACGAGGACCGACCACCTCCGAGTGCCCCGCGCGCCTGCGGGACTAACCGGCCGGCCGCGTCCGGAGCGCCGCCACGAGACCGTCCGCGCCGTCCGGGTCCGCGCCCGCGCGGAACCCGGCGCCGATACGCCGCGCGGCCTCGCGCCCGTCGGCCAGGCACCACGCCCACCAGCGTTCGAGCACCCCCGTCTCCAGCCGCTCGGCGGCCACCAGCGCGGGCCAGCCGCACGCACGGGCCTGCGCCGTCACCTTCGCGCCGCCCGCGACCGGGTCCACCGCCAGTGCCGGCGTCCCGGCCCGCAACGCCAGCACCAGCCCGTGCAGCCGGTCGGTGACGACCAGGTCCAGCCGGGACAGTACGGACTCCAGCTGGGCCGGCGTACCGCACAGCCGCCAGTCGTGCGCGTCCAGCCGCGTCTCCAGCTCCAGGCGCGCGCAGTCCTTGCCGGCCAGCCAGCGCGTCACGTCCTCGGCGACCTCGGCGTGCCGTCGCCGCGCCCCGTACTCGTGCTGCCCGTGGGTGAGGACCACCCCGACGACCGGCCGGGCCGGGAGGGCGGGGGCGCGCGCGGCGAGATCGAGGGCCGGCGCGCTGCCGGCGGCGTCCCGGGCGAGGACGCGGTCGAAGCCGGTGACGGCAGGGGAGGCGGGGTCGACGACGGAGACGCCGACGGCGATCCGCACACAGTGCGCGAACCGCCGGTGCAACTCCTCGACCTGCGGCCCGTGCACGGGCCCGCACACGAACACCAGATGCGAGTACGCCGCCGGGTCCACGTCCGCGAAGTGCAGCGCGTCCGTCCGGAAACCCGGGCTCCACACGACGTCGTGGGCGATGCCCGCGCCCCGCAGCTCCTCCTCGGCCCGGTGAAGCGCGAGCACGTCCCCGGCGGTCGCCTCCCCGTCCAGGAAACTGAACCACCCGGTCACCAGCACCCGCCCCGGCCCACCGCGCCCGCGGTGTCCCTGTCGGCCGTTCTCCTGCCCGCCGCGCCCGCCGTGGCCCTGCCCGTCGTGTCCCTGAGGTCCGTGCACAGTGGCCATGGGTGCCCGCCCGGCCGGAGGGCAATCACCGCGTCCCCCGTTCGGCCACGCCCGCGCACCCCACGCGACGATGCGCCCCGATGAGACGTACGGCATCCGCTTCGGCACGGTGCGGGGCTGAACGGCCACCGCGCACCGCTCCGTTGACAGGGGAGGCTAACGGCATTAGCTTGAAGCTAACAACGTTAGCCACCTGGGGGATGTCATGACCGAGTACCTCGCCGTCGCCGGCGGCACGATCGCCTACGAGGTGGCCGGCTCCGGCCCGCTGATCGTCCTCGCGCACGGCATGGGCGACAGCCGAGCCGCCTACCGGCACCTGACCGGCCCCCTCGTGGCGGCGGGGTACCGGGTCGCCTCGGTCGACCTGCGCGGCTGCGGCGAGTCCAGCACGGACTGGACGCAGTGGAGCCGTACCGCCATCGCCGGGGACCTGCTCGCCGTGATCCGGCACCTGGGCGGCCCCGCCGTGCTCGTCGGCCACTCCGTCTCCGGCGGCGCCGCCACCATCGCCGCGGCCCGGGAACCCTCCCTGGTCAGCGCCGTCGTCGAACTGACACCCTTCACCCGCAAGCAGTCGGTACGCCTCGGCGACCTGCGGGTGAGGCGCTTCCGGCGCGGCATGCTGCGCCTGCTCGGCACGGGCGTCCTCGGCAGCCGGTCCCTCTGGCGCTCGTACCTCGACCTCGCCTACCCGGGCGTCAAGCCGGCCGACTGGGCCGCACGGCTGGACCGCGTCGACGCCCTGCTGCGCGAGCCCGGCCGCATGAAGGCGCTGCGGAACATGGGCCGCAGCGCCCCCACCGACGCCGGCGCCCGGCTCGGCGACGTCCGCTGCCCGGTCCTGGTGGTGATGGGCACCCTCGACCCCGACTGGGCCGACCCGCACGCCGAGGGCACCGCGATCGTCGACGCCCTGCCGCCCGGCCTCGGCCGCCTCGAGATGATCGAGGGCGCCGGCCACTACCCCCACGACCAGTACCCCGACCGGGTGCTCTCCCTCACCCTCGCCTTCCTCTCGGACACCGCCCGCCCATGACGCCCGCACCACCGGCGCGACGCCCGCCACGGACGGCGCGTCCGGACGCGAACCGCCGGCGGCCCCTGGTGAGATCTGCGCCACGGAGGGCACGATGGCCCGGAGCCGCACGGCAAGGGGCCGGCACCGAGGAGGTCGCAGATGACGACGGCGACGGAGAGCTTCCGCAGGGCACGGGATTTCCTGCTGGAGCACCGCGAGGACTACACAGCCGCCTACGAGGGCTTCACCTGGCCCCGCCCCGAGCACTTCAACTGGGCCCTGGACTGGTTCGACGTCATCGCCGAGGGCAACGAGCGCACGGCGCTGCACCTCGTGGAGGAGGACGGCTCCGAGACCCGCGTCTCCTTCGCGCGGATGTCCGACCGCTCCGACCGCGTCGCGAACTGGCTGCGCGAGCACGGCGTCCGCGCCGGGGACCGCGTCCTCGTCATGCTCGGCAACCAGGCCGAGCTGTGGGAGACCGCCCTGGCGGCGATGAAACTGCGCGCCGTGGTCATCCCGGCCACCACCCTGCTCGGCCCCGCCGACCTGCGCGACCGCGTCGACCGCGGCCGGGTGCGGCACGTCGTCGCCCGCGCCGAGGACACCGGCAAGTTCGACGACGTGCCCGGCGACTACACGCGCATCGCGGTCGGCGGGACGGACCGGGCCGGCTGGCTGCCCTACGAGGACACCGCCACCGCCCCGGCCGGCTTCACCCCCGACGGCCCCACCGCCGCCGGCGACCCGCTGATGCTGTACTTCACCTCGGGCACCACCGCCCGCCCCAAGCTGGTCGAGCACACCCACACCTCGTACCCCGTCGGGCACCTGGCGACCATGTACTGGATCGGCCTCAGGCCCGGCGACGTGCACCTGAACATCTCCTCACCCGGCTGGGCCAAGCACGCCTGGTCGAACCTGTTCGCGCCGTGGAACGCCGAGGCGACGGTCTTCGTGCACAACTACACCCGCTTCGACGCCGCCCGGCTGATGCGGGAGATGGACCGGGCCGGCGTCACCACCTTCTGCGCCCCGCCCACCGTGTGGCGGATGCTCATCCAGGCCGACCTCACCCAGCTCACCACCCCGCCGCGCGAGGTCGTCGCCGCCGGCGAACCGCTGAACCCGGAGGTCATCGAGCAGGTCCGACGGGCCTGGGGCAGGACCATCAGGGACGGCTTCGGCCAGACCGAGACCGCCGTCCAGGTCTCCAACAGCCCCGGCCAGGTGCTGAAGACGGGCTCGATGGGCCGCCCCAGCCCCGGCTACCGCGTCGTGCTCCTCGACCCCGTCACCGGCGCCCCCGCCGACGAGGGCGAGATCGCCCTCGACCTGTCCGAACGCCCCGTCGGCCTGATGACCGGCTACCACGGCGACCCCGACCGCACCGCCGAGGCCATGGCCGGCGGCTACTACCGCACCGGCGACATCGGCACCCGCGACGCCGACGGCTACCTCACCTACGTGGGCCGGGCCGACGACGTCTTCAAGGCCAGCGACTACAAGATCAGCCCCTTCGAGCTGGAGAGCGCCCTGCTGGAGCACGAGGCGGTCGCCGAGGCGGCGGTCGTCCCGGCCCCGGACGAACTGCGCCTCGCCGTCCCCAAGGCGTACGTCGTCCTGGCCGCGGGCTGGGAACCGGGCCCCGACACCGCCAAGGTCCTCTTCGAGCACTCCCGCGAGGTCCTCGCCCCCTACAAGCGCATCCGGCGCCTGGAGTTCGGCGAACTGCCCAAGACCGTCTCCGGCAAGATCCGCCGCATCGAACTGCGCGAGGCCACCGCCGCCGGCTCCGCGGACGAGTACCGCGAGGAGGACTTCCGGTGACCTCCGCCGCAGGCGGCGCCGTCACCTGACCGGCACGGGGAGCGTCCCGGAGCCGTCCGGCTGTCAGGCCCCCGGACTACTGTCCCCGCATGGACATGAACGACCCGCAAGACGTGGGCGCCGCCTTCGGCGCCCTCGTCCTCGGCGGCACGCCGAGCGAGGAACCGCCCCCGCCGGACTCCCCCCTCGGCCGCGTGCGCGCGTTCACCGCCCGGTACGGCGAGGAGGCGCTGAGACCCGAACACATCAGGGCCGCCCGGGAGGGCCGCCCGCTGCGTCCGTGAGAAGGAGACGCCGGGCGCGGCCGGGTCAGCCGGCCGCCGTGTCCAGCGCCACGGCCGGCGCGTTGACGGGGCGGGCCGTGCCCGTGGGGGCGAGGGCGAACAGGGGGAGCCGCAGGAGGTCGGCGCGGGTGCGGGCGTCGTCGGTGTATCCGGCGAGGGAGAAGTAGAGGCCCTGCGCGGACTCCGCCAGGGCCGACAGCCACAGGCACTCCACGTCCCGCACGGACGCCGGGTGCGCCGTCGGGTCCACCAGGACCACGATCCCCGGCGCGGCCAGCCCGATCCCCGAGGAAGGCTGCCGGCAGGCGCGGCGCACGTCCCGGTGGCCGAGGCCGCGCAGGTACAGGACGGCGGCGGTGACCGCGTCGCGGGCGGTGCGGATCGGGACGGCCCGGTGGGCGGGGACCCGCGAGCCGGGAGCGCGCCCGGTGCGCCCCGCGGCCGTCAGGTCCACCGGTACGCACAGCATCGTCCCGCACGGGCAGCCCAGTTCCGGGCGCGGCCACTGGTTCTCGGTGCCGCAGGCCGCGCAGCGCACGCCGATCCACTCCTCGTCCCAGTCGCGGTGGGTGATCACCGTCGGGGTCCCGCCGGGGTCCAGTGCCGGGGCGACGGGCGTGCCGCAGACGCACGGGTAGGCCGGTGCCGTGTAGCGGTGCCGGCGTCCGCAGGAGACGCAGCGCACCGGGAGGAACTCTGTCTCGGGCATGCGTCCCATCGTCCTCCGAACGCCCCCTTTCTGTCCGGCCGTCGGCGGCACCGGACTCTTGACGGCCCCCGGCGCTCCACCTACATTACTTCCAGATCGTAGAAAGCTAATTTCGCTATACGGAAAACGCTACGGAAGAAGCTCACCGCGGGGCGCGACGGGAGTGCGAATCCGACAGCCGACAGCAGGAGTACTCGATGGCTCGTATGACCGCTGCCCGAGCGGCAGTTGAGATTCTCAAGCGCGAGGGCGTCACGGACGCGTTCGGCGTGCCGGGCGCGGCGATCAACCCCTTCTACGCGGCGCTCAAGGCATCGGGCGGCGTGAACCACACCCTCGCCCGCC
The DNA here is from genome assembly GCF_042870695.1 of Streptomyces sp. NPDC006384. Classification (NCBI taxonomy): domain Bacteria; kingdom Bacillati; phylum Actinomycetota; class Actinomycetes; order Kitasatosporales; family Streptomycetaceae; genus Streptomyces; species Streptomyces sp. NPDC006384. The sequence continues at coordinate 229,490 of NZ_JBIAHR010000007.1, forward strand.
ACGTCGAGGGCGCCTCGCACATGGCCGAGGGCTACACCCGCACCCACCCGGGCAACATCGGTGTCTGCATCGGCACCTCCGGGCCGGCCGGCACCGACATGATCACCGGTCTGTACTCGGCGATCGGCGACTCGATCCCGATCCTGTGCATCACCGGCCAGGCGCCGACCGCGGTGATCCACAAGGAGGACTTCCAGGCCGTCGACATCGCCTCGATCGCCAAGCCGGTGACCAAGATGGCGGTCACCGTCCTGGAGGCCGCGCAGGTCCCCGGCGTCTTCCAGCAGGCGTTCCACCTGATGCGCTCCGGCCGCCCGGGTCCCGTCCTGATCGACCTGCCGATCGACGTCCAGATGACGGAGATCGAGTTCGACCCGGACACCTACGAGCCGCTGCCGGTCTACAAGCCGGCCGCGTCCCGCGCCCAGATCGAGAAGGCGATCGGCATGCTCAACGCCGCCGAGCGCCCGCTGATCGTGGCCGGCGGCGGTGTCATCAACGCCGACGCCGCCGACCTCCTCGTGGAGTTCGCCGAGCTGACCGGCACCCCGGTCGTCCCGACCCTGATGGGCTGGGGCCTGCTCCCCGACGACCACGAGCTGAACGCCGGCATGGTCGGCCTGCAGACCTCGCACCGCTACGGCAACGCGACGTTCCTGGAGTCCGACTTCGTCCTCGGCATCGGCAACCGCTGGGCCAACCGCCACACCGGCAAGCTGGACGTCTACACGGCCGGCCGCAAGTTCGTCCACGTCGACGTCGAGCCGACCCAGATCGGCAAGATCTTCGCCCCGGACTACGGCATCGCCTCCGACGCCAAGGCCGCCCTGGAGCTGTTCGTCGAGGTCGCCAAGGAGCTGAAGGCGGCCGGCAAGCTGCCCGACCGCTCCGCGTGGGCCGCATCCGCGCAGGAGCGCAAGGCCACCCTCCAGCGCCGTACGCACTTCGACGACATCCCGATCAAGCCGCAGCGCGTCTACGAGGAGATGAACAAGGCCTTCGGCCCGGAGACCCGGTACGTCTCCACCATCGGCCTCTCCCAGATCGCCGGCGCCCAGATGCTGCACGTCTACCGGCCGCGGCACTGGATCAACTGCGGCCAGGCCGGCCCGCTCGGCTGGACCGTCCCGGCCGCGCTCGGCGTCGCCAAGGCCGACCCCGAGGCGCAGGTCGTGGCGCTCTCCGGCGACTACGACTTCCAGTTCATGATCGAGGAACTGGCCGTCGGCGCGCAGCACAAGATCCCCTACGTGCACGTCCTGGTCAACAACTCCTACCTGGGCCTGATCCGCCAGGCGCAGCGGGCGTTCGACATCGACTTCCAGGTCAAGCTGGAGTTCGAGAACATCAACTCGCCCGAGCTGGGCGTCTACGGCGTCGACCACGTCAAGGTCGCCGAGGGCCTGGGCTGCAAGGCCATCCGCGTCACCGACCCGAACGAGCTGGGCGCCGCCCTGGAGCAGGCCAAGAAGCTGGCCGCCGAGTTCCAGGTGCCGGTGATCGTCGAGGCGATCCTGGAGCGCGTCACCAACATCTCCATGTCGGGGACGAACGACATCAGCAACGTCGTGGAGTTCGAGGAGCTGGCGACCGAGCCGGGGCACGCCCCCACGGCGATCCGGCCGCTGAAGGCCTGACCCGCACCACCGCACCACCCGTGCGATCCGCACGGCCTTCGCACCTGGGCGGCCCGTCATCCGGACGGGCCGCCCGTACGCATGTCCGGGACCGTTCAGTCTCCGCCGCCCCCGCTCCCTCCGCCGCCCCCGCGGCCCGTGTCCCGGTCGCCCGGGGCCGGGTCCCCGTGCGCGAAGCGCCGCCTCGGGAACCTGCCCCGGCCCAGGGAGAAGCGCACGCCGTCGGCCGGGGCGTTCGGGGCCGTCAGCCCGGCCCGCAGCGCGAAACGCGGCAGGAGCACGTTCAGGGCGGCGTCACCGTGCAGGGCGACCGCGAGCAGGGTGTCCTCGTCCGTCAGCCCGTGCCCGGCCACCGGCAGCGGATGCCGCTCGCGCCAGAACTCCACGCGCCGGCGGGCGCCGCGGGTCGGCCCGAGGAAGGGGTAGCGCAGCAGCCCCTCCTCCGCGAGGGGGATGCGCGTCAGGGCCAGCGCCAGGCGCACGTCGGGGTGCCGGACCAGTTCGCGCGCGGTGAGCGGCTCGCGCAGACAGTCCAGGACCGTCCCCTCGAAGTGCCCCAGTCCCTCCGGTTCCGGTCCCGTCGCGCACAGCGTCCCGCGCGGGCCGGTCTCGACGGCGCCCCGCAGGTGCAGGGCGACCACCGCCACCGTGACGGCGGCCCGCGGCCCGCCGTTCAGCAGCGCGATCTCGTGCGGCTCCCACCCGGTCTCCGTACCGGCGTCCATCGCCTCACCCCCCGTGTGTCCGGGGATGTGCCCGCTCCAGGGGGTGGTTCAAGCACGCGGCGGACGGCCGGGCCCGCCTCCCGTGGGCGCAGGCACCCGGGCACGTGGAAGCGCCGGACACGGGACCGTCCGTGTCCGGCGCTTCGCTCGGTGCCCGGGGATGGGGGACCCGGGCGGTGAGGGTTTTTTCGGGGAGTGGTGCCCGTCCGGCGGTGCGAGCTGGGCGCGACAGGTCTTTCGCGCCGCCGGACGGAGTCTGGAGGCGCCTCCGGCGTGTCAGGTCGCCGGAGGCGGGAGGGTGGCTGGGACCGCGGCGGTGTCGCGACGGGCCGGGCGGCCTCTCCCCTCAGGTCGTAGGAGAGACTCCCGGGCCCTTGACCACCGCACTGGCTCGCAGGCCGCCGCGGTCCTCGCCCTGCCCGCGCCGGCGCCGGGCGGCCACCCCTCATCCGGGCCGGTCCGGTGCCTGCGCGGGCCGCGTGCGGGTCTTGACCTCCCCGTCAAGTCCCGTACGCGAGCCGGTGGTTCAGTCCTCGCGCAGGGCGCGGACCGCCTCCTCCACGCGCTTGCCGTACTCCGTGTCGGCGGCGTGGAAGTGCGCGAGGTTCTTCTCGACCACATCGTTGCGGGAGACCTGGGACAGGCCGCCGGCGATGTTGGCGATCAGGCGCTTCTTCTCGTCCTCGGACATCAGCCGGTACAGCTCGCCGGCCTGGAAGAAGTCGTCGTCCTTGGTGTGCAGCGGCGCCTCGTGGGTGCCGGTGTGGCCGGAGACGGGCAGCGGCGCGGCCAGCGGGCGGCCGGTCTCGACGGGGCCGTCGTACGAGTTGGGCTCGTAGTTCTTGGCGTGGCGGCCCTGCGAGTTGGAGGCCATGAAGCCGTCGCGGCCGTAGTTGTCCGCGCCGCCGGGCACCGCCTTCGGGGCGTTCACGGCGAGCTGGGTGTGGTTGACGCCCAGGCGGTAGCGGTGCGCGTCCGCGTAGGCGAACAGGCGGCCCTGGAGCATCTTGTCGGGGGAGGGGCCGATGCCCGGAACGAAGTTGTTCGGGGAGAACGCGGCCTGCTCGACCTCGGCGAAGATGTTGTCCGGGTTGCGGTCCAGCACCAGCCGGCCCACGCGGCGCAGCGGGTAGTCGGCGTGCGGCCACACCTTGGTCAGGTCGAACGGGTTGAAGCGGTAGTTCGCCGCCTCGGCGACCGGCATGAGCTGCACGTACAGGGTCCAGGACGGGAGCACGCCCCGCTCGATGGCCTGCACCAGGTCCGTCTGGTGCGAGGTCGGGTCCTGGCCCGCGAGCTCGGCCGCCTGCTCGGCGGTCAGGCAGCGGATGCCCTGGTCCGTCTTGAAGTGGTACTTGACGAAGTAGGAGTCGCCCTTGGCGTTCGTCCACTGGTAGGTGTGCGAGCCGTAGCCGTTCATGTGACGGTAGGACGCCGGGATGCCGCGGTCGCCCATCAGCCAGGTCACCTGGTGCGTGGCCTCGGGGGAGTGCGCCCAGAAGTCCCAGACGTTGTCCGGCTCCTGGCGGCCCGTGAACGGGTCGCGCTTCTGGGAGTGGATGAAGTCGGGGAACTTGATCGGGTCCTTGATGAAGAACACCGGGGTGTTGTTGCCGACGAGGTCGTAGTTGCCCTCCTCGGTGTAGAACTTGACCGCGAAGCCGCGCGGGTCGCGGACCGCGTCCGCGCCGCCGAGCGAGTCGGCCACGGTGGAGAAGCGCACGAACACCTCGGTGCGCTTGCCGACCTCGCTCAGGAAGGCGGCGTGCGTGGCGTCGGTGACGTCGTCGGTCACCTCGAAGTGGCCGTAGGCGCCGGAGCCGCGGGCGTGCACCACGCGCTCCGGGATGCGCTCGCGGTTGAAGCGCGCGAGCTTCTCCAGCAGGTGCTGGTCCTGGATGAGGAGCGGGCCGCCGATGCCGGCGGAGGCGGAGTTCTGGTTGTCGGCGACCGGGGCGCCGGACTCTGTCGTGAGCACGCGCTGCGACATCGTGGACCTTCCGTGCGAGGGGTCAGCGGAAAACCTTTTCCGCTTCGTGGAGCCTAGATTTGGGCGTCGGGCACGTCAACAGTTTGTTGAAGTGGGTTCCGGACGGCGCCGCCGCTCGGGCGCGACAGGACAGGTGTCAGCGGCGGCGCCACCCGGAGGTATCGGGGGTGCCGGGCCGGACGTGCCGGCCCGGCGGGTCAGACCTGGGCGCCGGAGAGGCGCTCCACGGCCCGCAGCAGGGCCGAGTGGTCCAGGCCGCCGTCGCCCTGGGCGCGCAGGGAGGCGACCAGCTGGGCGACCACGGCGCCGACCGGCAGCGCGGCGCCGACGTTGCGGGCGGCGTCGGTGACGATGCCCATGTCCTTGTGGTGCAGGTCGATGCGGAAGCCCGGCTTGAAGTCGCGGTTGAGGAAGTTGTCCTTCTTCCGCGTCAGCACGGTCGAGCCGGCCAGGCCGCCGTTGAGGACGTCGAGCGCGGCCTTCAGGTCCACGCCGGACTTCTCCAGGAAGACCACGGCCTCGGCGCACGCCTGGATGTTCACGGCGACGATGAGCTGGTTGGCGGCCTTCACGGTCTGGCCCGAGCCGTGCGGACCGCACAGCACGATGGTCTTGCCGAGGGCCTCCAGGATCGGCTTGGCCTCGTCGAAGTCGGCCTGCTCGCCGCCGACCATGATGGACAGCACGGCCTCGATCGCGCCGGCCTCGCCGCCGGAGACGGGGGCGTCCAGGACGCGGATGCCCTTCTCCTTGCCGGCCTTCGCGAGGTCCACGGAGGTCTGCGGGGTGATCGAGGACATGTCGATCAGCAGCGCGCCGGACTTCGCGTTCTCCAGGATGCCCTCGGGGCCGTAGGCGATGGCCTCGACCTGCGGCGACGCGGGAACCATGGTGATGACGACGTCGGCGTCGCGCACGGCCTCGGCGATCGAGCCGGCCGCGGTGCCGCCGGCGGCGGCCAGGCGGTCCAGCTTCTCCTTCTCCAGGGTGTAGCCGGTGACCTGGTAACCCGCCTTGATCAGGTTCTCGGACATGGGGGAGCCCATGATGCCGAGGCCGATCCAGGCGATCTTGGGAAGCGTGCTCATGATGGGTGCCTCTCTGAAAATCTGTGAAGAGTTCCTGCGGGGTGGCGCTCAGCGGGCCGCGCGGGCCTCGGCCGGCAGCCAGGAGAAGGACTCGGCGCTGGGGCTGTCGCCCGGCTTGTACTCCAGGCCGACCCAGCCGTCGTAACCGGCCTTCCTCAGGCGGTCGAGCAGGTCCTCCAGCGGGAGGGAGCCGGTGCCGGGGGCGCCGCGGCCCGGGTTGTCGGCGATCTGCACGTGGCCGGTCTTCGCGGCGTACGCGTCGATCACCTGCGGCAGGTCCTCGCCGTTCATGGACAGGTGGTAGAGGTCCATGAGGAACCTGGCGTTGCCGAGCCCGGTGGCCTCGTTGACCTTGTCGACGACCTCGATCGCGGCCGGCGCCGACACCAGCGGGTACAGCGGCGACTCGGGCTTGTTCAGCGCCTCGATCAGCAGGATCGCGCCGATCCGGTCGGCCGCGCGGGCGGCCAGGACCAGGTTCTCCAGGGCGAGCCTGTCCTGCTCGGCCGGGTCCACGCCCTCGACGCGGTTGCCGTACAGGGCGTTGAGCGCCTTGCAGCCCAGCGACTTCGCGAAGTCGGCGGCCACGTCGATGTTGGCGCGGAAGCGGTCCGACTCCTCGCCGGGCACCGACAGGGCGCCGCGGTCGGGGCCCGGGAGCTGTCCCGCGTAGAAGTTCAGCCCGGTGAGCTGGACGCCCGCGTCCTCGATCGCCTTCTTCAGGGCGTCGAGCTCGGACTGCTCGGGGGTGGGGGAGTCGATCCAGGGCCACCACAGCTCGACCGCGGTGAAGCCGGCCGCGGCGGCGGCCGCGGGGCGCTCCAGGAGCGGGAGTTCCGTGAAGAGGATCGACAGGTTGACGTTGAAGCGCTGATCTGCGAAGCCCATCGGGTGCCGCGCTCCCTTCCGGTTCGTCGGCATTCCGTATTACGGAAGTTCATTTCTGCTTGATGGAAGGTTGCCGTCGGTCGGTGGGGGTTGTCAAGAGGGGTCGGCGGAAAACGGGCACCGCGCGTTAGGTTGACCGGGTGCGATTGAGAGTGGAGTTCACGACCGAGCCCTTCGACCTCGACGAGGCGCCCGCCCACGCGGTCGTCGCCCGGGAGGTGATCGAGGCCGCGGAGCTGGACGACGTCGACGTCGGCCCCTTCGGCAACACCGCGGAAGGGGACGCCGGCACGGTGCTCACCGCCGTGGACGCGCTGCTGCGCCGCTCCCTTCAGGCCGGCGCCACCCGCATCTCGCTCCAGGTCAACGTCCTTGCGGAGGACGGGCGGTGACCGGCCCCGGGGAGGAGCCCTTCATCGCTGCCGTGAAGCCCCTGGTCGACGCCATCGGCGGCGAGATGCTCCCGCCGGACGAGGCCGGCCAGGACGACGTCGTCCTCGCCTGGGAGGGCGCCGACGTCGTCGCCGTGCGCCTGCCCCAGCTCGCCGACTCCCTGGACCACATCCTCGCCGCGATGGAGCGCCGGCAGGGCAGACCGCTGGCCGAACTGGACCGCAGGGCCAAGCAGGAGGTCGTACGGACCCTGGAGGCGCGCGGCGCCTTCTCCGTGCGGCACGGCGTGGAGACCGTCGCGAGCGCCCTGGGCGTCAGCCGCTTCACGGTCTACAACTACCTCAACCGCGAGAAGGACACCTGACCTCCACAACAGCCCCGTACGACGAGCCGCCGTCCCCCGAGGGGACGGCGGCTTTCGTCATCCCGAATTTTCAACAAAGTGTTGACGCCTTGTTTCCGAGGGCGTTAGCTATCGGCACGCCCGTCCAGCACAAGGCCACGGAGGCTCCCGTGACGTCCACTTCCGCGTCGGGCCTGGCCCGTTTCAACGCTCTCGAGGAGACCGCGGCACTCGCGGAACTCCACGAGGCGTGTGCCTCCACGGCGTGGGCCCGGCAACTGCTCACCGCCCGGCCCTTCGCCACCGCCGAGGACCTGTACGCAGCCAGCGACGCCGCCATGGCCGAGCTGACCGCGGCGGACCTCGAGGAGGCGATGGCCGGTCACCCGCCGATCGGCCGCCCCAAGCCCGGCGACCCCACCTCCTCCCGCGAGCAGGCGGGGATGGCCGGCGCCTCCGCCGAACTCAAGGCGGAGATGCTCGAACTGAACCTGGCCTACCAGGAGAAGTTCGGCCACGTGTTCCTCATCTGCGCCACCGGCCGGACCGGCGAGCAGATGCGGGACGCGGTCAAGGAGCGGATCGGCAACTCGCCCGAACAGGAGCGGGAGATCGTCCGCACCGAACTGGGGAAGATCAACCGTATCCGGCTGGCCCGGCTGCTCGACGCCGCCTGACCGGCCACCGCACGCCACCCGGCCCGGCACACCGACGCCAGGCCGGCACGGCACCGGGGGCCCGCCCGGCACGGCACCGAGGGCCCCGCCGGCACCGCCCACCTGCCGCCTGCACACCGCACGAGGACATCGCATGAGCACCGAGACCACCGCTTCCGTGTCCACGCACATCCTGGACACCAGCGCCGGCCGCCCCGCCGAGGGCGTCGCCGTCCACCTCTCCGCCCGCGGCGGATCCGAGGCGGACTGGCAGACGCTCGGCGGTTCCGCGACCGACGCGGACGGACGGTGCAAGGACCTGCCGGCACTGCCGGAGGGCACCACCCACGTACGGCTCGACTTCGACACCGAGACGTACTTCGCCAAGAAACAAGCCGCGGCCCAGCAGGACGCCCCCGCGCTCCGGGACAGCGAGAACGGCCGGCCCGTGTTCTTCCCCGAGGTCACCATCACCTTCGCGGTGGTGCCCGGGGAGCACTACCACGTTCCGCTGCTGCTCAACCCGTTCGGCTACTCCGTTTACCGAGGGAGCTGACCGACACATGACCCGTTTCGTCCTGGGACAGAACCAGTACGGCAAGGCCGAGAACCGCGTCGTCAAGATCACGCGTGACGGCGACACGCACCACATCAAGGACCTGAACGTCTCCGTCGCCCTGTCCGGCGACATGGAGGAGGTCCACCGCAGCGGTTCCAACGCGAACGTCCTGCCCACCGACACCACCAAGAACACGGTGTACGCCTTCGCCAAGGAGCACGGCATCGAGAGCGCCGAGGACCTCGGCGTCAAGCTCGCCCGCCACTTCGTGGACGACACCGAGCCGATCCACCGGGCCCGCATCCGCATCGAGGAGTACTCCTGGGAGCGGATCGAGACCTCGAAGGGCGGCGCCCGCTTCGTCGGCTCCGACGAGATCGCCCACTCCTTCGTCCGCAAGGGCCAGGAGACCCGCGTCGCGCAGATCACCTACGACGGCCACGGCATCCAGGTGCTCTCCGGATTCAAGGACCTCACCGTCCTGAACTCGACCAACTCCGAGTTCTTCGGCTTCCTCAAGGACAAGTACACCACCCTCCAGGAGGACCACGACCGCATCCTCGCCACCACCGTCTCCACCTGGTGGCGGCACAACTGGGACGGCATCGACTCGCACGCCCCCGACTGGGACCGCTCGTACGCCGGCGTCCGCAAGCACGCGCTGCAGGCGTTCGCCGAGACCTACTCGTACTCGCTCCAGCAGACCCTCTTCGAGATGGGTGTGCGGGTGCTCAACTCCCGCGACGAGGTCGACGAGATCCGCTTCTCGATGCCCAACAAGCACCACTTCCGCTCGGACCTGTCGCCCTTCGGGATCGACAACGAGGCCAAGGACGGCGCCGTCTACTACGCCGCCGACCGCCCCTACGGCCTGATCGAGGCCACCATCCTGCGCGACGGCGCCGAGCAACTCATCCCGGTCGACATGACCAACCTCTGACGCGGGAAGCGGGGGGGGGGGGGGGGGGGGGGGGGGGGGGGGGGGGCGGGCCCCGCGGGGGGGGGCCCGCCCCCCGCCCG
>NZ_JBIAHR010000007.1:238798-348144 GCF_042870695.1 Streptomyces sp. NPDC006384
CCCGGTCCAAAGCCCCACCCTCTGACGCGGTACGCGCGCCGCGGCCCCGGCCGGCACGGGCCGGGCCGGCGGCGCGCCACACCGGAGGGAACACCATGGCACAGCCTGCAACGGAGCCGGCGAAAGGCTCCTGTTCCACCCCGCCGGAGCACACGAAGGACGCCGTCACGTCCGTGCACCCGGTGGACGAGAAGCTCCACCCCTCGCGGCTCGTCCCCGCCGCACTCCAGCACATCGCCGCCATGTACGCGGGCGTTGTCACTCCTCCGCTCATCATCGGCCAGGCCTGCGGACTCGACATCGAGGCCCGCACCCGGCTGATCGCCGCCTCGCTGCTCATCGCCGGCGTCGCGACACTGCTGCAGACCCTCGGCGTCAAGGGCTTCGTCGGCAACCGGCTGCCCTTCGTCAACGCCGCCTCCTCGGCCGGCATCGCACCGATCCTCGCCATCGCCGAGACCAACGACAAGGGCAGCCAACTCCCCGCCATCTACGGCGCGGTGATGGTCGCCGGCGTCTTCTGCCTCGCCGTCGGACCCTTCTTCGGCCGGCTGCTCCGCTTCTTCCCGCCCCTGGTCACCGGCGTCGTCATCACCCTCATCGGCGTCACGCTGATGCCCGTCCCGGTCGGCTGGGCCCAGGGCGGCGACAGGACCGCCGCCGACTTCGGCTCCATGAACAACCTCGCGCTCGCCGCCTTCACCCTCGGCGTCATCCTCGTGATGCAGCGCTTCGGCCGCGGCTTCTTCAAGCAAGTGGCCCTGCTGTTCGGCCTGTTGGTCGGCACCCTGGTCGCCATCCCCTTCGGCATGGCCGACTTCAGCGCCCTGAGGTCCGCACCGGTCGCGGCCCTGCCGACGCCCTTCGCCTTCGGCGCCCCCGAGTTCCAGCCCGCGGCCATCCTGTCGCTGTGCATCGTGATGCTGGTCCTGATGACCGAGTCCAGCGCCGGCATGCTCGCCCTCGGCGAGATCTGCGACCGCCGCGCCGACGGCAAGGTCATCACCCGCGGCCTGCGCACCGACGGCCTCGCCACCCTGGTCGGCCCCGTCTTCGGCGGCTTCCCCACCTCCGCCTTCGCGCAGAACGTCGGCGTCGTCTCCCTGACCCGGGTCCGCAGCCGCTACGTCGTCGCCGTCGCCGGCGCCACCCTGCTGGTCCTCGGCGCCTTCCCGGTCCTCGGCGCGGTCGTCTCCCTGGTCCCCATGCCGGTCCTCGGCGGCGCGGGCATCGTCCTGTTCGGCTCCATCGCCGTCAGCGGCATCCGCACACTGTCCGAGGCCGGACTGGACGACAGCTCCAACATCATCCTGGTCGCCGTGGCGCTCGGCGCGGGCATCATCCCGCTGGCCGCACCGACCTTCTACGCCGGCTTCCCGGCCTGGGCGCAGACCGTCCTCGGCTCCGGCATCAGCGCCGGCGCGCTCGTCGCGGTCACCCTCAACCTGTTCTTCCACCATCTGGGTGCCCGGAGCCGAGGCACGGCCCCGGTACTCGAATCCTCCTAGACCCCTGCCGTGCCCACCCCACGGGCGTCCGACCTCCCGCCCGTGGGCCGCACCGACTGACAAGGACGCAGCATGGCAGCACCATCGGCAGCCGAGCGCACGGTCATCGAGAACTGCGCGATCGCCACCGTCGACGCGGACGACACCGAGTACGCGTCCGGCCACCTGGTGATCTCGGGCAACCGGATCGAGTCCGTCGGCGCGGGACGGGCACCCGGGGGCCTGGAGAACGTCGTGGAGCGGATCGACGCGAGCGGCCACCTGGCCACCCCGGGCCTGGTCAACACCCACCACCACTTCTACCAGTGGATCACCCGGGGCCTGGCCACCGACCACAACCTGTTCGACTGGCTCGTCGCGCTGTACCCGACCTGGGCGCGGATCGACGAACCGATGGTGTACGCGGCGGCACAGGGATCCCTCGCCATGATGGCCCGCGGCGGCGTCACCACCGCCATGGACCACCACTACGTCTTCCCGCGCGGCACCGGCGACCTGTCCGGCGCGATCGTCCGCGCCGCCCGCGAGACGGGCGTCCGCCTCACCCTCGCCCGCGGCTCCATGGACCGCGGCGAGTCCGACGGCGGACTGCCCCCGGACTTCGCGGTGGAGAGCCTGGACGACGCGCTCGCCGCCACCGAGGCCACCGTCGCGGAGCACCACGACGCCTCCTTCGACGCGATGACCCAGATCGCCGTCGCCCCCTGCTCCCCCTTCTCGGTCTCCACCGAGCTGCTGCGGCGAAGCGCCGAGCTGGCCCGCCGGCTCGGCGTACGGCTGCACACCCACGGCTCGGAGACCGTGGAGGAGGAGAAGTACTGCCACGAGCTGTTCGGCATGGGCCCCACCGACTACTTCGCGTCCACGGGCTGGCTCGGCGAGGACGTGTGGATGGCGCACTGCGTCCACATGGACGACTCCGACATCGCCGCCTTCGCCCGCACCGGGACGGGCGTCGCCCACTGCCCGTCCTCCAACGCCCGCCTCGCCGCCGGCATCGCCCGCGTCCCCGACCTGCTCGCCGCCGGCGTCCCGGTCGGCCTGGGCGTCGACGGCACCGCCTCCAACGAGTCCGGCGAACTCCACACCGAACTGCGAGGCGCCCTGCTCGTCAACCGGCTCGGTCCCCACCGCGAGGCCGCCCTGACCGCCCGCCAGGCGCTGCGCCTGGGCACCTACGGCGGTGCGCAGGTCCTCGGCCGGGCCGCCGAGACCGGCTCCCTGGAGGCCGGCAAACTCGCCGACCTGGTGCTGTGGCGGATGGACACCCTCGCCCACTCCTCCATCGCCGACCCGGTGACCGCCCTGGTCCTCGGCGCCGCCGCCCCGGTCACCGCCTCGTTCGTCAACGGCCGCCGGATCGTCGAGAACGGCCGGCTGCTCACCGTCGACGAGGACGCCGTCGCCCGCTCCACCCGCGACCAGGCCCGACGGCTGGCACGGATCACCGCACGGGACTGAACACCACGCAGAACTGAACACCGAGCAGGACCGCACACCGCACGGCACCGAACACCGTGCGAAAGCACACCACTTGATCTCCGGCCGGGAGGGACGGCTCCCGGGCCGGTAGCCGTGGACCCGAGCGGGGTCCACGGTGGCCGTCTCCGGGGTGCGCGCATCCGTGCGCGCCCCGGAACGGTACCGCTCCTTTCGAACGGACCGTCCCGGTCCCTCCGCTCCCCGCCGGCCCAGTCCGTGCGGGAGGCGGGAGGAACCCCCCAGCCCACCCCGCACCACCTCCCTGACACCCACGTCAGAGTCGACGTGTACCCGACCGGAGGAACGCCGCCGTGGCCGACCACCCTGTTGACGAGAAACTCCCGCCGCTGAAAATGGCGACGACCGGCCTGCAGCACGTGGCCGCCATGTACGCCGGAGTCGTCGCACCACCCCTGATCGTCGGAGCGGCCATCGGCCTCTCCGCGACCGAACTCACCTTCCTCACCGGCGCCTGCCTGTTCACCGCGGGCCTCGCCACCTTCCTCCAGACGCTCGGCATCTGGAAGATCGGAGCCCGCCTCCCCTTCGTCAACGGCGTCACCTTCGCCGGTGTCGCCCCCATGACCGCGATCGTCGCCTCCACCGAGGACAAGTCCGACGCGCTGCCGATCATCTTCGGCGCCGTCATCGTCGCCGGCCTCCTCGGCTTCTTCGCGGCACCCTTCTTCAGCAAGGCGATCCGCTTCTTCCCGCCGGTCGTCACCGGCACCGTCATCACCCTCATCGGCATATCGCTGCTGCCGGTGGCCTTCGGCTGGGCACAGGGCTCCAGCCCGCAGGCCGACGACTTCGGCTCGTCGACCAACCTGGCACTGGCCGGGATCACCCTCGTGATCGTCCTGCTGCTGCGCCGCTTCACCCGCGGCTTCGTCAAGCAGATCGCCGTACTGCTCGGCCTGGTGGCGGGCACACTCATCGCCATCCCGTTCGGCGTCACGGACTTCAGCCCGGTCGCGGACGCCAGCATCGTCGGCTTCCCGACCCCGTTCCACTTCGGCGCCCCCCAGTTCCAGGTCGCCGCGATCCTGTCGATGTGCGTGGTGATGGTGGTCTCGATGACCGAGTCCACCGCCGACATGCTCGCCCTCGGCGAGATCGTGGACCGCAAGGCCGACGAGAAGACCATCGCGGCCGGCCTGCGCGCCGACACCCTCGGCTCGGCCCTCAGCCCCGTCTTCAACGGCTTCATGTGCAGCGCCTTCGCACAGAACATCGGCCTCGTCGCGATGACGAAGATCCGCAGCCGGTTCGTCGTCGCCGCGGGCGGCGGCTTCCTGGTCCTGATGGGCCTGTGCCCGATGGCCGCCTCGCTGATCGCCGTCGTCCCCCGCCCGGTCCTCGGCGGCGCCGGCGTCGTCCTGTTCGGCTCGGTCGCGGCCAGCGGCATCCAGACGCTGGTCAGGGCGAGCCTGGACAAGGACAACAACGTCCTGATCGTGGCCGTCTCGCTGGCCGTCGGCATCATCCCGATCGCGGTGCCGGAGTTCTACCACTCGTTCCCGGAGAACGCGAAGATCATCCTGGACTCGGGCATCTCGACGGGCTGCGTGGCCGCCGTCCTGCTCAACCTGGTCTTCAACCACATCGGCGGGAAGCAGAAGGACGCGGAGGACGTGACCCACCCGATGGAACCGGGCGAGGAGATCAGCGAATCCTCCCGCGCGGCGGTGACCCCGTGACGGTGACGCCGTGACGACACACCCCGGCACACCCGGACCGTTACCAGGGCCGGCGCCTCCACCAGAGGCGCCGGCCCGCACATCTGCCCGGCACCGGCTTCGCCCGTCTGCCGCCGCGCGGTGGCGCGCCGGACGGGGGCGCGCCCAGGCTGGCCGTAGAACTGCCGGTCCGAAGGGTGGCGGAACCCGATGGGGGTGCGACGTGCCGGACACCGGTGCTCCGTTCCGAGGGGCTCACCAGGCCGACGAGATCGGCGGCGTCGTCCTGGACACCTTGTTCAGGCAGTCCGCGGTGGGACTGCACATCCTGGACACGGAACTGAGGGTGGTGCGGGTCAACGCCCTGTCCCACGTGGCCGCGCCCGAGCGGATCGTGGGGCTGCACTTCACCGAGGCGTACCGGCTCGACGATCCGGAGCGGTCGGAGGAGCTGCTGCGCCGGGTCCTGGAAACCGGCGTACCCGTCCTGGACCACATGGTCCGCGGGGAGGTCACGGGCGTGCCGGGCCCCGACCGCAGTCTCACGGTCACCGTCCACCGCCTGGAGAGCGCCGACGGCCGGCCGCTGGGACTGCTGGCGGCCGTCATCGACGTCGACGAACGCGAGAAGTCACGCGCCCGGGTGGACGCGCTGGGCGTGGTCCGCGAGAACGTGGACCGCTCCCTCGACATGGCGACGATCTGCGAGGGCTTCGTCGAGGCGCTGGTGCCGCGGTTCGCCGACATCGCCGAAGTGGAAGTGGTGGACGAGCTCCTGCACGGTACGACTGCACCGCTCAGCCCGGTGGTGCCCGGCGTCACCCTGCGCCGCGCGGCCAGGACGGGGAAGGATGGGGCCGCGTCGGCGGGGGAGACGCGACGCCTGCCCGAGGCCACGCCGCACGCGCTCGCCGCCCACGACCTCGAGCCCCGGCTCGTCCGGCTGGGCCGGGACACCCCCTGGCTGCACGCGGACCCGGCCGCCGGGCAGGTGGTCTCGGCGACCGGGGCACACTCCCTGATCGTGGCGCCGCTGCACCTGCACGGAGCGTTCCTGGGCCTGGTGAACCTGTACCGCTGCCCCGGCAGGGAGCCGTTCGACGAGAGGGACGTCGTCCTCGCGCTGACGGCCGCCGCCCACCTGGCGCTGAGCATCGAGACCTCGCGCCGCTACGGCCACGACCACGTGATCGCCTCCACCGTCCAGCGCAGGCTCCTGCCTCAGCGCGACGACCCGCAGATGGCTGTCGGCATCGCGCACACGCTGCTGCCGGGACGCAACAGCGGCTGCTGGTTCGACACCATCGGGCTGCCCGGCGCCCGCACCGCGCTGGTCATCGGCGACGTCGCCGGACACGGGCTGCAGACCGCCGTCACCATGGGCCAGCTCCGCACGGCCCTGCACGCCCTGGCGGCCCTCGACCTGGGCCCCGACGAGATCCTGGCCCACCTCGACGACACCGCCGACCGCCTCGCGCAGGAACGCCGCTCGCTGCCGCCGGGCGACGCCCTGCACCGGCAGCCCCTGGCGGCGACCTGCCTGTACGCGGTCTACGACCCCTTCACCCGGACCTGCACGATGGCGCGGGCGGGCCATCCCGCGCCGCTCGCCGTCGACCCGGCCGGCAGACCGGTCGTCCTCGACGTGCCCGAGGGACCACCCCTGTTCTCCGACGACAGCGCCCCCTTCGCCCTCGCCACCGTCGAACTCGACGAAGGCAGCGTGCTGGCCTTCTTCACCGGTTCGCTGATGCCCGACGACCGGGCGGTGGCAGGGGCACGGGCCACCCTCGCCCGTCCGGACCGTCCGCTGCAGGAACTGTGCGACGCCCTCGTGTACAGCCTGCCCGCCGAAGCCCATCCGGACGGCGCGGCCCTGCTGCTCGCCAGGACGGGCGTCGTCCCGCCCGACCGGGCCGCGACATGGGAACTGCCCCACGACCGGACCGCGCCCGCCGCCGCCCGCGGCCTGGTCCGCGACCGGCTCCGGAGCTGGGGACTGGGCGAGGAGACGATCGAGGCCACCGAGCTGATCGTGAGCGAGCTGGTCACCAACGCGGTCCGCTACGGGACTCCGCCCCTGCGCCTGCGGCTCCTGCGGGGCTCCACGCTCACCTGCGAGATCCACGACTCCAGCCCGCTGACGCCGCGCCTGCGCCACGCCCGCACCGTCGACGAGGGCGGCCGCGGCCTGTTCATCGTCTCGCAGCTCGCCACGCACTGGGGCACCCGGTACGACACCGACGGGAAGACCCTGTGGGCCGAACAGGAACTCCGGGCCGGCGACAACGCCTGACGGGCTTCCCCGGACCCGCCGCCCGCCCGGTCACCCACCGGCACGTCCGGAAGCCTTGAGGGGACCGGTGGACGGACGGGCGCGGGCGTCACACCTTGCGCGGGGAGGCCAGCAGATAACGGGCCCGCGTACGCGGCTCGGTGTGCTCCCCGACCTGCCAGCCCGCCGCCTCCAGCGTGGCCGCGCAGCCCCGCAGCGCCGCGCCGTCGGCCTCGTACACGGCGACGGCCTCCGGCTGCGGTGTCGCCCGCACCCGGTACCCGTCACCGCCGTCCGGACCCGCGGGACGGTGCCCGGCCGCCTCCAGCGCGAGCGCGGCGGCCCGCACGAGATGCTTCCGCTCCCACCCGCACGGCCGGTCCACCGCCCCGTCCGGATGCGTCATCCGGCGCAGCTCCAGCAGCCCCTCCCAGGCCACACGCACCTCCCGCAGCCGCGCCGGCCCGGCATCGCCCCGCACGGCCTCCTCCCCGCCGACCCGCGCGGCGAACACCCCGTCGTCGGCGGCGGGCGCGACCGGCCCCGGAGCCGCCCCCTGCCCGGCCCCGTGTTCGGACTCGGACTCGGACTCGGCGGGAGCCTCCCGTATCCGATGCCCGGCCGGCGTCAGGAAGTGATCGTGCGGCGGCCGCGGATGCCGGAAGGCGAGCCCCCGCCTCACCAGCGCCGCGAGCTGCGCCTCCGTCCCCCGCAACCGCCCGGTGACGGGATCGGCGGCATCGACGACACGCCGCTGCGCGGCGGTGAGCGGCCGTGCCACGGCGTCCCCCCTTCTCTCCCGGCCCCTCACAGGCCAGCACCTTCGAAGACTACGACGGAGGTCTGACATTCCAGGCGGCGATCACCGGCCGCCCGTGCTCCGTACCCAGCCGGCACAGCGTTCCCGTCCCCAGCTGGAACAGCGCCCCCTCCGACGGCGGCAGCCCCAGGTACCGCGCGGTCAGCACCCGCAGGAAGTGCCCGTGCGCCACCAGCACCACGCACCCCTCGTTGTCGGCGTACGCCGCCTCCACCCGGGCCAGCACCCGGTCGGCCCGCTCGCCGACCTGCTCCGGACTCTCCCCGGGATGCTCCGGAGGCCCGGGCTCGACCCCGTCCGTGAACAGGAACCAGTCCGGCCGGGTCCGGTGGATCTCGACCGTCGTGATCCCCTCGTACCCGCCGTAGTCCCACTCGTGCAGGTCCGGATCGATACGGGGCGCGTGCAGCCCGATCAGCTCGGCCGTCTCCCGCGCCCGCTGGAACGGGCTGACGAACGCGGCCCCGATCCGGTGCGACCGGATCAGCGGCACGAGACCGCGCGCCTGCTCACGCCCCTTCTCGGTCAGCGGGACGTCCGTCAGCCCGGTGTGCCGCCCGGACCGCGACCACTCGGTCTCCCCGTGCCGCACAAGAAAAAGATCACCCATTCTTCCAGGCTACGGGCCGTTCCCCGGGACCGGCCGCCCGGCGACCGCATCGCTGACCCGTGAGTGTTCCCGCCGAGCGGGGCGCGTCACGTGTCCGTACGCCAGGAGGCGGAATACGTCATCGTCATGGTGGGCATTCGGACGCAGCCCCAGGGCCGCGTCGCCGGAAGGCATGTCTCATGCAGACATGATCGATGTCTCTCGGCGCACCGTGCTCCGTACCCCCCTCGCCATGGCCGGCGCGGGATTCCTGGCGGCCTGCACCACCTCCGGCCCGGGGGCCGGTCCGGGATCCGGTGCGGGCCCGGACCCCGGGCCCGGCTCCGGACCCCAACGAGCGGGAAGCACCCAGGCCTTCGTCCCGGAAGGGCCCCACGGGTACGTCAATCCCTCCGACCCGGAAGTCCACGCCGTCGAGCGGGAACGCGGTTCCGGCCCGGTGCGCAGGCACCGGCTCACCGCCTCCGAGACGACGCTGGACCTCGGTGGGCTGTCCGTCCGGAGCTGGGCCTACGGCGAATCGCTCCCCGGCCCGCTGGTGCGCGTCACCGCCGGGGACGTGCTCGACCTGACGCTCGCCAACCGGCTGCCCGCCGCGACCACGCTGCACTCCCACGGGGTGCGGCTGCGCTGCGACATGGACGGCGTCCCGGGCCTCACCCAGCACGCCGTCCGCCCCGGGGCCGACTTCCGCTACCGCTGCGTCCTCGCGGACCCCGGGACGTACCTGCTGCACTCCCACGTCGGCATGCAGCCCGACCGGGGCCTGTACGCGCCGCTCGTCGTCGACGACCCGAGGGAACCCCTCGCCTACGACGAGGAGTGGATCGTCCTCCTGGACGACTGGCTCGACGGCGTCGAGGGCTCCACCCCCGACGAGGTGCTGACCCAGCTCCGGCCCGACGCCGCCGCCATGGGACACATGGCCATGGGCCCCGGCCGACCGGCCGCCGGCCCCCCGGCCCCCGGTCGCCCCGCCCCCGGCAGCCCGGCCGTACCGCTGCTGCCGCCCAGACGGTCCGCGGGCCCCTCCCGGGTGCTGCGCGACTCCCACAGCCGCATGCTGCACGGCCACGGCGGCAACGTCGCCCACCCCCACTACCTGATCAACGGCCGTCTCCCCGGCGACCCCGCGGTCTTCCGTTGCCGGCCGGGCGCCCGCGTCCGCCTGCGCATCATCAACGCCGGCGCAGACACCGCCTTCCGCGTCGCCCTGGGCGGCCACGAGCTGACGGTCACGCACACGGACGGCTACCCGGTGCGGCACACGACGACCGACTCCCTCCTCGTCGGCATGGCCGAGCGGTACGACGTCCTGATCACCGCCGAGGACGGCGACTTCCCCCTCGTCGCGCTGCCCGAGGGCAAGAAGGGCCGGGCCCTCGCCGTACTGCGCACCGGCAAGGGGAAGCGGAGCCTGCCCCCGGCCGGCGTGCACCCCGACGAACTCGACAGGAGGACCGTCCCCGCCCGCCGCCTCGTGCCCGCCGACTCCGTCGCCCTCGACGACCGGGAACCCGACCGGGAGATGCGCATCAAGATCACCGGGAGCATGGAGAAGTACGACTGGGGGTTCGACCACCAGCCCTACTCCGTGCGCAAGCGCTACCCGGTGCGGGCCGGGGAGCGGGTCCGGCTCTCCCTCATCAACGCCACCGACATGTGGCACCCGATGCACCTGCACGGGCACACCTTCGCGATCACCGGCGTGGGCGGCATGGGCGCCCGCAAGGACACCGCGCTGGTGCTGCCGCACCGGAAACTGGTCATCGACTTCGACGCCGACAACCCGGGCCTGTGGATGCTGCACTGCCACAACCAGTACCACTCCGAAAGCGGCATGATGACGATCCTCGGCTACCGCAGATGAGCCCTCCCGGCCCGCCTCCGGAACCGGGGCGGTCCGGGGTGCGCCGGGGCGGAGCGCCGGGCGGTCACCGTACGGCGGCCCGCACCACCGCCTCGGCCAGACGGCGGTTCTCCGGTGACTCGCCCTGACCCGTCGGGAACGCGAAACGGCGCCGGGTGCTGCCGAACGGCACCCCGGCCTACTCCGAGGCGATCGCCGACGCGGTGGACGCCGTCGTCCTCCCGCCCCTCCACCCCCTGCCCGCCATCCCGAAGACGCCCCGGTACGAGAGCCTCGACGCACTCGCCGACGCGCTGGAGGAGTCCGTCGGCTGCGCACGGCGGCAGAAGTCGCGCGACGCGCTGCTGTGCGGCACGGAGCAGGCCACGACGACCACGTGCCCTCCTACGTCGTGACCGCGGCCGACTGGACGATCCGGTTCTGCGACACCGATACGGGTGAGGCCGCGGCCCGCCGGCTGGGCGGAGCCGTGGTGGAGCACGCTCCGGGCGGTTGAGCCGGCACAGCACCGGCGCACTCGGGCGGTCGAGCGCCGTATCAGGAAAGAGCGACTGCGGTCCTGGGTGCGGCGGCCAGCCGCAGGCCGACCTCCACGAGGGTCCAGCCGAGGCGGGTGCGGAGGCCGCGAGGGCACCGGGCCGCGGTGGCGAGGCGGTACGCGTCGGCTTCGGTACGGAGTTCGGAGGCGCGGAGTCGGTGCAGGGCGAGGTGGGTCTCGGCATGCATGGGGCTGAGTCCTTTCAGTCCGTGGTGAGGGGGAACGCGTGCGTGTGGATGCGTACCTGGGCGGTGTCGGCGTCGTCCTCGTCCGCGGCCCGATCGCGGTAGGCGTCGACGAGCGCATGCATCTTCTCGACGAGTTCCCGGGTGAGTTCGGGCGTCAGCCGTAGCGTCGCGCTGCTCATGTCCCAGGTGCGGTTCCACTCCTCCGGCCATGCCTGGCGGTTGCCGAGCCAGGTCGACAGCTCCCGGGTCTGGGCGGTCGCGACCTCGTGGAGATACATGTCCGCAGCCCCGCGTACGTCCGGGTTGGTGTCCGTGAGCAGGGAGTCGTCGAAGCGCAAGCCCATGTGGGCCGCCTTCCACCACCGCTCCCGCCCCTTGCCCCGCTCGGGGGCGTCCTCGATGAAGCCGTGGGCGGCGAGCTGACGCAGGTGGTAGCTGGTGGCGCCGCTCGACTCGCCCAGCTTTTGAGCGAGTTGGGAAGCGGTGGCCGGACCGCCGAAGCGCAGGGCGTCCAGCAGCCGCATGCGCAGCGGATGTGCGAGCCCGCGCAGGGAGCGGGCGTCGAGGTTGCGGACCTGTGGGTCCTGGGGCTCGTCCATGCGTACAAAGATAACTATGCAAAGGAAATGTTGCAACACTTCCTTTGCAAGTAACTCTTCGTGAGGCGGGCAGTTCACCGGGGCCCGTTCCCATGGGCCCTCGAGTGCTCCGACGGCACACGACGGTCTCCCTCCGCGCCGCTCGCGCTCGCCGACGCTGGGTCGTCGCGAGCGCCCGCGTCGTCGACGCCGCGGGCGCCCCCGCGATCGCCACCACCAGTGCCGGCGTCGCCTGGTCGTCGGGTCCTCCGGACGGCGACTTCCTCACCCGGGACCGGGCGCCGGAACTGATCGGCCGGATCGTCGCCGCCGTCGAGGCCCCGGTCACCACCGTCATCGAGGACGGGTACGGGCAGGACGCCGCCGACGTTCCTGGGAGTCCGAGATCAGCCGGTTGGTGAGCCGGACCTCGTTGTGTCCCACCGTCTTTCCCTCCCTGAGCCGGAGAAGGTGGAAAGGTCCATCGAGACCGGCGTTGTCCTCGCAGTCCAGTGGCAGTACTTGGAGCTCCACGTTCCGCAAGCAGGCGTGCCGGATCAAGTTGGCGGGGAACGCCGTCGTCGGACAGCGGTGGCGAGCACCGAACGCCTCCTCGGGAAAACCCCACACACGTCGGAGGGTTGGCCGGATGGCCGGGTGCGGCGGCGGATACGTACGGTCACGGCATGAAGCGAATGAGCAGGGTACTGATGGTCTCGGCGGTGTCGGTGGTGCTGACGGCGAGCGGCACGACGGCCGTGGTCGCACAGCAAGCGGAGGAACCCCGGGCCGCCGCTGTCGCGCCGGTTGCGGCGGACTTGTCACGGGGCACGCTCGTGTCGGTCGAGCACCTGCGCACGCTCACCGCCCGCGAGGTCGCGGCTGAGCTGGCGGGGGACAAGGCGGGTGCCTGGGACACCGGCGCCGTACGGTACGGACTGGACACCTTCCGGATCGTGTACCGCACAGTTGACCCTCACGGCCGGCCCACGACGGCCAGCGGACTGCTGGCTCTGCCTCGGAGCGGTGAACGGCGGCTGCGGACCGTGTCCTTCACGCACGGCACCGAACTGTTCAAGGGCGACGTCGCCTCCGTCTCGGCTGGCGTCTGGGACCAGGCCCCCGCTCTGACCTACGCCTCCGCCGGATTCGCCACGGTGCTCCCCGACTACCTCGGGCTGGGCCTGGGCCCCGGCCCGCACCCCTGGATGGACGTGCCCTCGGAGTCGACGGCCGCCCTGGACATGCTGCGCGCCTCCCGCGCCGTCGTAACGGCGAAGGGCCGGGAGCTGCGGCGCGAGGTACTGGTCACCGGCTTCTCACAGGGCGCCTCGGCGGCACTGGGACTGGCCCGGTCGCTGCAGGAGGGCGCCGACGGATGGTTCCGGCTGCGCGCCGTGGCGCCCATCAGCGGCGCGTACGCGTTCCGCGACGCGGAACTGCCCGCGCTGCTGGCCGGCCAGACGGAACCGAAGGCAAGCGTGATCTACGCGGCGCTGACCCTGGTCGCCTTCAACCGCCTGCACCACCTGTACGACACGCCGGCCCAGGTGTTCCGTGCGCCGTACGACCGGACGATCGAAGGTCTGCTGGACGGCACACACACCGGTCGGGAGGTCGAGGCGGGCACCCCGGACTCCATCGACGCGCTCCTCACGCCCCGAGGCCGGGCGATGCTGGCCCACCCCACCGGGCGGCTGGCGGCGGCCCTGCGGATCGCCGACGGCGTGTGCGCCGACTGGACGCCGCGCGCTCCGATCCGGCTCTACTACGCCGATGGCGACGAGCAGGCCGTCACCGCGAACACCGCCCGCTGCCACGCCCTCCTGCGCGCCCGCGGCGTCCATGCCCCGACGATCGGCCTCGGCACCCCTGACTACGGAGGCTCACGCCACCTGGGTTCCCAGCAGGCGGGAACCGCCGCCGTGGTGCGGTGGTTCCACTCCCTGCCGTAGGCGGGCTGTCTACCGGGTGTCCCCTCGGGAGAGAGGTCCGCTGTAGGGGGCGTTGCAACACCGTGGTGGGCTGATCAAGCTGCGAGCAGGTCGGACAGACGCTCGGCCGGGCTTTGCCGGCCGAGCGTCTTGTGCGGGTGGCTGTCGAGCCCGGCGGCGCCAGCGGAACACCCCGCATCGGCGGGGAGGGCACTTTCTGACCTGCTGTTCAGGAGCGGCTTTGCCGTTCCTCCGTCGGATTTGTGATCATGATGCTTGCTCTGGGCGACGCGTGAAGTCACCGCAGCTGCCCCGCATATCGACGTGCTGTCGGTCCGGAACACAATGCGCTGCTCACCGACCTCCGTTGAACCTGACCGACAATGGACGCATGGACGTACCCGAGCTGCTCGAAGCGGCTTCTCTGATCGTTCCGGAAGAGACCGCCACCGAGAACGACCTCACGGTGCGGGACATCTGGGACCACCTCGTCCACGACGAGTGGGAGGTCGCCCTGGGGCTGCTGGAGGAGCTCGGGGACGTCCGCCCGCTCCCGGCGGCGTTCTGGGAGAGTCTCGCCGAAGCGGCCGAGCAGCTCCGGATGGAGCGGAGCGCGGCCTGGTGTCATTGGCGGTGCTCCGAGATCCGCAACGGCGTGATCCGGGCGGACCTGACGCTCCGTCCTGCCGGTGAGTCGCGACGCACGACGCCGGTCCCCGGGGCCGGTGTCCTGCGCCCCATGTGGGACATCGGCCACGTCTCACCCACCGGTGGCCGTGCGGTCAGCATCGCCTCGCTCTGGGTCGAGAACGCGCCCGTGCTGGAGCCCGGCGGGCGGGCCACCGTGCGCCTCGTGCCCCTCACGCCCTCCCACTGGACGCACGTCCGGCCCGGTCGGCGGATCACCATGCACGAGGACAGCACCGTGGCAGGCACCGCGGTCGTCCTGGAGGTCCACCGCCCTGCCGCCGTCACGCCCGTGCGATGACATGGGCCGCTTGCCGGTGCGCCACGTGTCCCCGCAGGTGGTGTGCACTCGCGCGGCGGGGGAAGAGGGCTCGGCTTCCGTCTGCCGGGGTGTCTCCGGTCACTGCCGGTACCCGCTCAGGAACCGGCCGATCCGGCCGATGGCCGCCTCCAGGTCGTCCGCGTAGGGGAGGGTGAGGATACGGAAGTGGTCGGGGGCGGGCCAGTTGAAGCCGGTGCCCTGGACCACCTGGATCTTCTCGCGCAGCAGCAGG
This sequence comes from Streptomyces sp. NPDC006384, assembly GCF_042870695.1. Taxonomy (NCBI): domain Bacteria; kingdom Bacillati; phylum Actinomycetota; class Actinomycetes; order Kitasatosporales; family Streptomycetaceae; genus Streptomyces; species Streptomyces sp. NPDC006384. The sequence continues at coordinate 253,522 of NZ_JBIAHR010000007.1, forward strand.
TCGAGGACGAACTTCTCGTCGTCGTGGATCGGGTGGACCTTCGGGTCGATGCGGGGGAAGGCGTACAGGGCGCCCTTGGGTCTGACGCAGGAGACGCCGGGGATCTCGTTCAGCTTCTCCCAGGCCACGTCGCGCTGTTCGCGCAGGCGTCCGCCCGGCGCGGTCAGTTCGCGGATGGACTGGCGGCCGCCGAGCGCGGCCTGGATGGCGTACTGGGCGGGCGCGTTGGCGCACAGGCGCATGGAGGCCAGCATGGTCAGGCCCTCCAGGTAGTCGCGGGCGTGCTGCTTGGGGCCGGTGACGACGAGCCAGCCGGAGCGGAAGCCCGCCACCCGGTAGGTCTTGGAGAGGCCGCAGAAGGTGAGGACGACCAGGTCGGGGGCGAGGGCGGCGGCGGAGTGGTGGACGGCGTCGTCGTAGAGGATCTGGTCGTAGATCTCGTCGGCGAGGACCATCAGGCCGTGGCGGCGGGCGAGGTCGAGGATGCCCTCGATGATCTCCTTGGGGTACACCGCGCCGGTGGGGTTGTTGGGGTTGATGATGACGACCGCCTTGGTGCGGTCGGTGATCTTCGACTCCATGTCGGCCAGGTCGGGGTACCACTCCGCCTGTTCGTCGCAGAGGTAGTGGACCGCCTTGCCGCCGGCGAGGGTGGTCACCGCCGTCCACAGGGGGAAGTCGGGGGCGGGGATCAGGACCTCGTCGCCGTCCTCCAGCAGGGCCTGTACGGCCATGGAGACCAGCTCGGAGACGCCGTTGCCGAGGAAGACGTCGTCGACGCCGACCTCCAGGCCGAGGGTCTGGTAGCGCTGGGCGACGGCGCGGCGGGCGGAGAGGACGCCGCGCGAGTCCGTGTAGCCGTGCGCCTGCGGCAGCATCCGGATCATGTCCTGGAGGATCTCCTCCGGCGCCTCGAAACCGAAGACGGCCGGGTTGCCGGTGTTCAGGCGCAGCACGCTGTGTCCCGCCGCCTCCAGCGCGTCGGCGTGCTCGATCACCGGGCCGCGGATCTCGTAGCAGACCTCGCTCAGCTTGTTCGACTGCCGGAACTCCATAAGCCGTTTCCCTCCGGTACCTGGCGTTGCTTGGTTTTACCAAGTGGGAGCTTGGAAAGTCCAACAACTTGTCTACACTGCGTCGCATGTCACCTCGCCGAAGCTACGACCAGTACTGTTCCGCCGCCCGCGCGCTCGACGCCGTCGGCGACCGCTGGACCCTGCTGATCGTCCGCGAACTCCTCGCCGGACCGCGGCGCTACACCGACCTGCACGCCGATCTGCCCGGCGTCAGCACGGACGTACTGGCCTCGCGGCTGAAGGACATGGAGCGCGAGGGGCTGACCACCCGGCGTCGGCTGCCACCGCCCGGAGCGGTGTACGTCTACGAACTCACGCCGCGCGGGCGCCGGTTGCTGCCGGTGCTGGAGGCGCTGGGGGCGTGGGGTGCCGGTGAGCTGGGGGAGCGGCGGCCCACGGATGCCGTACGCGCGCACTGGTTCGCGCTGCCCCTGCTGCGGGCCCTGCGGGCGGCGGGGGTGGGGGAGGGGGTCGTCGAAGTCCGGCTGGAGGAAGGCGACTTCCACCTGTTCGCCGGTGCGGAGGACGGGCCGGTGTACGGGTACGGGGCCGCTCCCGGGGAGCCGGACGCCCGGCTGGTGCTGGACGCGGGGACGTGCGCGGCCGTCTGCCGCGGGGAGCTGGACCTGCGGGACGCGGTGCGGGACGGGCGGGCCGGGGTGACCGGCGACGGCGCGGCGGCCGAGGTGCTCGGCGGGGCCGCCTGAAACGGCAGGAGGCCCGCCCCCGCCCGGGGAACAGGCCTCCTGACCGGTGCTCAGGCGCCCGGCGGCACCCGCGACGGGCGTCCGGAGCCGCGCGTCAGCGCGTAGCCGCCGATGCCGGCCAGCGCGGCCAGTACGGCGCCGGTCCCGGTCCACACCCACCGGTCGGACCACCAGCCAGAGGACCAGCCGTCCTCGGGCTCGATCGCGGACAGCACGGCGTTCCGGTCCGGGGCCGGACCGTCCCCGTCCTCGTCCTCGCCGGACCTCGTCGCGATCCCCGGCACCAGCGGCTCGGCCAGTGAGCCGTCGACGGCGGCCGCGCCGCCCATGTCCTCGGAGTCGACCCGGATCTCGGCGCCGACCGGCGCGCCGAGGTCGGACGTCGCCAGGTTCACCGCCGTCAGCCGGACGTAGTACGTGCCGGGCAGCGGGTCGTTCGCCCACGGCTCGGACCAGGCGCGGACGGTGCGCAGCACGCAGGCCAGTTCCACGGAGGAGGTGCCCGCGGCCGCCGTGCGGGTCTGGGCGCCCCACTGGCAGGCCTGGCGGCGGCGCAGGCCGTCGTGGACGTCGATGCGCCAGGTCTGGGCGGCGTGGGTCTCGGGCAGCTTCACGGTGGCCTTGACGGTCGGCCGTTGTGCGGCGTCCGCGGGGAACGACCAGTACAGGTAGTCGCCCGCGGAGGCGTCGGCCGTGGCCCGCTGTCCCTGCGCGATCTCCGTCGCCGTGCGGAAGGAGGTGCCCGCCGCGGACGGCGCGCCGTCGTCCTCCGACGGGCTCGCGGAGGGCGAGGAGTCGGCGGCGGCGGGTACCGCGGCGAGACCGAGAAGCAGTACGGCGGAACTCAACGCTCGTATGACACGCATCAGTTGGTCCTCCAGACCGCGAGCCGCCAGCGCGACAGCCAGCCCCACAGCAGGCCGGCGAGGAAGCCGACGAGCACCAGCAGGCCGAGCAGCCACCAGCCGCGTCCCAGGCCGAAGGAGGCGACGTCGTCGGCGTCGCCCGGGCCGTCCACGACATCGACCGTCAGCTCCAGCGGCAGGCCGGGGGTGGTCTTCACGCCGGGCGCGGCGGAGAAGGAGTGGGCGACCTGGAGGCACACCGTCTCCGCGGCCGGTTTGGTGTCGTCCGCGTCGTCGGTCTCCGGCTTCGGGTAGCGCAGCCCGGTGGAGACGGTGTCGGTGCGGCCGTTGTCCGCCGCCTCGCCGCGTACGATCTCCCGGCCGTGCACCGTGACCGCCCGCAGCAGCACGCCGTAGGAGGGGTTGACGGTCCGGTCGGCGGACACGCTCACGGAGGCGCGCAGTTCCTCGCCGGGCAGCACGTCCACCCGGTACCAGCGCTGCTTCCCGAACTCCTCGCGGTCGGTGTAGAGCCCGGACCTCAGGGCCGGCGCCTTCGCGCAGGCGTCCGCGCCCTCGACGGCGACCGGCGTCACCACCGGGTCGGCGGCGCGGTCCACCAACTGGTTGACCTTGTCGGCGAGTTCATCGGTGTGCTGCACGGAGGTGTAGGTGCCGCCGGTCGCCTCGGCGATGCAGCTGAGCTGCTGCCGCATCTTGACGTTGGGGACCAGGCCGAGGGTGTCGATGGTCAGCCCGATGCCCCTGGCGGCGATCTCGCGGGCCACCTCGCACGGGTCGAGCGGGGCGCAGGTGTCCTCGCCGTCGCTGATCAGCACGATCCGCTTGGAACCGTCGCCGCCGTCGAGGTCCTTGGCCGCCTCGAGCAGTGCGGGGCCGATCGGCGTCCAGCCGGTGGGCGACAGGGTCGCGACCGCCGTCTTGGCCTCGGTGCGGTCCAGCGGGCCGACGGGGTAGAGCTGCGCGGTGTCCTTGCAGCCCGTCCTGCGGTCGTCGCCCGCGTAGTCGGCACCGAGCGTCCGGATGCCCAGCCGCACCTCCTCGGGCGTCGCGTCGAGCACCTCGTTGAACGCCTGCTTCGCCGCGGCCATCCGCGTGCCGCCGTCGATGTCCCGGGTCCGCATCGAGCCGCTGACGTCGAGCACGAGGTCGACCTTCGGCGCGTCCTCGCCCGTGGGTTCACCGGCGGCCGCCCCGGCCGGGAGGGCGATCCCGGCCGTCAGTGCGGCGAGCAGAGCGCATACGCCCGCCGCCAGCCGTTTTCTTGTGATCATCGGCGGATCCTATTGACCGGTACGGTCGTGATCCAAAACGTAGCGGGCGGGACGCCGCGCGTTCACCCCGTGGTCAGGGGATTGGGCAGCCGCGCCCACAGGTCCCCGCCGCTCCCCGGCGACATACGCATGAGCGTCAGTGCCTTCACCGGCAGCGGCTCCTCCCGCAGCGCCGTCAGGTCCGGACCGGACGGCACATCGCCGAGGGCCGCCTCCAGTGCCGCCCCGAGCGCCGCCGCCGACCCCGCGGTCTGGGCGAGCGCCCCGGCGACCAGCGAGCCGAACAGCTTGCGGCGCAGGACCACCGGATCGTCGCTGACCATCCGGGCGGGCAGCTCCGGGACCCGCACACCGTGCCGGGCGAGGCGCTCCGGACTGACGCGGATGTCGGCCAGGTCGCGGTAGACCAGGCGCAGCGGCTCGCCCGACGCCGAGAGCACCACCAGCAGGTTCTGCCCGTGCGCCTCCAGCGCCACGCCCAGCTCCAGCAGTCCCAGCCCCGCCTTCAGGCACAGGCGCGCGAAGGCGGCCGTCCACCCGGGGGACCGGGGCAGCCCGGTGGTCGCCAGCGCCGCCACCGGGACGACGTGCTCGCCGGGCGCCGCGTACACCCGGGGCGACTCGCGCAGGACGGCGGCCAGGTCGGGGGAGTGCGCGGTGGCCGCGCCCAGCGTGCGGGTGACGTCCAGCAGCCCGTCCGTGCGCGCCGCCATCGCCCGCCCGAACGCCGACAGGGTGTCCGAGGCCGCGACGGAGGCGACGGAGATGTCTCGCACCGAGGACGTCAGCCGCGCGCTCAGCGCCGTCTTCACATGCGGCCCGCCGGGCACGGCGAGCGTGCGCAGCGACATCAGCGGACGCGCGGCCAGCGTCGCCTCCCCGCCCGTCCGCTTCAGCACGTGCGCCGCCTGCCACGGATGCACGGGCAGCAACAGCCGCTCCCCGTCCCGCAGTTCCTCCGGCCACCGTCCCGACACCAGACACCCGTCCGCCGGGACCGGCACCAGCCCCAGCTCCACCACCGGCCCGTGCTCGGGCCCGTAGGCGAACTGCTCGGCCACCGAGAAACCCGGCCGGGAGCGGCAGTTGGGGTGGAACGGGTGCCCGTCGGTCACCCGCTGCTCCCACCCCCAGTCACTGTCCGGCCACTCGTCCGGGTGATTGTCAGAGTGCCCGTACCGGCCCGTCCGCGACAGCGCCAACGACGCGACGCTGTGGCCGAGTTCGGCGGCGAAACCCGCGGAGTGCGGCACGGCGAGAACCGTCATCAGCCGCGCCGGATCGTCGTACGACGCCTCCTCGAGCCGTACGGCGCGGACGTACGCGGAGGTGCGGTACGGGTCCGCGGCCGGACCGTACAGCCGGCGCCCGTCCGCGAGGCGCAGCACGAGCCCGTCCCCCACGGACTCCCGGCCGGTGATCCACGGCAGCGGCTCGTACGCCAACGCCCGCCACAGCCGGGTCAGCACGGCCGCGCGGGCACCGGGCAGCCCGTCCGTGTACCGGGGCAGGAGACCGGGCCGGACGGCGGCCAGCTCGTCGGCGACCTCGGCCTCGGCGGTGACGGGACGGTGCACGGGCGGACTCCTCGGATACATGCGGATGCGGGTGCGGGAACGAGCCGGTTTGCGGACAGGGCGTCACGGCGAAGGGACCACGGAACACATACTGTTCGTCTCCGCCCTTTCAGACCGTAGGGAACGAGTGGAACGCGTGGATCTCCTGCCCACCCCCGCCGACGCCGACGCCGCTTCCCCGGACGCCGTCGCGGAACGCGCCGACGCCTGTGCGACGGTGCCCCTCCTCAACTGCCTGCTGCGGGAGATCGCCGAACCCCTCCCGGCCTCCGGCGACCGTCCGGCCTCCGGTGACCGTCCGGTGTACCGGCTGCCGGGCGGCCGGCTGCTGAGAGTCCGCGGCGGACGCCGGCCCGCCGAGCCGGAAGTACGCGCGGCCGGCGCCTGGCACCGCCTCGACCACGCCGGGCTGGTGAAACTCGTCGCCGAGGAACTGCGCCGGCACACCGGCCTGGACAACCACGAACTCCCCGTCGAGATGACCGACAGCCGGGACGCGGTGGCCGCCCTGCTGACCGCGCGCGCCCGGGCCACCCCGCCCGACGACCCCTACATCCGCTCCGAACAGTCCCTGCTCACCGGTCACACCCACCACCCCGCCCCGAAGGCGCGCGGCGGCGGCCCGCACGCCGACTGGCTGCCCTACGCGCCCGAGGCGTACGCCCGTTTCCCGCTGGCGCTGCTCGCCGTGCGCGCGGACACGGTCGTCGAGGAGGGCGACACCACCGCCCTGGACGCCCTCGGCGAGGCCCCGCCCGGCTACCGGCTGCTGCCCGCCCACCCCTGGCAGCTCGCCCTGACGGCGGACGCCCTCGCCCCGGCCTTCGCCGACGGACGGCTGATCCGGCTGGGCACGACCGCGTTCCCGGTGTGGCCCACGGCCGCGATCCGCACGGTGTACGCGCCCCGGTGCCCGCCCGGAGACGGAGACGACCTCTTCCTCAAGTTCAGCCTCGACGTGCGCATCACCAACGACATCCGTCGCCTGTGGCGCCACGACCTGCTGAGACTGCGCCGCACCGACACGGCGGTCACGGAGGCCTTCGTCTCGGTCGGCCCCCCGGCGGTCTGGCTCGCCGACCGCGGCCACCGCACCGCCGACTTCGCCTTCGAGGAGCTCGCCGTCGTCGTCCGCGACGGCCTGCGCGCCCGCCTGCTGCCCGGCGCGACCCCGCTGCTCGCCGCCGCCCTCGTGGAGGGCTTCCCCGGCAGCCCGCTGGCGGCCGTGCCGGACCCGGCGGCCTGGTGGACGGCCTACCTCGACGCGGTCGTCCCGCCCGTGCTGACCGCCTTCGCCGACGACGGCGTCGTCCTGGAGGCACACCTGCAGAACACGCTGGTCGCCGTGGACGCGGACGGCACACCCGTCCAGGCCCTCTTCCGGGACGCCGAGGGCGTCAAACTCCTCCCCGACACGCCCCGCGCGGCCGGCTGGGAACGGCTGGTGTACTGCCTGATCGTCAACCACCTGCTGGAGATCGCCGGCGCCCTCGCCGACCACCACCCCGGCTTCGACCCGCGGCCCGCCCTCCGCGCCGCCCTGGCCCGTCACGACCTGCCCGAGATCCCGGCCCTCCTCGCCGCCCCGGCCCTGCCCGCCAAGACCAACCTCCTGCTCCGCTGGACCGCCGCGGACGGCGCCGCGGCCCGCTACCGCCCGCTGCCCAACCCGCTGCTGAGGGCGTGAGGAGGGCACCGCGACACCGCGGAACGGACGCCGCAGCGACCACGCGGTGGCCGACGCGACCGGCACGCCGACGCGACCGGTGCGCCGGTGCGGCCGCGGCGTCGGAGACCCGGGCGTGTCAGCCGTGCAGCGGGGAGACGCCGGGAGAGAGGACCGGCACGCGCGCACAGCGGCGGCAGGCGCGGGCCGAGGCCGCCACCCAGGCGTGCGACACGGCCGCCAGCACACCGGCGAACGCGAGCAGCGGCCAGTTCGTGGCCAGGACGGAGGCGACGGCGAGCGCGAGCGTCGCGACCGCCATGGCCACGCTGGCGGTCGTGCCGGCCCAGGCGACCACGAGCGGCAGCCGGTGCGGCGTCGGCAGCCGGCGGGCGAGGGAACCGGTGACGGCCGGCGTCGCCGCGGCGAGCAGCGCGGCGAGGATCGCGACACCGGCCAGGTGAACGGCCAACAGCTGGGCCGTCTCCGCCAGTTGCCGGGAACGACCGTGACCGGCCGCCCGGGCCAGGTACCAGCAGGCGATCAGGAAGGGCGCGGTGAGCGCGACGGCCCGGGCGGTGTGGCGGGCCTGGGCGATGGCCAGTTCCCGCTGGCAGCTGGGCACCAGCTCGTCGGGGGTCCCGAACTCCCGTACCGCCCGGCGGGCGGCCTGCCCGTGGGGCATCCCGTCGTCGGCGTACGCCGCCACCGTGTCCACGAGGCCGTCGCGTATCTCCTCGAGCATCCGGGCCTTGACCCGGGCGGGACCGTGCAGGGCCGCCGAGAGGGTGGCGACGTACTCCTCGACGGGGTCGGCCCGCCGGCCCGCGGCGTTCACGTGGCCAGCCCGGGCCGCGCGGTGCCGGCGGGATCCAGGACCGCGCCGATCGCCGCCGTGAACTCGCTCCACGCACTCCGCTCACCGGCCAGGAAGTGCCGCCCCGCGTCGGTGAGTTCGTAACAGCGCCGCCGCCGTTCGCCGGAGGACTGCCAGCTGCTGCTCAGCAGCCCGAGCCGCTCCAGCCGGTTGAGCGCCGGGTAGATCGTGCCGGTGCGCAGCTCGAGCACGCCGCCGCTGCGCTGCTGGACCGCGGCGATGATCGCGTACCCGTGCAGCGGGCCCTCCTCGAGCACGGCCAGCAACAGTCCGTCCAGGTGCCCTCGCACCGCGTCTGCCTTCATGAGTAGGCAGCCTACCCAAAAACACTGTAGGCAGTGTATGTATTGGCAGCCAACACATTCGCGTTCCGGCTGGAGGCTCCTCCCGTGGCCAAGGTGCTGCTGTCCCTGCATGTCCTCGTGGCGATCCTGGCGGTCGGGTCGATCACCGTGGCCGCCTCGATGTTCCCCCGCTACGCACTGCGGGCGTCCGGCGGCGAGGAGCCGGACACCCGGGCCGCCACGATCGCCGCGCTCCTGCACCGGATCTGCCGCGGCTACGCCGTCGCCGGTCTCGCCGTGCCGCTCTTCGGCCTCGCCACCGCTGTCGCGCTCGGCGTCCTCACCGATGCCTGGCTGCTCACCTCGCTCGTGCTGACCGTGGCCGCGGCGGCCCTGCTGGCCCTGGTGATCCTGCCCGGCCAGCAGCGCCTGCTCGCGACCACCCCGGACTCGTCCGCCCAGGGGGACGGGCCGCACGCCGCGGCGAAACGGCTGACCATGCTCACCGGCGTCTTCAACGTCCTCTGGGTGATCGTCGTCATCCTGATGATCGTCCGCCCCGGCTCGACCACGGGAGCATGAGCGTGACCCTCCTGCGCACGCTGCGGATCGCGCCTACCTCGTTACCCCTGCTCTGCTCCCGAGTCTGCTTGTCCGGGACGTTTCCTCTGCCCGTGCGGCGATCCGTACGCCCCTTGACGGTGCGGGAGCGCGGGGCGCGCCTTTGGCAGCGGGGTGGGGAACGGTTTGCATGTGCCGTAGCGGCATGTGGTCCAGTAGGCGGCGAGCACGACATCGAGAGGTTTCCGCGCATGCCCCTTCCTGCGATTCCCCGCCGGGTCAAGATCGGCGATGCCGCCGCGTTCGCCGGGACCACACCCCGCGCCATCCGCCACTACCACGCCATCGGGCTCCTCGCCGAACCAGAACGCGGCAGCGACGGCCGCCGCCGCTACACATACGACGACATGATCCGCTTGCTGTGGATCCGCAGGATGGCTGATGCGGGTATCTCCCTGGACGACATCCGGGCCGGCTTCGAGGGCGCCACCGGCATCGAGCATTCCCTGGCCCGGCTGGAGGAGTCCCTCGCCTCCAAGGCGGCCGCCATCGAAGACCAGCGGGCCGCCGTGCACCGCCTCCGCGAGGTGGGCAGCCCCCTGGGCCTGCTCTCACCGCCGGTCAGTGGCCGCCTGCGTGATCTGCCGCCCGGGTCCCTGCGCCCGGCCGATCTCGATACCCTTCTGGTCACGGAGCGTGTCTTCGGCTCCCTGGGCGCCGCCGTCCAGGCCAACCGGTTCATCGTCCTGGCCACCCACCCCCAGCTGCGGGCCGAGGAAGACCGCCTGGCCGAGGCCGAGGCGGCCCTGGACGACACCGTGTCCCCCGACGACCCCCTCATCGAAGACCTGGCTGCCCAGCGGTGTGCTCATGAGGCCGCCTTGGGAGCCGCCATCGACAGATCCGGCCTGGACGAGGCCCTCGATCTCCTCCTGGACCAGGAGGACGAGCACGCCGGCGAGGAGGAAGGCGAGGCGAGGACGAGCCCGACGGAGGCCATCGGCAAGATGCCGTACGACTTCTCCCCGGCCCGCGTCCGGTACGAGGAACGTGTCATCGAACTGCTTCACTCGGCCGGTCAGGACGGCGACACCCCACGGACCTGCTGACCGGAATCGGAGCCCGGGGCGAGCCGGCAGGAGCAGCCCGGAACGGTGCAGCACGAACGTGACCACGGTGCCTCCGGCGGCCGTCGGGCACTGTCCCGGCCCACCTGCGCGCCGCCGGCCTCGGCGCCCTCGCGGACCCCGGAACACGGTCACACCAGCCCTGCTGACCAGCGATCTTCAGAGTGGCGGAGGCTCACTGCTGATCGTCGGGCGGAACATGGCTCATCACCCGCGGCCGGGGCACCCCCGGCCGCGGGGAGTCACCCGTCCAGTGCGCGGACCGTCTCCAGCACGCGGTCGACGTCCGCGTCCGGCGCGATGCGGCCGATGAGTTCGGGGGTGACCGGTTCCTTGCGCAGGACCGAGCCCACGGCCATGGCACCCACCCGGCGCCCGTGGAAGTCCTGCATGTGACCGGCGACCGAGGCGGGGCTGAAGTTGCGCCGCAGGGGACCGAGCACCCAGTCGGTGAGCTCGGGCTCCTCGCCGTCCCGGGGCTGCGGGGAGCCGTGACACCAGGAAGCGCCGTCGTGCCAGAGCGCCAGCGTGATGGCCGGGTACGACCTCTCGTCCTGCGGGAGGCGGGTCAGCGGTTCCAGGGGCTCCGGGAGTCCGTCGAGCAGGCCGGGCCACAGGGCGCCGCCGGCGTAGGGACTCAGGGGGGACTCGTGGTCGAAGGCGCGGAAGAAGGCCAGCGACGGGCCGAAGAAGACGTGGTAGCCGTCGCCGCCGCCGTTCTCGAACGCGAAGTGCTCGAAGCCGCTCTCACCGGCCGGTGTGTACGTGTAGCGGGGCCACCGGGAGTCGAGGCACGTCTCGATGACGGTGAGGCCGCGCAGCCACTGACGGAGCCGTTCCGGCGAGTGGAAGGCTGCGGCGAAATCGGAGAGAGCAGACATGCGGCGAAGCTTAGAGGGCGTGACGGACAAGGCTGACGGCACCTGCCTGCCGCCGGTCGCCGGCCAGGGTGCGGAGGACGGCGGGAGGAGCGGGACGACGGCTGCTCCGTACGCCCGCGCGGGCCGGCGACGGGCGAAGGCGTCGTAGGGTACGGCGGTGAACGATCCCGGGGTGCCGGGGCGGCTGGACCGGACGCCGCACGCCCCGGTGTCACCCCCGGCCGGAGGCGCCCGGCCGCACGGAGGACCCATGAGCACAGACGGACCGGAGCGCACCGGGCCTCCGCCCCCGCCCCCGCCCGCCGCAACCCCGGATCTGCTGGAGGAGACGCAGGCCCCCGCGCTGGCGGCCCTCCTGGCCGAGGAGTCCGGGACGGACGTGTGGCCCGCACACGACGACGTACTGCTCCGGGTCGGCGACATGGAGCTCGACTGGACGGTGTGCCGCGCCGCCCACGGCTACACGCTCACGCACCGCAACCGGGGCGGCCGGGCGACGACCGAGGCCACGCACTACCCCGACCTGGCCCGCCTCCTGCTCCTCACCCTCTCCCGGGACCGCCACCGGATCCGCCGCCCACGCCTCACCCGGTTCGACGTCGACCCCACGGTCGTCCTCGGAGGCACGCGCCGAGAACCGGCCGTGAGCCGGTACGCCGACGGGCGGGAACACCACGTCCGGGGCCCCGCCCTGTACGGGCTGCTCCTGCCGTTCGCCAAGCTGTGCCGGGGCACCTTCGAGGAGATCCGCCGCTCACTGGCAGACCCGGCCGGTCCGCCCCTGCTCGGCAAGCGGACCACCGACAGCCTCCCCGTTCCGCTCGACCGCGCGCACCTGCCGCGGATCGCCCGCTGGCTCGCCGACGCGAAAGCGGACTGGCACGACGCCCCGGGCGTCTACGACGTCTTCGCCCCGCCCTACGGCCCCGGCACGCTCCTCGCCCTGGGCGGCGGCCCCGAACCCGACCTCGTCCTCCAGGAGCACGACGGCGGCTACACCGTCCGCGACCACGAGGGGGAGATCGTCCGCACCACGGAGCTCGACCGGGCCGTCCGCGCTCTCGCCCTCGCCTGGTTCACCGCACCGCACACCCGGCCCCGGCCGTCGCGACCGACCCGGCGGGAACGGGACGCGCTCCTCGAACGGTTCGCCGGGGCCTCCCTGGACCACATCGAACGCACCCTCGCCCAGCCCCGGTTCCAGCCCTGACACGGGGACTGCGCCGCGGGTCGGCCGGGAGCCGGGATCCAGGTCGCTCTCGACCGGCAGGGCGGCCTTCCCACGGTCGGTGCCGAGCGACCGTGAACGCCGCCAGGAGGCGAGGATCTCCGGACGCGCCGGCGTCCGGCGGCGTCACTTCCAGACGGCGATCGGGTCGTCCTTGCCGGAACGGGGCAGCCACTCGACCCGGTCCGGGCCCGTCCCGCCCTCGTCGGTGAGGTAGATGCGGCACGTTTCGTAGCTCTTGCCCTTCGGGGCGACGGCGAAGTCCTTCGTGTCCGTGTCATCGGCATTGCACCTGGTGAACTCCGGTGCCGCCTCCATGGTGAGGTTGCCGTCCGCGTCGACGGTCGGGGAAGGGAGACCGGACATGATGCTCAGATGCGTGAGCCGCCCGTCGTCGCCCAGGACGTCGAGGTCGGGCCATTCGGCGGCCCCGTCCGCGGCCTTGGTGACGCGGTAGCGGACGTAGTACGGCGTCCGGCCGGCATACCGCTCGGGATTCTGCAGTACCGACAGGTCGCCGGCACTGCCCTCCTCCACCTCCAGGACGGTCACTTCGAGGTCCTCGCCGGTGGCCTTCCCGCCGTACGAGAGTTCCTGCGCGGAGGAGGAGCAGGCGGTGAGGACGACGGCGGAAAGGGCGATCAGGGCGGCGCGGTCCGGTCGGATCTTCATGGAGTTCCCCGTGGGTGTGGAGGTGGTCCGGCCCCGGCCGGACAGGCGTACGGATCTGACTCGTCATCGCAGGCGTTGACGGCCCGGAGCCGTTCGACGGTGTCCGGAGGACCTGCGCGGAAAGCGCGTGCGCGTCCTCTTCGGCGCCGCCAACACTGCCCCGGGCCGCTGCAAAACCGATGAAATCCTGCTGAAGGAGAGGGCCGAAGGAGAGGCCCCGCCCGACAGCGAACCGTTCCGCCGTGCCGCGGCCCCTGCGTGTCACCGGCCGGCAGCCGCTCGGCCGCCGGCCGGATCGACTTCCTGCGACCGTCCGGCATCGTTCCCCGCGGCTCAGCCGAGGCTGCCGACAAGCCCCACGTGGAAGGGCCTGAGCTCGTCGTGGCGCCCGGAGAGGACCTTCGCCAGCCACTCGGGGTCGCCCAGGAGGGCACGGCCCACCGCCACGAGGTCGAACTCGTCGCGCTCCATGCGGTCGAGCAGCTCCTCGATGTCCGTGGTGCGGGCCTGCTCGCCCTGGAACACCTGGAGGAACTCGTTGCTCAGCCCCACCGAGCCGACGCTGATCGCGGGCTTGCCGGAGACCTTCTTCGCCCAGCCGGCGAGGTTGAGGCCGGAGCCCTCGAACTCGGGGAGGTGGAAGCGGCGGGTGGAGCAGTGGAAGACGTCGGCGCCGGCCTCCGCCAGCAGGCCGAGGAGGGTCTCCAGTTCCTGCGGGGTCTCGGCGATCCTGGCCCGGTAGTGGTTCACCTTCCACTGGGAGAGCCGGAAGGAGATCGGGAAATCGCCGGACACGGCTGCCCGGCAGGCGGCGACGATCTCGGCGGCGAAGCGGGTGCGGCCGGTGATGTCACCGCCGTAGCCGTCGGTGCGCCGGTTGGTGCGGGACCACAGGAACTGGTCGATGAGGTAGCCGTGTCCGCCGTGGATCTCGACGCCGTCGAAGCCCAGGGCCTCGGCCGCGGCGGCGGCGGAGGCATAGGCGGCGACCACGTCGTCGATGTCGGCCCGGGTCATCGCGTGGCCCGACCGCGTGCCGTCCAGGGCTATGCCGGAGGGGCCGATCCGCGGGGCGTCGGGCACGGGCGGGTTGCCGGCGGTGCGGTCCATGCCGACGTGCCACAGCTGCGGCATGATCCTGCCGCCCTCCCGGTGGACCGCGTCGGCCACCGCGGACCAGCCGGCCAGCGCGTCGTCGCCGTGGAAGCGCGGTACCCGGGCGCTGTCGCCCGCGGAGTCGTGGCCGATGTACGTGCCCTCGGTGATGATCAGGCCGACGCCGCCCGCCGCCCGGCGGGCGTAGTAGCGCGCCACGTCCTCGCCCGGAACGCCGCCGGGGGAGAACTCGCGCGTCATCGGCGCCATCACGACGCGGTTGGGCAGGTCGAGGCCGCCCAGGGAGAAGGGGCGGACCAGGATGTCCTTGGCACGCTCGACCGGATTCGTGGGCATCGGTTTCTGCCTTCGGTAGGGAGCCGACCGCCTCGGTGACGGGGGAGGGGATTCGCCGTGCGGTCGGCGGCTCGGATGGGTGTCGGACGGGTCGGACAGATCGGCGCAGCCTGGGTGCGGGCGGGGACCGTCCCGGTGCCGGGGGCGTCCGGACGTGGCCCGGCCCGCGTTCAGGCCGCGGGCGGAGTGCGGACGGAGTCCGTCTCCGGGGTGCTTGCGGTGACGGTCTTCGCCGTCACCGGGCAGGGGGCCGGGGCCGCGCGGACGAACCACGCGGTGGCGAGTGCGATCACGGACAGCACGACCGTGCCGGCCACGACACCGTGCAGTCCGCTGCTGACGGCTTCTTCGACGGTGTGGCGTACACCGGCGGGCATGTCCTTCAGCAGCGCGGGGGTCAGCTCGCCGCCGGCGGTCAGACGTTCCTCGGCGGCCGGGCCGAGCCCGCCGGTCAGGACGTCGGACATGCGGCCGCTGTGCACGGCGCCGAGGACGGCGACACCGAGGGAGCCGCCGATCGTACGCACCAGGGTGACGGTGCCGGTCGCGGCGCCCATGTCGCGCGGGGCGGCGTTGTTCATGGTGGTGAGCAGGGTGCTCTGCATGAGGGCTCCGACACCGACTCCGACGACGAGGGTCAGTGCCGAGGCCGCGGCGAGCGGCGTACCGGGGCCGAGCAGGAGCAGCAGCAGCGTGCCGACGACGGTGACGGTGCCGCCGGTGAGCGGCACGACGCGCTCCATGCCTCCGCGGTCCATCAGCCGGCCGGTGGTCAGCTGGGCCGTCAGCATGCCGAGCATCAGCGGCAGGATCAGCATGCCGCTGACCGTGGACGAGGCGCCGTGGACGAACTGCATGTACTGCGGCAGGTAGTTGACGGCGGACACCAGGATCGCGCCGACCAGGAAGCTGAGGACCTGGGCGAGGGTGAACTCCCGGCCGGCGAACAGCCGCGGCGGCGTGATGGGTTCGGCGGCGCGCTGTTCCACGCGGACGAACCAGGCGAGGCTCAGCACGACCGCCACCGCGAGCGCCGCGATCTGCCAGGACGTCCAGGCGTAGGTGGTGCCGGCCCAGCCGGCGAGGAGGGTGAGGGCCAGGATGCCGGTGGTCAGCAGGATCGCGCCGAGGTAGTCGACCTGCCCCTTGACGCGGTGTGCGGGCAGTCGTACGCCCTTGGCGACGGCCAGCAGGGCGACGAGGCCGACGGGGACGTTGACGTAGAACGTCCAGCGCCAGTCCAGGTGGTCGGTGATGAATCCGCCGAGCAGGGGTCCGCCGACGAACGACACCGGCAGCATGACGCCCACCATCGACTGGATGCGGCCCCGCTCCTGCGGGGACACCAGCACACCGATGACCGCGAGCGCCCCGACCATCAGGCCGCCCGCGCCGAGGCCCTGGACCGCCCGGAAGGCGATGAGCTGCCCCATGCTCTGCGCCAGGCCGCACAGCACCGTCCCGACCAGGAACAGCAGCACGGAGTTGGTGTAGGCGCCCTTGCGGCCGTAGAGGTCGCCGAGCTTGCCCCAGAGAGGCGTGGCGGCGGCCATGGTGAGCAGGTACGCCGTCACCGACCAGGAGAAGTGGTCCAGGCCGCCGAGGTCGCCCACGATCGTGGGCAGCGCGGTGCTGACGATCTGTCCGTCGAGCGTCGCCAGGAAGATGCCGAGCATCAGTCCGAAGACACCGAGCCGGGGTAAGGCGGGGCGGTCGGACGCGGGAGTGGGCGTCGGGCTGTCGTTCATCGTTGTCCCCGGGTCGCGAGTGGCGGGCCGTCAGGCGGCGTACGGGCGGACACGCCTGGCGTCACGCAGCGCGTGCGCCCACCAGGTGAGCTGGTCGAGCATGGCCTTGGCCGCGGCGTCGCAGCCGGGGTCGGCCGGCTTGCCGTCGGGGCCGAAGACTTCGCCGTAGTTGTGGAAGCTGACGGTGTTGCGGATGGTGACCGCGTGCAGTTCCGCGAGGACCACGCGGAGCTGTTCGACGGCGCGCAGGCCGCCGGCGAGGCCGCCGTAGGAGACGAAGCCGACCGGCTTGGCATGCCACTGCTCGTTGTGCCAGTCGATGGCGTTCTTCAGCGGCGCCGGGAAGCTGTGGTTGTACTCCGGGGTGACGATCACGAAGGCGTCGGCCGCGGCGAGCCGCGGTGTCACCGCGCCGAGCCGGGCCATGACCTCGTCCGAGGGGGTCTGGCCGAAGGCGGGGAAGACGGTCGGCAGCGGCGTCTCGACGAGGTCGACCAGGTCGGCCGTCATGTCCTCGCGCTGGGCGATGTGCCCGGTGATCCAGTCGGCGACGACCGGACCGAACCGTCCGTCCCGCGTACTGCCGATGATCACCGCGGTCCGCAGCGGGCCGCCGGTCACGTCGGTCATGGAAAGCACCTCCAGGGTGTGTACGACGTATCTTTCGCGTACAACGTATACGTCGGTGTGTACGTTGTCTACTCCTGATACGCTGTACGCAGCACCGTCCGGCGGAAGGAACCCAGGCGATGGCCGCCCAGCAGAGACCGGCACAGACCGAGGAACGGGACCACGTCTCCGTGTGGGAACGCCTCGAACGCCCGGCACCGGCCCCCCGCACCACGCTCACCCCGCAGCGGATCGCCAAGGCGGCGGTGGGCATCGCCGACGCCGAGGGGCTGGACGCCGTCACCATGCGGCGCCTGGCCACCGAGCTCGGCGTGGCTCCCATGGCCGCATACCGCTACGTCACCGGCAAGGACGAGCTCATCGAGCTGATGGTCGACTCCGTCTACGGCGAACTGGACCTGCCGGACGGAACGGAAGGCTGGCGCACGACCATGCGCACGCTGGCCCTGCGGATCCGGGAGGTCCTGCTGCGGCACTCCTGGGTGACCCGGGCGGCCTGGTGCGCGCCCACCCCGAACCAACTGGCCGTACCGGAGGCCGCGCTGGCCGCGCTCGACGGCCTCGGACTCGACGCGGACACGGCGATGGCGGTCTACAGCACCGTCACCGCGTACGTGCACGGCGCGGTCGGTGCGGAGGTCGGCCTGACGCAGCTGCTGAGCACGCGCGGCTGGGCCAGCCGCGAGGAGGCCCGGTCGGGACTGGCCTCACAGATGGCCTGGCTCATGAGCACCGGCCGCTTCCCGATGTACGCGCGCTACATCGGCGAGGCCGACCGCAAGGACGACCTGCTGTGGCAGTTCGAGACCGGCCTGGACTGCGTCCTCGACGGCATCGCGGCCCGCCTGCCGGTCTGACCGCGCCCCTGACGGTGTCCGGCGGTCTCGCCCGCCCGGCCGCCCGCCCGCGCCGCCGGCGGGCGGGCGAGGAAGCGGGCCCAGTCCTCCGGGGAGCCGGTGAGCTGTGCGCCCTGCGGGGCGTTCGGGCCGCGGGCGTGGACGGTCCGCAGACGCTCGACCCGGCTGCCCGCTCGGGGCGTTCAGTCCGGCAGGGGAAGCAGCCTGCCGCTCCAGCGCTCGTCGGCGTCGTCGGGCTGCCGCAGGCGGATGCCGAAAGCGTTCTCCGCCAGTGCCAGGACGCTGTGCAGAGGCGCGACCTCGCCGGGGACGAGCCCGAGGGGCCTCATGGCGTCATCCAGTCGTGCCGGGTCCTGCCCGGTCGGTTCGATCGCCTGGAGCGTGTGGAAGCCGACGACGACCTCGCCGCCCACCGCGTACGTGAACCAGTGCATCGGCTTCTCGTTGTGGTGGAGCACGACGGCTTCCGTACCCGCGGAGACACGACTCAGGATCCCCTCGTCGAGTCCGTGCATACCACCCTGTTCCCACGCCCACGTCCACGCGCCGTCGATGCCGCTGGTGACGACGGGTTCCTCGTCGTCGAAGAGGTCGTCACCCAAGTCGTCCGACAGGTCCACGGCGTCGCGAAGCGCCAAGGTCTCCGGATCGACCCCCATGCGGGCGAGCAGCTCCGCAGGGGGCAGGTCCCGCACAAAGGTCAGCGTGTAGAAGGGGAAATCGCCCCCTCGGAGCAGGTCCAGACCGCGGCTCATTCCTGTACTCGTCATTCCGCGGATGCTGCCACACACCGCTGACACGCTCCCCGGCCTCAGACCCCAGCGGTCGAGAGCTCTGCCCACCGGCAGCATGGCGGGCAGAGCGCCGGCACCCACGAGAAGCAGAGCGAAGCCGACGAGCGCCGAGGCCGGCAGAGCACGGTGCCGGACGAGGGCGGCGGATCGTCACGGGTAGATCAGTTCGCGGTTCGCCATCATGGTGACGAACTTCTCGATCCGCCTGGCGCGTGTCTCGGGTTTCTTGGCGCTCTGTACGCGGTACAGGATCGCGTACCGGTTCTTGCTGTTGAGGGTGGCGAAGAACTCCGCCGCCCCGGGGACTTCCAGGAGCGCTTCCTGCAGGTCGTCCGGGACGGTCATCCTGCTCTGCGAGGCGTAGGCGGCGTCCCACCGCCCGTCGGCGCGAGCGGCGTCGATCTCCCGCTGCCCGGCCGGCCGGATGCGGTTCTCGGCGGCCAGCCGTTCGGCCCGTTCACGGTTCACCTGGGACCAGGGGCTCTTCTTGGAGCGCGGGGTGAAACGCTGCCGCCAGTACAGGTCGTCGACCTTGTCGCGCCGGCTGTCGATCCACCCGAAGCAGACGGCGGCGTCGAGGGCTTCCGTGTAGGTGATGCTCGGAATGCCGCTGGCCTTCTTCGCGATCTGCACCCACACCCCGGCCGCGCTCTCGTGGTTCTCCTCCAGCCACTGCTCCCACTGGGCCTGATCCGCGAAAGTGAGGGTCGGTTCGCTCATGAGCCGATCCAATCAGAACAGGGCGGGAGGCGGACCTTTTTCGCAGACCCGGGGCCGCAACCGTATCGGGGCGTCCCGCCTTTGCCCGGGTCACGGCTTCAAGTCCCCGGCGGGAGCGGTCTGTCGGGGCCCGCGGGGGCGGGCCGGCCGGGTTCGTCGAACATGGCCAGCAGCGTCTGCTCGTCCGGCTCCGGTTCGGCCTGCTCCCGCTGCGGAACCTGCTCGGCCCACACCGTCTTGCCCTGCGACGTGTAGCGGGCGCCCCAGCTCTTGGTGAACTGAGCCACCAGGAACAGGCCGCGCCCGCCCTCCTCGGTCGTGGCCGCCCGCCTCAGGCGCGGAGAGGTGTTGCTGCGGTCGGAGACCTCGCAGATCAGCGAGTCGTCGCGCAGCAGCCGCAGACACACCGGCCCCTGACCGCCGTACCGCACGGCGTTGGTGACCAGCTCGCTGACGATCAGCCCGGTGCTGAAGTCCAGCTCCGGCATGCCCCAGGCGGCGAGCTGGTCGCGGGTGAGTTCCCTGGCCCGCGCCACGACCGAGGAGTCGGACGGGAACTCCCAGGAGGCCACCCGGTTCTCGGGCAGCGCGTGCACACGGGCCAGCAGCAGGGCCACGTCGTCGTGCGGACCGCCGGGCAGGAGGGCGCCCGTGATCCGGTCGCAGACGTCCTCCAGTTCCGGGCCGGCGCGGTCCAGCGAGGCCAGCAGCCGTCCGGTGCGCGCGTCGGTGTCCCCGTAACCGCGGCTCTCCTTGAGCAGACCGTCGGTGTACATCGCCAGCAGGCTGTCCGGGGGCAGGCCGACGGCGGCGGACTCGTACGGCTGGATCCCGCCGAGCCCGAGCGGCGGGCCGGGCGGCAGGTCGAGCAGCCGCGCCCTGCCGCCCGGCGTCAGCAGAGCGGGTGGCGGATGACCGGCCCGGGCGGCCGTGCAGGTGCAGGAGACCGGGTCGTACACCGCGTACAGGCAGGTCGCCCCGGTCGCGGGGTCCTGTTCGCCGGCCGACTCGTCGAGGGTGCGGCTGACCAGGTCGTCCAGGTGCGCCAGCACCTCCTCGGGCGGCAGGTCCTGCCCGGCCAGCGTCCGCACCGCCGTCCGCAGCCGGCCCATGGTCGCCGCCGCCTGCAGACCGTATCCGGGCACGTCCCCGACGACCAGCGCCACACGCGTCCCGGACAACGGGATCGCGTCGAACCAGTCCCCGCCCACGCCCGCCCTGGCGTCCGCGGGCAGATAACGGAAGGCGAGGTCGACGGCGCTCAGCCGGGGCAGGACGCGCGGCAGCAGGCTGCGCTGCAGGGTGAGGGAGGCGTGGTGCTCCCGGCGGTAGTGGCGGGCGTTGTCCACGCTGATCGCGGCACGGTCCGCCAGCTCGCCCGCCAGCGCCAGGTCGTCCTGCTCGTACGGCCTGGCCCTGCCGCGGCGGTAGAACCCCACCAGGCCCAGGACGGAACCCCGTGCGGACAGCGGAGCGCCCAGATAGGAGTGCACGCCCTCGCCGAGCAGACCGATGGGGTGCACCTCGCCGGCCGGGTGCCCGGCCAGGGCGGCGGTCACCACCGAGTCCGTGACCGGCCGCCCCGACTCCAGGCACCGGGACTGAGGCGTACCGGCGGGGTAACCGACCGGCTCGTCCGCACCGCCGCCCGGGGTGCCGGGGGAGTCCTCGCCCGCCCAGGCGGCCACCCGGCGCAGCGCCACGCCGGGGGAGGACCGTCCGGGCGGCGGCTCCTCGCCCGCCAGGACGCCGTCCACCAGGTCGACGACGACCAGGTCGGCGAAGCGCGGCACGGCGATCTTCGCCAGTTCCTCGGCGGTACGCACCATGTCCAGGGTGGTGCCGAGCCTGGTGCCCGCCTCGTTCAGCAGGGACAGCCGCCCGCGCGCCTCGGCGGCGAGCCGGCCGACGCCCGGCTCGCCCACCAGCAGCAGCCACGCGTCGGCCGGCCCGGCGGCGTGAGGTTCGGCCGTGGTGTCGGGCGTGCCCGCCGCCCCCGGCCCCGCCGCCGCGGTGGGACGGTCCAGGAGCGGCACATGTCGGCCGTCGGGGGCGGTCACGACGGCCGGGCCCGCCGCACCCGTGCCGCGGACGTCCCCGAAGCTGACCTCGACCGCCGCTCCCTCCGCGTCGCCGTGATGCAGCTCCCGGCGGCGCAGCACGGCCGTACGACCGCCCGCGAGCGGGACCTCGGCGAACGCCTCACCGGTGGAGGAGATCAGCTCGACGGCACGCTCCAGCAGCAGCGACCGCTCCTGCGAGGCCAGGTGGGGCGGCGGACCGCCGAGCCGGGACAGCTCTCCCGAGCCCAGGTCCAGCTCGGCGTGCCCACCGCGCTCCCTGGCCCGGCGGAACGAGTCCATCAGCGCGAGCTCGCGGGCCGTGCCCAGCTCCAGCAGGCGCTCCCCGATGAGCTCGGTGGCGTCCTGCAGGAGCAGCGCCATGCCGGGGTCGGCCAGCTCCCGGGGCACGGAGAGGTTGACCGCGCCCCGCACGGCGCCGCCCACCGGGTCGCGCACCGGCGCGGCCATGCAGGTCAGCTCCTTGAGATCGTGCAGGAAGTGTTCGTGGCCGACGACCACGAACGGCGCCCTGGTGCTCAGCACCATGCTGACGCTGCTGGTCCCCATGAACCGCTCGTCGACGTTGGCACCCTGCACCAGAGAGGCGGCGTCCATCAGCCTCAGCCCCGCGGGGGCGCCCCACCGGTCCACGATGTTCGCCCGTGAGTCGGCCAGCGCCACCGTCACCGGCACACCCGAGAGTTTCTCGTACAGACGTTCGAGTACCGGTGTGGCGGCCCTGATCAGCCGGGAGTCGGGGTCCAGGTCGCTCTCGACCGGCAGGGCGGCCTTCTCGCGGTCGATGCCGAGCGATTGCGAACGCTCCCAGGAGGCGAGGATCTCCGGACGCACCCCGGCGTCCGGTGGCGTCCGGCCCTCGCCACCGCTGCCCGGAGGAGTTGCACGCGGCTCCACAGAATCAGGGTAAGCGGGCAGAAGGGACGTCCGCCTGGCGCGGGCGTTCGATCACGAGTGTTTCAGGAGTGAAGGAAACCCGCCGGACGGGACGTCGAGCCCCTGCTGCGGCTCGACGCGTGCACGCTGCGGATCGACGTGTCCGACAGCAGGGGGGAGCGCCGTCCGCCCGCGCCCTCCGGGGTGGCCGTGTCGCCGGAGGGCGAGGGCGACGCTGTTCCAGCGGAGGAGGACCGTGCCTCGTCCCCTGACCGCGCTCCTTCGTGCGGCCCCCGGGTCCATAGCGCCCCGCTTCCTGTCACGCTCGGTCACTATGCTCGCTCCATGCCGGAAGACAGAAGTGAGAAGTCGGGAGCAGGGGACGGACGGATGAGACAGGTCACCGCCACCCGCTACGTCGAGCCCCTGCACACCGGCGGCTCCGTGCCCGGCGTCGTCGAGGCCGACGACCTGGGCACGTACGTCGTCAAGTTCACCGGCTCCGCGCAGGGGCGCAAGGCGCTGGTCGCCGAGGTGATCGTGGGCGAGCTGGCGCGGGAGCTGGGGCTGCGCGTGCCCGAGCTGGTGCGCGTCGGCTTCGATCCGGCCGTCGGCGCGGGGGAGCCGCACCAGGAGGTGCGGGACCTGCTGAAAGCCAGCGCGGGGCTCAACCTCGGCATGGATTACCTGCCGGGCGGCGTCGACTTCACGCCCGAGGTCGCGAAGAGGTTCCCGGTGGACCCGGCGGAGGCCGGGCGGATCGTCTGGCTGGACGCCCTGACCGTGAACGTCGACCGGACCGTGCACAGCTCCAACCTGATGGTGTGGCCCACCTTCGGTGCCGTGCCCCCGCGCCTGTGGCTCATCGACCACGGCGCGGCCCTGGTCTTCCACCACCGCTGGGACGCCTCCGAGCCGCGGAAGGCGTACGACTTCCGCCACCACGCCCTCGGCCACAGCGCGCCGGACGTCCGGGCCGCCGATGCCGAGCTGGCGCCGAAGGTGACGCGGGAGCTGTTGCACGACGTGGTGGCGCGGGTGCCGGAGGAGTGGCTGACCTGCGAGGCCGGCCTCGACACGCCCGACCGGGTCCGCGCCGCCTACGTGGATTACCTGGAGGCGCGCGCACGGGCCTCCCGGGACTGGCTGCCCACCGACTTCCCGACGCGCGAGGAACTCGCCGCCGAGAACGCCGCCCGCGCGGCCCGCACCCGGCAGGGCCGTCCCGACTGGCTCAAGCAGGTCCCCGACCTGCACGGCAAGCCGCCCGCGGAGCAGGACTGGTCCGTGCACCTGGAGTGATCCGGAGCGGGTGCGGAGCCGTCCGGAGCGACGCGGACGCGAACAGGCCCGTGCCCCCGGTGCTGTACGAGACCGGGGACACGGGCCTGCCGTGGGCGTCGGGCGGCCGTCAGCCCTTGAGCTGCTCGTACGCCGGCAGGGTCAGGAAGTCGGCGTAGTCCTCGTCGAGGGAGACGGTCAGCAGCAGGTCGTGCGCCTGCTGCCAGTTGCCGGCCGCGAAGGCCTCGTCGCCGATCTCCTTGCGGATGTTCTCCAGCTCCTCGGCGGCGACCTTGCGGGCGAGGTCGGCGGTGACCTTCTCGCCGTTGTCGAGGACGACCTCCGCGTTGATCCACTGCCAGATCTGCGAGCGGGAGATCTCGGCGGTGGCCGCGTCCTCCATCAGGTTGAAGATGGCGACGGCGCCCAGGCCGCGCAGCCACGCCTCGATGTAACGGATGCCGACCTGGACGGCGTTGACCAGGCCCGCGTACGTCGGCCTGGCGTCGAGCGAGTCGATCGCGATGAGGTCCTCGGCCTTGACGTCGACGTCCTCGCGCAGGCGGTCCTTCTGGTTCGGCCTGTCGCCGAGGACCTTGTCGAAGGACTCCATGGCGATCGGGACCAGATCGGGGTGGGCGACCCAGGAGCCGTCGAAGCCGTCGCCGGCCTCGCGGTCCTTGTCGGCGCGGACCTTCTCGAAGGCCACCTTGTTGACCTCGGGGTCCTTGCGGGACGGGATGAACGCCGCCATGCCGCCGATCGCGTGCGCGCCGCGCTTGTGGCAGGTGCGCACGAGGAGTTCGGTGTACGCGCGCATGAACGGGGCGGTCATCGTGACCGCGTTGCGGTCCGGGAGCACGAACTTGGCGCCGCCGTCACGGAAGTTCTTGACGATGGAGAACAGGTAGTCCCAGCGGCCGGCGTTCAGCCCGGAGGCGTGGTCGCGCAGCTCGTAGAGGATCTCCTCCATCTCGTACGCGGCCGTGATCGTCTCGATCAGGACGGTGGCGCGGACGGTGCCCTGCGGGATGCCGACGTAGTCCTGCGCGAAGACGAAGATCTCGTTCCAGAGGCGGGCCTCCAGGTGCGACTCCGTCTTCGGGAGGTAGAAGTACGGGCCCTTGCCGAGGTCCAGCAGACGCTGCGCGTTGTGGAAGAAGTAGAGGCCGAAGTCGACCAGGGCGCCGGGGACCGGGCGGCCGTCGACCTGGAGGTGGCGCTCGTCGAGGTGCCAGCCGCGCGGGCGCATGACGACCGTCGCCAGCTCGTCGTTCGGGCGCAGGGCGTACGACTTGCCGGTGCGCTCGTCGGTGAAGTCGATGGTGCGGGTGTAGGCGGAGATCAGGTTGAGCTGGCCGAGGACAACGTTCTCCCAGGTCGGGGCGGAGGCGTCCTCGAAGTCCGCGAGCCAGACCTTCGCGCCCGAGTTGAGGGCGTTGATGGTCATCTTGCGGTCGGTGGGGCCGGTGATCTCGACGCGGCGGTCCTGCAGCGCGGCCGGGGCGGGGGCCACCTTCCAGGAGTCGTCCGCGCGGATGTGCGCGGTCTCCGGGAGGAAGTCGAGCGTGGAGGTGCGGGCGATCTCGGCGCGGCGCTCCGCACGGCGGGCGAGGAGCTCGTCACGCCGGGGCGTGAACCGCCGGTGCAGCTCGGCCACGAAGGCGAGCGCCGCATCGGTGAGGACCTCCTCCTGCCGGGGCAGGGGCTCGGCGTCGACGATGGCCAGCGAGGACGGCGCTGGTGCGGACATGAGCTGTCACTTCCTTCAGCGGTGGCACCGGGTGCCAACGGGCGCGTATGGGGCATAGCGCACTTGCTGTGCGGGCGAGTGCTTCTGGTCAGTGGATAGTAGTTTCCTCATCGTGGAACTTCAATGGTTTGTTGATGTCGAGATTCTCCGGGTCGAGGGACAGTGGCGCTCGGTGCCACGCCTCTCACTCAAGGTGGCGCAGGTCGGCCACGGTGTCGATGTCGTACGGCCGTGCCACGTCCCCGCACTCGACGAGGGCGATCTCCGTCTCGTGTTCCCGCAGATAGGCGCGTGCCCCCCGGTCCCCGGTCGCAGTCGCCGACACGCCCGCCCAGTGCGCCGCCCCGAGGAGTACGGGATGCCCGCGCACGCCGGCGTACGCCGCCGAGACGAGTGACGTCTCGTCCCGGTACCCGGCACGCACCCGTGCCATCGCCTCCGCGCCGATGCCGGGCTGGTCCACCAGGCAGACCAGCGCCGCCCGCGCCTCCGTGCCGGCCAGCGAGGCGAGCCCGGCGCGCAGCGAGGCACCCATGCCCCGCTCCCAGTCGGGGCTGTCCACCAGCACACACCCCTCGAGCGCCGCCCGCGCGCGTACGTCCTCGGCCCGCGCCCCCAGGACGACGTGCACGCGGGCGCAGCCGGCCGCGCGCAACGCACCGGCCACATGTTCGACGAGTGGATGTCCGCGATGTTCGAGCAGTGCCTTGGGCCGGCCGCCGAGCCGTCGCCCGCCGCCGGCGGCGAGCAGCAGGCCCGCCACCTGGCCTTCGGTGTCCGTCATGGCACCTGCATACCCGAGCGGGCGTCAGGCGCCTTGGTGTGCGGGGGATTTCCGGGGACTGGATTTCGTCCCCCGTGGTGGCGCGTCCGGCGTGGGGTGGCGTTTACTGTCCCGCGTCCCCGGCGCCCGGCCGGTGTCAGGGGGCGCTCGGCAGTTGCACCGCACAGGGGCGCACAACGGAGTGCGAGGGGGAGGGCTGTGTTGCGGAGCCTGGAACAGGGGCGGACGACCGCCGGCGACGAGGACCTGCGGGTGGCGGAGCTGCGCACCGCGGTGTCCCGGTTGCGCCGCCGGCTCGCCGTGCTGCCCGCGGACTTCCCGGACCGGACGTTCGCCGAGGACGAGCTGGCCGACCTGGCCGCGATGACCGGCCACGGCGTCCCCGAGGTGGCGCGGCTGCACCGCTCCCTGCTGCTGATAGCCGGCGCGATCGGTTCCGTCAGCGCCCTGTCGCGGGAACTGGCGGACGTCCGCGACGCCGTCGCGCTCTTCGGGGAGCCGTCGCACCGGTGAACCCCCGGCACGCGGCGAGCGTGCCGCCCCGGCGGTGAGGGCGGCCCCGGCGGCTCCCGGCGACGGCGACTTCGGCCGTTCGGCCCTCAGTGGTGACGGCGGCCCCGGTTGTCCGGCCCGCGGTTGTCCGGCCCCCGGCGGTGACGGTGACCCCGGCCGTTCGGCCCCCGACGGCGGCGGCCCCCGGCGGTGTGACCGCCGGGGGCCGAGCGTGTGCGGTGCGGGTCAGGCGGCCGGGGTGCCGTTCGAGGCGAGCAGGGTCTCCGACAGCTCGGCCGCCACCTGCTGCAGCAGCGGCACCATCCGCTCGGTGGCCTCCTCCGTGACGCGGCCCGCCGGGCCGGAGATGGAGATGGCCGCCGCGGTGGGGGAGTTCGGCACGGAGACGGCCAGGCAGCGCACGCCGATCTCCTGCTCGTTGTCGTCGACCGCGTAGCCCCGGCGCCGCACGTCCTCCAGCGCCGCGATGAAACCGTCCGGCGTGGTGATCGTCTTCTCCGTCGCGGCCGGCATGCCCGTGCGGTTCAGCAGGGCCCGCACCTCCTCCGCCGGGAAGTCGGCGAGCAGCGCCTTGCCGACGCCCGTCGAGTGCGGCAGGACACGCCGTCCGACCTCGGTGAACATGCGCATCGAGTGCTTGGACGGCACCTGGGCGACGTAGACGATCTCGTCGCCGTCGAGCAGGGCCATGTTCGCCGTCTCGCCGGTCTCCTCGACCAGCCGGGCCAGGTGCGGACGCGCCCAGGTCCCCAGCAGCCGGGAGGCGGACTCGCCGAGGCGGATCAGGCGCGGGCCGAGCGCGTAGCGGCGGTTGGACTGCTGGCGTACGTACCCGCAGGCCACGAGGGTGCGCATCAGACGGTGGATGGTCGGCAGCGGCAGCCCGCTGCTGGCGGACAGCTCGCTCAGACCGACCTCGCCGCCCGCGTCCGCCATCCGTTCGAGCAGGTCGAAGGCGCGTTCCAGGGACTGGACGCCACCCGTGGCGGACCTGGCGGAGTCGGTGGTGCTGGCGCTGGACGTCGGCACGGCACGTTCCTTTCGGGACTGGCGGGAGGGCAGAAGCCTACCCGGCGGCCGGTTGACTCCCCGCTTGTACATAGCTACGTTCTGTCTGTCGGAATAGTAATTCCGCTTTGTGGAAACGTCTAGAGCGAAGTCGTCGGCCGTGCCCGGCCGGAGGGTGCCTCTTGACGGCGTGGAACGGGAAGTGAACACTCCTTCAACAGAATGTTGAAGTCCGCCGCGTGGACGCGGTGAGAGTTCCCGTTTCCCGAGGTGAACCGGCGGGCCGGCGTCCCGGCGACGGGCCGGCGGCAGAACGACTGCAGAGAGAGGGGTTCGGGTGTCCCAGACCGACCTGGTGCTGCGCTCGACGCGCGTCATCACTCCCGAGGGCATACGTGCCGCGTCCGTCGCGGTGAGCGGCGGCACGATCACGGACGTACTGCCCCACGACGCGCCCGTACCGGACGGTGCCCGCCTGGAGGACGTCGGCGACCACGTCGTCCTGCCCGGCCTGGTCGACACCCACGTGCACGTCAACGACCCCGGGCGCACCGAGTGGGAGGGCTTCTGGACCGCCACCCGCGCCGCGGCCGCCGGTGGCATCACCACCCTCGTCGACATGCCGCTCAACTCCATCCCGCCCACCACCACGGTCGAGAACCTGCGGACCAAGCAGCAGGTCGCCGCCGACAAGGCGCACATCGACGTCGGCTTCTGGGGCGGCGCCCTGCCCGACAACGTCAAGGACCTGCGTCCGCTGCACGAGGCCGGCGTCTTCGGCTTCAAGTGCTTCCTGTCGCCGTCGGGCGTGGACGAGTTCCCGCACCTCGACCAGGAACAGCTCGCCCGGTCCCTCGCCGAGATCGCCGCCTTCGACGGCCTGCTGATCGTCCACGCCGAGGACCCGCACCACCTGGCCGCCGCCCCGCAGCAGGGCGGCCCCAAGTACGCCCACTTCCTCGCCAGTCGGCCGCGCGACGCCGAGGACACCGCCATCGCCTCCCTCATCGAGCAGGCGAAGCGGTTCGACGCACGCGTGCACGTGCTCCACCTCTCCTCCAGCGACGCCCTGCCGCTGATCGCCGAGGCCCGCGCCGAGGGCGTCCGCCTCACCGTGGAGACCTGCCCGCACTACCTCACGCTCACCGCCGAGGAAGTCCCCGACGGCGCCAGCGAGTTCAAGTGCTGCCCGCCCATCCGCGAGGCCGCCAACCAGGACCTGCTGTGGCAGGCGCTGGCCGACGGCACCATCGACTGCGTGGTCACCGACCACTCGCCCTCCACCGCCGACCTGAAGACCGACGACTTCGCCACCGCCTGGGGCGGCATCGCCGGCCTCCAGCTGAGCCTCGCGGCCATGTGGACCGCGGCCCGCGGGCGCGGCCACGGCCTGGAGGACATCGTCCGCTGGATGTCGGCCAACACCTCCCGCCTCGTCGGCCTGGACACCCGCAAGGGCGCCATCGCACCGGGCCGTGACGCGGACTTCGCCGTCCTCGCCCCCGACGAGACCTTCACCGTCGACCCGGCCGGCCTGCAGCACCGCAACCGCGTCACCGCGTACGCGGGCAAGACCCTGTACGGCGTCGTGAAGTCCACCTGGCTGCGCGGAGAGCGCATCGTGGCGGACGGCGCGTTCACCGAACCGAAGGGACAGCTCCTCTCCCGGACCCCCTGACCTCCTGACCGGTCCGGACCTGCCCGAAGACCCATCCCGAACGACCCCGGAAGGAACACCTGATCACCGTGACGGCCCAGCAGAACACCTCGTTGGCCAGCTTCACCGGAGACGCGAACCCCTACGGAGGCGGCGACCCGTACGCGGACTACCGCAGCACCGACCTCCCCTTCACCCAGTACGCGAACCTCGCCGACCGGCGACTGGGCGCCGGTGTCGTCGCCGCCAACGACGAGTTCTTCGCCCAGCGCGAGAACCTGCTGGTGCCCGAGCGCGCCGAGTTCGACCCCGAGCACTTCGGGCACAAGGGCAAGGTCATGGACGGCTGGGAGACCCGCCGCCGGCGCGGCACCTCCGCCGAGCACCCCTGGCCCACCGAGGACGACCACGACTGGGCGCTGATCCGCCTCGGCGCCCCCGGCGTCATCCGCGGCATCGTCGTCGACACCGCCCACTTCCGCGGCAACTACCCGCAGGCCGTCTCCGTCGAGGGCGCCTCGGTCGCCGGCTCCCCGTCGCCCGAGGAACTCCTCGCGGACGACGTGAAGTGGACGACCCTCGTCCCGCGCACCGCGGTCGGCGGCCACGCCGCCAACGGCTTCGCCGTCACCGCCGAACAGCGCTTCACCCACCTGCGCCTCAAGCAGCACCCCGACGGCGGCATCGCCCGCCTGCGCGTCCACGGCGAGGTCGTACCCGACCCGGCGTGGCTCGCCGCCCTCGGCACCTTCGACGTGGTCGCCCTGGAGAACGGCGGCCAGGTCGAGGACGCCTCCAACCTCTTCTACTCGCCGGCCACCAACACCATCCAGCCGGGCCGCTCCCGCAAGATGGACGACGGCTGGGAGACCCGCCGCCGCCGCGACCGGGGCAACGACTGGATCAGCTACCGGCTCGTCGACCGCTCGCAGATCCGCGCGATCGAGATCGACACCGCCTACCTGAAGGGCAACTCGGCGGGCTGGGCGTCGGTCTCCGTCAAGGACGGCGAGGACGGCGAGTGGCGCGAGGTGCTGCCCCGCACCCGCATGCAGCCCGACACCAACCACCGCTTCGTCCTGCCGGAGGCGGCCGTCGGCACCCACGCGCGCGTCGACATCTACCCCGACGGCGGCATCTCCCGCCTGCGCCTGTTCGGCTCCCTGACCGAGGACGGCGCGGCCCACCTCGCCGCCCGCCACCAGGAACTCGGCGGCTGACCCACGGCCCGGCCGCCTCCCCGGCGACGGGAGGCGGCCGGTTCCCGGACACCCACGGGGCGCACCGGCGGCACACACCGGCGCGCCCCGCGCACGTCGTCACGAGAGCCCGGGCCCGGCCGACGCCGGCGGCCGGGAACGGCGCCCGCCGGTCGGACCCCGTCTCACCCGGACTTCCGGCTCTCGGCGGCGGCGAACAGGGCGAGGGCCAGCACGATCAGCGCGACGCTCGCGTACACCTCGTACCCGTCGAGGAAGCCGATCCGCTGCACGAACCCCCAGTCCCAGTCGGTGAACACGTGTACCAGGCCCGCCACGCCCTGCACCAGCACGAGGAATCCGACGATCTCCAGAAACTCCTTCATGCCTCCGACCCTCGCCCCGCGGACCCCCCGCCCGCATCGGCCGCGGGGCGGGGCGTCCCCGGCGAAAGCCCCCGCCGCCCGCCGGGGGGAACACCGAAGGTCTACGTCCCCGCGACTTCGGTAGCCGATCCGCCGCGCACCGGGACGACGGCGGCCGACGCTGCGTAGATTTGCCGACCGTGGACGAAGACAGGCCGGTAGGCACCAACCCGGCGTTCCCCGGGCGGCGCTGGCTGCTGCCGTCGGCGCTGGCCGACCAGCTCGACCCGGACGCCGGGGGGTCCGGACGCCGGTCCCGGCGGACCGCCCGCGACTGGCTCGTCGACTTCACCTGCTTCCTGCTCGCCGTCCTGATCGGCCTGCTGGGCGCGGACACCCTGGACCAGGAGCCCGGTCTCCCGCCCGGCTGGGGAGTCGCCGACCAGCTGGTCGGCGCCCTGGCGTGTGCCGCCGTGTGGCTCAGGCGCCGGTGGCCGGTCGGGCTCGCGGTGGCGCTGGTGCCCGTCGGCTTCGTGTCGGTCACCTCGGGCGGTGCCGCCCTCGTCTCCCTCTTCACCGTCGCCGTCCACCGTCCCTTCCGGTACACGGCCTGGCTGACCTGCGCCAACATCCTGGTGCAACCCCTCTTCTACTGGCTGCGCCCGGACCCCGAGCTGCCCTATCTCGGCAACGTCCTCCTGGGTGTCCTGCTTGCGGTGACGGTGGCCGGCTGGGGCATGCTCGCCCGCTCCAGGCGCCAGCTCCTGCTCAGCCTGCGCGACCGGGCCCGGCACGCGGAGACGGAGGCGCGACTGCGGGCCGAACAGGCCCAGCGGCTCGCCAGGGAAGCCATCGCCCGGGAGATGCACGACGTCCTCGCCCACCGGCTGACCCTGCTCAGCGTGCACGCGGGCGCGCTGGAGTTCCGGCCCGACGCCTCCCGCGAGGAGGTGGCCCGGGCGGCCGGCGTCATCCGGGAGAGCGCCCACGAGGCACTGCAGGACCTGCGGGAGATCATCGGCGTCCTGCGGGCCGGCGACTCCGACGACGCGGGCCGCCCCCAGCCGACCCTCGCGGCACTGGACGCCCTGGTCGCCGAGTCCCGCGAGGCCGGCATGAGGGTGACCCGCGCCGGACACGTCACCGACCCCGCCTCGGTCCCCGCCTCCGTCGGCCGCACCGCCTACCGCGTCGCCCAGGAGGCCCTGACCAACGCCCGCAAGCACGCCCCCGGCGCCGAGGTCACCCTCTCCGTCACCGGGGCGCCGGGCGAGGGACTCGACGTGACCGTGCGCAACGCCCCGCCCGAGGGGGACGTGCCCGAGGTGCCCGGTTCCGGGCAGGGCCTGATCGGACTGGCCGAGCGCGCCACGCTGGCGGGCGGCACGCTGGAGCACGGCCCCACGGCCGACGGCGGCTTCGAGGTACGGGCGCGGCTGCCGTGGGGGTGAACTCCGCCTTCGCCGCGAACGTGCTGGCGGGCCGTCAGCACCGGGCGGCCCCGGTCCGCCACCGGCCTGTGCCCGCCCCGGCCGGCGTGGTTTCGTAGGCGCATGACCGCGATCAGACTGCTCCTCGTCGACGACGATCCGCTCGTGCGGGCCGGACTGTCCTTCATGCTGGGCGGCGCCGCCGACGTCGAGATCGTCGGCGAGGCCGCCGACGGCGACGAGGTCGAGGCGCTCGTCGACCGCACCCGGCCGGACGTCGTCCTCATGGACATCCGGATGCCGGGGACGGACGGCCTGACCGCCACCGAGCGGCTGCGCACCCGCGAGGACGCCCCGCAGGTCGTGGTCCTCACCACCTTCCACGCCGACGAGCAGGTGCTGCGGGCCCTGCGCGCGGGCGCCGCCGGCTTCGTCCTCAAGGACACCCCGCCCGCCGAGATCCTGGATGCCGTGCGCAAGGTCGCGGCCGGCGACCCGGTCCTGTCGCCCGCCGTGACCCGGCGGCTGATGGAGCACGCGGCCGGCGGCGCCGCCGACATCAGGCACGCGCGCGCCCGTGAGCGCGTCGCCGTCCTCAACGACCGCGAACGCGAGGTCGCCGTCGCCGTCGGCCGGGGCCTGGCCAACGCGGAGATCGCCGCGCGGCTCTACATGAGCGTGGCCACCGTCAAGACCCACGTCTCCCGCGTCCTGGCCAAGCTGGACCTGAACAACCGCGTACAGATCGCGCTGCTGGTGTACGACGCGGGACTCCTGGACGAACACCGGGACGACGGGCGCCAGACGGGACGGGGGACGGGCGCGGACCGGGAGGCGCACGCGCCGCCGGGACGAGGGGACCCGGTGTGAGAGGGGGTGCACCCGCCGCTTCCGGACACCGACCGCCCTCATGTCAGGACAATCGGACTTCACGACTTCCCGTCAACAGCACGCGGGACTACGCTCGCCCCGTGCCCAGACCAGGAGTGGACCCGACCGTGACGCTCGACCTCGGCGTGGACCGCAGCAGCCCCGTGCCGCTGTACTTCCAGCTGTCGCAGCAGCTCGAGGCCGCGATCGAGCGCGGGGCGCTGACCCCGGGCAGCCTGCTGGGCAACGAGATCGAGCTCGCCGCGCGGCTCGGCCTGTCCCGTCCCACCGTCCGCCAGGCCATCCAGTCGCTGGTCGACAAGGGACTGCTCGTGCGCCGCCGGGGCATCGGCACCCAGGTGGTCCACAGCCAGGTCAAGCGCCCGCTGGAGCTCAGCAGCCTGTACGACGACCTGGAGGCCGCCGGGCAGCGCCCCACCACGAAACTCCTGGTCGACACCGTCGTCCCGGCCACCGCCGAGGTCGCCGCGGCCCTCGGGGTGACCGAGGGCGAGGACGTCCACCGGGTGGAGCGGCTGCGGCTCGCGCACGGGGAGCCGATGGCGTACCTGTGCAACTTCCTGCCGCCCGGCCTCCTCGACCTGGACACCGCGCAGCTCGAGGCCACCGGCCTCTACCGGCTGATGCGCGCCGCCGGGATCACTCTGCACAGCGCCCGCCAGTCCATCGGAGCCCGCGCCGCCACCGCCGCCGAGGCCGAGCGGCTCGGCGAGAAGGAGGGCGCCCCGCTGCTCACCATGCGGCGCGTCACGTTCGACGACACCGGGCGGGCCGTGGAGCTGGGCACGCACACCTACCGGCCGTCCCGCTACTCCTTCGAGTTCCAGCTGCTCGTACGGTCCTGACGCCCCCGGCGCCGGCCGGTGCGGATCCGCACCGGCCCGCCGTGCACACCCGTCCCCATGTCCGGACAATGTGACCGACCGCTGCTCCCCGGTACGGCGCGAGCGATGCCGGTGTCGGACAATGGGGCGTTTGGGATTTCCAGAACCCACTAGCACAGCACGGCACAGCAAGAAGGGCACGGCCTCGTGGCACGGTTTCGGACATGGGTGGGCATCGCGCTGGCAGGGGCACTGTCGGTGTCCCTGGCCGGCTGCAGCAGCACGGGCGGCAAGCGCGCCGAGGACGCCCGCAAGGCTGCGGCGGCCCAGGGGAGGGCGGCGGTGAACACCCCCCGCTGGACCTTCGCGATGATCACCCACTCGGGTGACGGCGACACCTTCTGGGACATCGTCCAGAGCGGCGCCGAACAGGCCGCGAAGAAGGACAACATCAACTTCGTCTACTCCCACGACGACGAGGCGCAGCAGCAGGCCCAGCTCGTGGACGCGGCCGTCGACAAGAAGGTCGACGGGATCATCGTCACGCTGGCCAAGCCCGACGCCATGAAGGCCGCCGTCGCCCGCGCCCGGAAGGCCGGCATCCCGGTGATCACCGTGAACTCCGGATCGCGGGAGTCGAAGCAGTTCGGCGCCCTCACCCACATCGGGCAGGACGAGACGATCGCCGGCGAGGCCGTCGGCGAGGAGCTGAACCAGCGCGGCCGCAAGCGGGCGCTCTGCGTCCTGCACGAACAGGGCAACGTCGGACACGAGCAGCGCTGCGACGGCGTCGAGAAGACCTTCGACGGCAAGGTGGAGCGGCTCTACGTCACCGGCACGAGCATGCCGGACGTGCAGTCCGCCCTCGAGGCCAAGCTGCAGACCGACAAGGCCGTCGACGCGGTCGTCACCCTCGGCGCCCCCTACGCCGACACGGCCGTGAAGGCCAAGCAGGGCGCGGGCAGCAAGGCCGAGATCGACACCTTCGACCTCAACGCCAAGGTGGTCGCGGGCCTCGAGGACGGCAGCCTCGGCTTCGCCGTCGACCAGCAGCCCTACCTCCAGGGCTACGAGGCCGTCGACCTGCTGTGGCTGTACAAGTACAACGCCGACGTCCTCGGCGGCGGCCGGCCGGTGCTCACCGGGCCGCAGATCATCACCGAGGACGACGCCGCGGCCCTGGCCGACTACACGGAGCGGGGCACCCGATGAGCGCCACGCAGGTGAAAGAGGCCGGCGAACGGACGCCGCAGGGGCCCGGGCTGCGCAGACTGCTGGGCCGCCCCGAGCTCGGATCCGTCGTCGGCGCGATCGCGGTCTTCGTCTTCTTCGCCTTCTTCGCCGACAGTTTCCTGCGCGCCTCCAGCCTCAGCACGGTGCTCTACGCCGCCTCCACGATCGGCATCATGGCCGTCCCGGTGGCGCTGCTGATGATCGGCGGCGAGTTCGACCTGTCCGCCGGCGTCATGGTCACGTCCTCGGCGCTGATCTCGTCGATGTTCAGCTACCAGATGACCGCCAACGTCTGGGTCGGCGTCGGCGTGTCCCTGCTGGTCACCCTGGCCATCGGCGCGTTCAACGGCTTCATGCTCACCCGCACCAGGCTGCCCAGCTTCATCATCACGCTCGGCACCTTCCTGATGCTGACCGGCATGAACCTGGGCTTCACCAAGCTGATCGGCGGCACCGTCTCCACCAAGACGATCGCCGACATGGAGGGCTTCCCCTCGGCCCGCGACGTCTTCGCCTCCACGATCACCGTCGGCGGGGTCGGCTTCAAGGTGACCATCCTGTGGTGGCTCGCCCTGGTCGCCGTCGCCAGCTGGATCCTGCTGCGCACCCGCGCCGGCAACTGGATCTTCGCGGTCGGCGGCAACAAGGACGCCGCCCGCGCGGTCGGCGTCCCGGTCACCCGGACCAAGGTCGGCCTCTACATGGGCGTGGCCCTCGGCGCCTGGATCTCCGGCCAGCACCTGCTCTTCTCGTACGACGTCGTCCAGTCCGGCGAGGGCGTCGGCAACGAGCTGATCTACATCATCGCGGCCGTCATCGGCGGCTGCCTGATCACCGGCGGCTACGGCAGCGCCGTCGGCTCGGCGGTCGGCGCCCTGATCTTCGGCATGACCAGCAAGGGCATCGTCTTCGCCGAGTGGAACCCCGACTGGTTCAAGTTCTTCCTCGGGGCGATGCTGCTCCTCGCGACCCTGCTCAACGCCTGGGTCCGCAAGCGTGCGGAGGCCACCAAGTGACGCAGACCGGAAACCGCACGGCGCTCGTCGAGCTGACGGACGTCAGCAAGCACTACGGCAACGTCCGCGCCCTGGAGGGCGTCTCCCTCCAGGTCCACGCGGGCGAGATCACCTGCGTGCTCGGCGACAACGGCGCCGGAAAATCCACCCTCATCAAGATCATCGCCGGTCTGCACCAGCACGACGGCGGCACCCTGCGCCTCGACGGCGAGGAGACCCGCCTCGGCTCCCCGCGCGAGGCCCTGGACCGCGGTATCGCCACCGTCTACCAGGACCTCGCCGTCGTCCCGCTCATGCCGGTCTGGCGGAACTTCTTCCTCGGCTCCGAGCCGCGCAAGGGCGTCGGCCCCTTCAAGCGCATGGACGTCGACCACATGCGCCGCACCACCCACGCGGAGCTCCTGCGCATGGGCATCGACCTGCGCGACGTCGACCAGCCCATCGGCACCCTCTCCGGCGGCGAACGCCAGTGCGTGGCCATCGCCCGCGCGGTGCACTTCGGCGCGAAGGTCCTGGTGCTCGACGAGCCGACGGCGGCCCTCGGCGTCAAGCAGTCCGGCGTGGTCCTCAAGTATGTGGCGGCGGCACGCGACCAGGGCCTGGGTGTTGTACTCATCACCCACAACCCCCACCACGCGTACCTCGTGGGCGACAGATTCGTGCTGCTGAAGCGCGGCACGATGGTCGGCAACCACGAACGCGAGGACATCACCCTGGACGAGCTCACGAGGCAGATGGCGGGCGGGAACGAGCTGGACGACCTGCGCCACGAGCTGCAGCGCCGCTAGGCGGCGCGGGGCCGCGCCGGCGTGCGGGCCCCCGTGTGGGCGCTCGCGCCCGCACGGCTCCCGTCCCCGGTGACGGGACGGCCCCGCCCCCTGCCGCATTCGGTTCCCGGCGGGGGCGTGCGGCACAATCTCATCCGATGAGCACCTACCGCGACTTCACCGCCCCCATCGGCTCCCGCCGTGCCACGGTCCTGCGCACCGTCGGCACCAGGGAGCGCCGCTCGCACCTCACGGCCCCCCGGGTGCCGACGGTCGGCATCGACATCGGCGGTACGAAGGTCATGGCGGGTGTCGTCGACGCCGACGGCAACATCCTGGAGAAGCTCCGCACGGAGACCCCGGACAAGTCCAAGAGCCCCAAGGTCGTCGAGGACACGATCGTCGAGCTGGTCCTGGACCTGTCCGACCGGCACGACGTGCACGCCGTCGGCATCGGCGCGGCCGGCTGGGTCGACGCCGACCGCAACCGCGTCCTGTTCGCCCCCCACCTGGCCTGGCGCAACGAACCGCTGCGCGACCGCATCGCCGGCCGCCTCGCGGTCCCCGTCCTGGTGGACAACGACGCCAACACCGCAGCCTGGGCCGAGTGGCGCTTCGGCGCCGGCCGCGGCGAGGACCACCTCGTCATGATCACCCTCGGCACCGGCATCGGCGGCGCGATCCTGGAGGACGGCCAGGTCAAGCGCGGCAAGTACGGCGTCGCCGGCGAGTTCGGCCACATGCAGGTCGTCCCCGGCGGCCACCGCTGCCCGTGCGGCAACCGCGGCTGCTGGGAGCAGTACAGCTCCGGCAACGCCCTGGTCCGGGAGGCCCGCGAGCTGGCCGCCGCCGACTCGCCGGTGGCGTACGGGGTCATCGAGCACGTCAAGGGCAGCATCGCCGACATCAACGGCCCGATGATCACCGAGCTGGCCCGCGAGGGCGACGCCATGTGCGTCGAGCTGCTCCAGGACATCGGCCAGTGGCTCGGCGTCGGCATCGCCAACCTGGCGGCCGCCCTCGACCCGTCCTGCTTCGTGATCGGCGGCGGGGTCAGCGCCGCCGACGACCTGCTGATCGGCCCGGCGCGCGACGCCTTCAAGCGCCAGCTCACCGGCCGCGGCTACCGCCCCGAGGCCCGCATCGTCCGCGCCCAGCTCGGCCCCGAGGCCGGCATGGTGGGCGCCGCCGACCTGGCCCGCCTGGTCGCCCGCCGGTTCCGCCGCGCCAAGCGGCGCCGGGTGGAGCGGTACGAGCGCTACGAGCGGTACGCACAGGCCCGCCGCTCGGCCCAGGAGGCGCCGTGACGAGCCCCCTGCCGCACCGGTCCGGCTCCCCGCAGGAGCCCGCCCGTCCGGCGGAGGACCGCTGGCACATGATCCGCCGCCGGACGCTCACCCTGCTCATCATCGTCCTGCTCATCGGCATCCCCGCCGGTTACCTGGTGATCTCCGCCAACCAGAGCCGTGACAGCGGCAAGGTCAAGGAGGCCCGGTACTCGGCGACCGGCCTGACCGATGGCTGGCCGACCAAGCTCCAGCGCCGTCTCTACGAGGTCCCCGTCCCGGCCCCCGCCGACGAGGTCGCCCACTACGAGACGAACAACTGGAAGACCAGCCGCCTCTACGTCCAGTTCGAGACCACCGGCGCGGGCCTGGACGCCTTCCTGGCGAGCATGGGCGTCACCAGGGGCGACCTGAAGCGCGACGAGAAGGTCATCAGCGACCGCGACCAGGAGGTCACCGGCTGGAACTTCGACCGGCCCGGCCCCTGGTGGGGACTGGTCCACGAGCAGAAGAACCCGGCCCCGACCCAGGACGTCCTCGTCAACCTGGGCCACCCCGACCGCCCGATGGTCTACGTCGTCTCCCGCACGGTGCCCTGACCGGTGCCTGCCGGGTTCCCCGACCGGGGTCCGCCGGGCTGCCTGCCCGGGACTCCGCCGGGAACCCCGGCCAGGGCTTCGGCCGGCCCGCCGCCCGCCGCCCGCCGCCCGCCGTTTCTCGCCCGCTGCCGCCCCGCCGCCCGTCCGGCAGGGGCCCGGTCCGTCCGGCAGGGTCCCGCCCGTGCGGTACGGGCCGAGCAGGCCGCCGGGGCCGGTTGTCAGACCCCGCCCGTAGAGTCGAAGACATCTGATCCGGGACGCGGGCGGGAGGTGACAGGACGTATGAGCGACAGGACCGCGACGGCCATCCTGGCCGGACGGGACGAGCGCGGCGAGCGCACCGACGCGGGACAGGCGTCCGTCCCCGTCCGGCTCGCCGCCGTCTTCCTGCCCGCACCCCTCCCTCGCCACGGACGCATCGCCTTCTGGGACCCCGACGACGGCCCCGTCACCGCCGCCCCGCCCGGCGACGGGAGCCCGCCCGCCGGAGACCCGGCCGATGACACCGCCGGGGACGGGCCTGAGCTCACGGAGATCACCGTCGTACGCCGGCACGGCGCCGCGGTGCGCCGCAAGGCCACGCCCGCGCTGTCCCTCCCGCTCACCGAGGCCCTGCCCCTGCTGGTGCGGGCCCGGCACGACCCGGCCGCCCACCCGGCCACCGCCTGCTGGGGCGCCGCCGCCCTGCACGCCCTGCGGATCACCGCACGCGGACGCCTGCTGCCCGGCCTGACGGCGAGCGGGCACGACGCCTGGCGGGCCGGCCCGCTCGACCGCGAGGACATCGCGCACCTGCGGGCGGTGGCCGCCGCGCTGCCCCCCGAAGGACACGCCGTGCCGCTGGACGGCCCCGGGCCGATCCGGCTGCCGGCCCCGGAGGCGCTGATGCGCGCCTTCCTGGACGCGGTCGCCGACACCCTGCCCCGCACCCCCGCCGCCCCGCACGCCTCCGGCCGCCCTTTCGCCGCACGCACCGCCCAGCACCTGCCCCGGGCCCACGACTGGGCCGCGGAGGTCGCCGCCGGCATGGACGCGGGCGTGCGGATCTCGCTCCGCCTGGACCTGTCGGCGTTCGACCTGTTCGACCGCGGCGCGAGCGGGGGAGTCCGCGCCGCGGGAGCGGCGGTCGTCCAGGTGCACAGCCTCGCCGACCCCACCCTCGTGGCCGACGCCGCGGACCTGTGGTCGGGCGCGGCCGACGCCGCGTTCGGCCCCCGCGCCCGCGTCGACGCCGCCCTCGCCGTGCGGCGCGCGG
Source organism: Streptomyces sp. NPDC006384 (assembly GCF_042870695.1). Lineage (NCBI taxonomy): Bacteria > Bacillati > Actinomycetota > Actinomycetes > Kitasatosporales > Streptomycetaceae > Streptomyces > Streptomyces sp. NPDC006384. The sequence goes on from NZ_JBIAHR010000007.1 coordinate 293,337, forward strand.
CCCGCGTCTGGCCCCCGCTCGACCGGCTCACCGAGCAGGACGTGCCCGACGTCCTCGGACTGTCCGAGGAGGAGGTCACCGACCTGCTGGGCGTGGCCGCCGGCCGGCTCGCCGCCGCCGGGGTCGCCGTGCACTGGCCCCGCGACCTCGCCCAGGACCTCACCGCGACCGCAGTGGTCCGGCCCGCGCCCGGCTCCGCCACCGACGGCACGGGCTTCTTCGAGAGCGGATCCCTCCTCCAGTTCCGCTGGCAGCTGGCGATCGGCGGCGACCCGCTCACCGAGGCCGAGATGGACACCCTCGCCGAGGCCCACCGCCCGGTCGTGAGGCTGCGCGACCGGTGGGTGCTGGTCGACCCGGCCGTCGCCCGCCGCGCCCGCCGGCGCGACCTGGGCCTGCTCGACCCGGTCGAGGCCCTCTCCGTCGCCCTCACCGGCACCGCGGAGGCGGACGGGGAGACGGTCGAGGTGGTGCCGGCCGGCGCGCTGGCCGCCCTGCGCGACCGGCTGACGGCGGGCATCCGGCCCGCCGAACCCCCGCCCGGCCTGCACGCCACCCTCCGCGACTACCAGCTGCGCGGCCTCGCCTGGCTCGACCTCATGACCTCGCTCGGCCTCGGCGGCTGCCTCGCCGACGACATGGGCCTCGGCAAGACGGTCACCCTCATCGCCCTGCACCTGCGCCGGGCCCGCCCCGAACCGACCCTGGTCGTCTGCCCCGCCTCCCTGCTGGGCAACTGGCAGCGGGAGATCGGCCGGTTCGCCCCCGGCGTCCCCGTCCGCCGCTTCCACGGCCCCGACCGCACCCTGGACGGCCTGACCGGCGGCTTCGTCCTGACCACGTACGGCACGATGCGCTCCGCCGCGACGGAACTCGCCGAGCAGCCCTGGGGCATGGTCGTCGCCGACGAGGCACAGCACGTCAAGAACCCGTACTCGGCGACCGCGAAGGCACTGCGCACCATCCCGTCCCCGGCCCGCGTCGCGCTCACCGGCACACCCGTCGAGAACAACCTCTCCGAGCTGTGGGCGCTGCTCGACTGGACGACCCCCGGTCTCCTCGGCCCCCTCAAGACCTTCCGCGCCCGGCACGCGCGCGCCGTGGAGAACGGCGAGGACGAGGAGGCGGCGCGGCGCCTGGCCCGCCTCGTCCGCCCCTTCCTGCTGCGCCGCAGGAAGTCCGACCCCGGCATCGTCCCCGAACTGCCGCCGAAGACCGAGACCGACCGCCCGGTGGCCCTCACCCGCGAACAGGCCGCGCTGTACGAGGCGGTGGTGCGCGAGTCGATGGCCGCCATCGAGGCCGCGGACGGCATCGCCCGGCGCGGCCTGGTGCTCAAGCTCCTGACCTCGCTGAAGCAGATCTGCGACCACCCGGCGCTGTTCCTGAAGGAGGAGCACCCGCCGGGAGCGGGCGAGGGCCTCGCCGCCCGCTCGGGCAAACTCGCCCTCCTGGACGAGCTGCTGGACACCGTCCTCGCCGAGGACGGCTCGGTGCTCGTCTTCACGCAGTACGTCGGCATGGCCCGCCTCGTCACCTCCCACCTGGCCGCCCGCGCGGTCCCGGCCGACCTCCTGCACGGCGGCACGCCGGTGCCGGAGCGCGAGCGCATGGTCGACCGCTTCCAGAGCGGGGCGGTGCCCGTGCTGGTCCTGTCCCTGAAGGCCGCCGGCACCGGCCTGAACCTCACCCGCGCCAGCCACGTCGTGCACGTCGACCGCTGGTGGAACCCGGCCGTCGAGGAGCAGGCCACCGACCGGGCCTACCGCATCGGCCAGACCCAGCCGGTCCAGGTCCACCGCCTCATCGCCGAGGGCACGGTCGAGGACCGCATCGCCGAGATGCTCCGCTCCAAGCGGGCCCTGGCCGACGCCGTCCTCGGCACGGGCGAGTCGGCCCTGACCGAACTGACCGACCGCGAACTGACCGACCTCGTGTCCCTGCGGAGGCCGTCATGACCCCCCACCCCGCCGACGAGGCCCGCCGTGCCCTGCGCGCGGCACGGCAACGCGGCGACACGGCACCGGGCCCGGACGACACCCGCACCGATGTCCACGCCCACGCCGGAGCCGCGCACACGGCCCCGCGCACCGGCGGCACGGAACGTGAGCCGGCGCGCAGGCACGGACAGGAGCACGGCGGCGTCCGGGAGCGGGACCGGGAGCCGCAGAAGGAAGCGGACCACGAGGCGCACACCGGGCCACGCCGCCCCGGGGACATCGCACGCGCGGCACTGCGCAGCGCACGGACCGCCGACACGGCGACAGCCGCCGCCCCGGCCGCTGACGGCATGCCGGACCCCGCGTCCGGCCCCGGGTCCGCCGCGACGAGCGAGGCGACGGAGGCGGCGGAGCCGACGGAGCCGACGGACGAGAAAACGGACGAGGCGACGGGCGAGAAGCCGTGCGCCTCGGCATCGCCGTCTCCCGCCGGCGCCGCCCCCGCGCCCCGCTCGGAACCCGGTTCCGGGAACACCGGCCGGCCGGCGGACGTGGCGCGTGAGGCGCTGCGGGCGGCCCGTCGGCAGGCACAGGCACAGGCGCGGTCGGACAGCGCGGCGAACGGCCCGGCGCGCACCCGGCTGCCGTCCCGCCCGGCCCGAGGTCCGCAGGGAGCCGGAGGCCCGCCCACCGCCGACGCCCGTGCCCGCGCCCTCCGGGACTTCGTCGCGGGCGCGTTCCGCCTCCCCCCGGAGGTGGACCCCGCCGAGGACGCCCCGACCTCCGGCGAGCCCGTCGGCGCACTCCACGACGAGCACGCCCCCGCCCCGTCGCACGAGCCACCGCTCCCGTCGGCCGAACGGCAGGCCGAGCAGCAGGCCGAACGGCAGGCCGAACGGCAGCAGGCGGCAGCGCGCCCGGAACATGCCCCCGTGACGCACGGCCGGGACTCCGCCCCGCCGCCCGCGAGCCCGCGTGCCCCGCGCTCCATGGCCGCCCCGGACCGCGACGGCGACCTCCGGCGTACGTTCCCGGCCCTCCCGCCCCGGACGGCGTCCGGTGACGGCTTCGCCGAGACCTGGTGGGGCAACGCATGGGTGACGGCGCTGGAGGAGGGCGCGCTGGACCCGAAGCGGCTGGCGCGAGGCCGCGGGTACGCCGAGCAGGGGCACGTGGACGCCATCACCGTCACACCCGGACTGGTTCTCGTCTACGTGCAGGGCAGCCGCCCCAGGCCGTACCGCGTGCAGGTACGGCTGCGCACCCTCGACGACGCCGGCTGGGACCGCTTCCTGGACGCCGCGGCCGACCGGCCGGGCCACATCGCCGCCCTCCTCGACAGGGAACTCCCCCACTCCCTCGCCGACTGCGGCGTCCCCCTGCTCCCCGGCCCCGGCGACCTCGTCCCGCAGTGCAGCTGCCCCGACACCGGCCACCCCTGCAAGCACGCCGCCGCCCTCTGCTACCAGACGGCACGCCTGCTCGACGCCGACCCCTTCGTCCTGCTCCTGCTGCGCGGCCGGGGCGAACGCGACCTGCTCGATGCGCTGTCCCGGCTCAGCGCCGCCCGCGCGGCCCGCGCCGCCCAGGACAGGGACCCGGCGCCGCTCCCCGGCGTCCGGGCCACCGAGGCACTGGCCGCCCGCTCGCTGCCGCCCCTCCCGCCACCGCTGCCCGCACCCCCGCACCCCGAACAGCCCCCCGCCTACCCGGCCGCGCCCGGCGGCCCGGACCCCTTCGCGCTGGACCAGCTGGCCACCGACGCCGCCGCCCGCGCCCACGCCCTGCTCACCACGGGCCGCGACCCGGTCGGCGGCCTGACGCTGTGGCAGGACGCCGTCCGCCTCGCCGCCGCCCGCCCCGGCTCCGGCCTCACCGCGGCCACCCGGACGCTGTACTCCTCGCTGGCCCGGGCCGCCGGCCGCAGCACCTCCGAGCTGGCGCGGGCGGTGGCCGCCTGGCGGCAGGGCGGCCACGAGGGACTCGCCGTCCTGGAGGAGCCCTGGGACCCGCCGGCCGGCCGCTTCGACCGGGCCCGTCCCGCGCTGCTCGCCGCCGACCTCCCGGCCTTCCGCCCCTGGCGCAACCGCCTCACCCACCCCGCGGGGCACCTCCAGCTCCGCCTCGGCCGCACCGGTCTGTGGTACGCCTACGAGTCCGAACCGGGCCACGACGACTGGTGGCCCCGCGGCACCCCCGACCTCGACCCGGTCGGCGCCCTGACCGGCCTGGCCGGCCCCGAAGCCCTCGGCGGCCTCTGACCACCCCGGCGCACCGGCGCTATGCGGCGTACATCAGCGTGCCGAAGCCGAGCTGGTCGTAGCCGCCGCTGTTCGGGCCGTAGTCCCCTCCGCCGCCCTCGGGGGCGATGGACGAGTACATCCGAGCGATGTACTCGTCGTCGAGGCGCAGGCGCCGGTTGTAGTGGTGGTGCAGCATGGCCCACACCGGACGGATCTGGCCGCGGGAGGCGGAGCTGATCACCGTGTGGGTCTGCCGGCTGCAGTTCTGGCCGCTGCCCCAGGTGTAGGCGGTGAAGGGCACGTCCAGGCCGAGGTTGTACCTGGCGACGTACTGGGCGGCCTTCAGGAAGCGCCGGTCGTCGTACGAGTAGAGGTCCTCGCCCTGGTTCCACGCCATCTCGCAGACGGCGCCCATCTGGCCCATGCCCATCACGCTGTGTCCCTGGTCCCGGCCCGACTCCTGCCACTGACCGAGGCCGAGGTCGTGGCCCTCGACGCCGTGGTGCAGGAAGGGGACGGCGTTGCGGACCGAGCCGTTGCCCGCGCCGGTCCTGAAGTACGTGACGGCCTGGTCGTACTTCGCCGGGTCCTCGTCGAGGATGCCGATGGCGAGGACCGACGCCATGGTGCACAGGTCCCAGTTCGCCCAGTAGTTGGTGACGCAGGCGTCGTTGTGGCCGGTCAGGAACTGGTTGTTGAGCGGGTAGAAGACGTCGGCCATCATCCGCCGGAAGCGGGCGAGGTCGAACGCCGGATACGTCCGCATGAGTTCGGCCGCGTTGGCGAACTGCCAGCCGTAGATGCCGGCGGCGAGGAAGCGGTCGGCGTTTCCCGTGACGGCCGTCAGGGTCGACGACCACGCGTTGAGGATGCGGGCGGCGCACTGCGCATGGGCCTCGGAGCCGCCGATATGCCAGCACAGGGCGTTCTGGTAGGCGGCGTGGATGTCGTTGTACAGGATGCCGTAGTTCTGGCCCGTTCCGCCGCGGACGACGGTCGCCTGCGGGCGAGGTGTCCAGGTGGAGCGGGCGTGGGGGTTGGCGGTGAGCCGGTTCCAGCCGGCCAGCCAGGGGTCGCTGCCGGCGGCGACCCCGGCCTTCGCCCGGGCGATGTCGCCGGCGTTGTGCAGCATGCCGGGATGGGTCCAGGCGGAGGGTGCTTTGCGGGCGGAGGTGCCGGCGGAGGCGGGCGCGGCTGCGGTTCCCCCGAGGAGGAGCGCCGTGCTCAGCCCGCCTGCGGTCTTCAGCAGACCGCGGCGGCTCATGTCTGTGGACGGGAGGGCATGACGGGGAGGAATGCGGTCCATGTGCGGTACGGCTCCCATTCGTGACGGATCGGCCGGGGTGTGGTGGTCACCTCTCTGCTCCGGTGGTGGGGCGGGTCCCGGTGACGCCGCCCTCGGTGCACGACCGCGGGCTCGCCGCCCCGGTCACCCGCTCCCGGCCGGAGCCGGCCGTCGGCGGTCCGCCGTCCAGCGGAGGGCGCCGAGGAGATGGGAGCGGAAGGCGGGATCCGCGTAGGACTTTGAGGTGTGTCCCAGCGCGGTGAAGAAGAAGCGGCCTCCGGCCTTCTCGTGGCACCAGGAAAGCGGGTGGTCCTCGCCGTGGGCGCCACCGGTGCAGGCCGTCTCACCGGCCCGCAGCAGGACGCGGACGCCCTCACCGCGCGGATGCGCGGTGAAGTTGTACCACTCGTCGGTCCAGGCCCACTTTGCGGGCAGGTGCGCGGTCGCCGGGTGCGAGGGGTCCTCCACGAGGACCAGCCCCTCCTGGAGCGGCGGATGGCCCGCGAAACGGGTGCCGAGGAGGAGACCGAAGAAGGGCCAGTCCGGCTCGGCGCCGGCCGCCGCGTGCACGGCGACGAAGCCGCCACCGCCGCGCACATGACCCTCCAGGGCCGCCCGTGCCCGGTCGGTGAGGACGGGGCCGGTCGTGGACACGAAGACGACGGTCGCGCACCGGCCGAGCAGGTCCGGCGTGAACACCGCGGGATCGTCCGTGACTTCCGCCCCGAACCCGCACTGCCGTGCCAGGGCGGCGAGCGTGTCCGCGGCCGCGGGGAGGGAGTCGTGACGGTAGCCGGTGGCGCGGGTGTAGACGAGGACGGTCGAGGCGGGCACGGGCCGGGGCTCCTTTCACCGGGGGTTCGTCCCCGGTCGTCGTTCAGTTCTCTTCCGCCGTTCGGTTCTCTTCCGCCGTTCGGTTCTCTTCGGAACGGCGGTACCAGAACTCGATCTCCGCGAGGTTGCAGCGCCCGTTGTGGCCGTCGTACACGCGGATCAGGTCGTGGACGGCCCTTTCGGGGAGGTCCGCCTCGTACCACCGCGCGCTGTCGACCCCGCTGACGGTGTGCAGGTCGGTCCAGGTGGCACCGCCGTCGTTCGAGCCCCGGAAGACGGTGCCGTTGGCCCGGGTGATCTTGTCGGCGGAGTCGGAGCGGGGGTACAGGCGGATACGGTCCACGGTCAGGGGCCCGGACGGACCGGCTTTCACATCGATCCAGCTCTCCGCGGCGAGGGTGTCGGGGAAGGTCGCCGGGTCCCCGTCGAAGGCGCGCCGGCCGTTCTCCTCCCTGGTGCCGGTGCCGGGCCACCGGACGGTCGACGCGGTCACCATGTCCGGGGTGACATCGACCTTCGTGAGCAGGGTGTCGGCGGAGACGAGAAGGCCGTACGCCGCGTAGACGTCGTCGATCAGCCGGTCCGGGTCGGCTCCCGGGGTCTCGGCGGCCCGGCCGATCCGGTCGAGTTCCCCGGTGAAGGAGGTGTACGACGCCTTGGTCCATTCCGCGGGGTCGGTGGCCCGGGCCCGGGCCAGGACGGTGGGCAGGGACTCCGCGACGGCGACGGCGTCCTCGGCCGTCTTCCGCGTCCCGCCGCCCGCGAGCAGTGCGGTGACCCTGTAGCGGCGGGTGCCGTGGCGCAGGCCCTCGTCGCGGTGGGCGAGCGCCCGGGTGTCCCGGACGACCTGCTCCCAGGGGCCCTCGCCGACGGAACGCAGCAGGGTGAAGGAGACGGCGTCCTCGGGCTTGTTCCAGCGGACCGTGACCACGTCCGCCGCGCGCTCGACCCCGACGAGCAGGGCACCGGCGGGCAGCGCGGTGAGCGAGGTCCGGGCGAACTCGGCGTCGCCGGTGGCCGCGAACCCGGCCAGCACGGTGTACGGGAAGGGAGCGAAGGCCGAACCGGCCGTCGTCCACACGGTTCCGTCCGCCGACACCTGGGCGAGGACACGGTGGGTGGCGAAGTCCCGGACGATCCGCAGCCAGGGCGTGGCCTTGAGGGAGTGTCCCTCCAGGAGGCGGGCGACCGGCGAGCGGATCTCGTCCTGCCAGTCGTGGCGGCTGTCCCGGCTGCGCACCCGCAGCACGAGCCGGCCGTCGTCGTCCGCGCCGAAGTACAGGTGCCGGGTGTCGGCGGTGGCCGCGTCCCGGAGCATCAGCCCCGTCTGCGGGCCCCGGGCGGTGCCGAGCCGGGTGGTCAGCGAGAAGGTGCCGGGCGCGGGGCGGCTGACGAAGTGCAGGGCGTCGTCGATGCCGCGGGTGGCGACCTTGTAGTCGTCGCCCTCGCCGAGACCGTCACCGCGGGCCCCGAGTATCCGTATCGTGGCGCCCCGCACGGTCACGGTTCCCGGGCGGGTGCCGGACAGCGCGTCGTCGCGCCAGCCGGTGCCGCGCAGTCCGGGGGTGACGGGGGCCGGGAGCGAGGTGCGGACGGCGTGCGAGGCCCAGCCGGGGCCCTGCGCGTTCACGGCGGTCACCGTGTAGTAGTAGGTCTTCCCCTGACGGGCCGTCGTGTCGAGGTGATGCCGGCCCGTGGCCCTCGGTGCGACGAGCGCGTACGGTCCGCCGCGCCGGGTGGCACGCCGCACCTGGTAGTACGCGGCGCCGGCCGTGGTCTGCCAGGTGACGGCCACCGCGCCGTCGCCGGGGAGCGTGCGGACGAAGTCCACGTGGGCGGGCGGCTCGGGCGCGGGCACGTCCGAGGAGAGCCTCAGCACGAGCCCGGTCTTCGGCGGCACGTCGATCCGGCCGCCGGACACGCGGATCCGGCGGTTCGTCACCAGGTCGGTGACCGAGTCACCGCGGTGGTCGGCCGGGAGCTCCACCGTGTGGGTGCGTTCGTTCCCGTAGGCCTTCCGCGTCGTGTTGAAGACGAAGAGGTAGCGGCCGTACCGGGCGGTGAGGAGGTCGGGGTAGCCGGAGTAGGCGTGGTCCGCCTCGAAGTTCTCGCGCCGTACGGTGCCCACGCCGGGCTGGAAGGTGATCGGGGCCAGTTCGCCCGCGAGCGCCTGGGGCGCGATGGCGTCGGCGGTCTGCTGGTCCTCCATGAAGTCCACGTCGATGTTGTCCATGCGGGCCCAGTAGTCCTCGTAGGAGAACCGGGCGTCGGTCCGGATCTGCACCAGATGGTCGTGGTCGGGGTGGCGCACGTGGAGCCGGCCGTTGCGGGCGAAGCCGCGCTGGCGTTCGTTGAGCTGCCCGAAGATGCGGGTGTCGCCGTCCCTGAGGGAGACGAACATGCAGTCCACGTCCACCCAGGCGAAGTGCTCGTGGTCACCGGGCCGGACGCCGAGGGCGGCGATCTCGGCGGCGGTGTAGTGGGCGAAGTCGGTGTGCGGGTGGACGATGCCCGCCGGCGGCTGCCGCTTCAGCCACGCGTACGTCTCGCCGAGCCTGAGGTCCGTCCTGTTCTTGGCGGTGACGGAGCCGAACTCGCTGAAGTACTTGTGGTCCGCGAGCTGCTGCTGGGCGAATCCGAGCGCCGCCCGCGCGTGGTGCCGGGTCTCGGCCCATTCGGCACCGGCGTAGCGTCCGGGGTGCCGGGCGATGTGGTGGGCGAGCGAGACGTAGTTGAGGATCTTTCCCTCGGAGACGCGCAGCGCGTAGCCGGGGAAACCGGGGTAGTTGGGGTTGCGCTCGTCGACGACCATCTCCATGCGCATGGTGCGCTTGAGGTCGTCGTCCAGGTCCGTGTGGCGGGCGAACGAGCGGGCGTACAGGTTCTTCAGCGCCAGCCGGAGGATCCGGTCGTTGATCTCCTCGTCGCCGGCGTGACCCCAGGTGCGGTGGAACCATTCGGGCAGGTAGTTGGTCGACTCGCCGTAGTTGGCGACGTAGCCGTTCTCGCGGGTGAGGCCGGCCTCGGTGACGGTCGTGTAGTGGCGGCCGAACGGCAGCCGGCGTACGACCTCGCCGTTCCTGTCGAGCTTGGAGCGGGCCAGGCCCTTGACGACGTACCGCAGCTGGTCGTCGGTCCAGCGGGCGGTGGTGTCGTGGTGGAAGAGGGAGTGGAAGAGGTCCAGTTCCTGCCCGTCGGGGCCGACCAGGACCTCCTCGCCGAGGAACGGTTCCCAGCCGAGTGCCTCACCGACGATGCGGTGACTGCGTTTCCTGCCCTCGTAGAACGGCGACCCGATGATCCGCAGCCCTTCGTGGGCCTCCCAGGCGCCCTCGTAGGTGTACATGACCTGGTTGTAGATGTACGACAGCCGGGAGCGGGCGTAGTCGAAGTTGGCCTTCAGGACACGTCCCCACGCGGCGCGCCGGGTGAGCGGTCCGCCGTCGAGGTCGACGTCCCCGAGGGAGGTGGGGCCTTCCTCGGTGCCGGTGCGGAAGGGCTCGTCCAGGAAGGCGTCGAAGGCGGCCCGGCCGTACACGCCCTCGTCGAGGATCAGGTTCTCGACGATGTAGAGGGCCTCGCCGAGGGCGCCGTAGTAGCCGCCCCAGTCGCCCTGGTGGCCGCCCCGGGCCAGGAGCCGGGTGTCGCCGTAGTAGTCCCTGGTGTGGTTGTCGATACAGGTGAAGATCCGCGCCAGGGCGGCCCTGCGCTCGGCGGGCGTCCGGGCGGGGCACCAGCTCGCCTGCTGCAACGCGGCGGCGTAGAAACGCAGTTCGTCCTGGTAGCGGACGATGGAGAGGGTCGCCTCCGGGTTCGCGTCGAGCTTCGCCGAGCAGGTGTCGAACAGCTTGGCCTGCCCCGCCACGTAGCCGTCGACGAGGTGCTGTTTCGCCTCGTCCGTGAGGTCGGGCACGGTGTCGGTCGGGGGAGTGAAGCCGGGCCGGGGTTCGCCGTCCGGGGCGAGGCGGGCACCGGTGTGGGTGTAGGCCCGGTAGTAGCCGCGGGAACCGCTGGTGACCGGCTTGGCGAACGCCGCGTCATAGGTGCGCAGGGTGATCTCGACGACGGTGCGGTCCCGGGTGTGCTCCAGGGGCAGCATCACCGTGGAGTAGAAGAACCGGCCGGGCAGGGGACGGACGGTGCCGAGGTTCAGTGCCTCGTAGTCGCCGGTGCGCCGGTATCCGATCTGCTCGCCGTCGATGTAGGCGATGGTCTTGTACGGGGAGGCGTCGGAGCCCCAGAACTTCACCGTCAGGTAGTTCTGCAGGCGCGGGTCGACCTTCATGGTGAAACGGAGCTCGCCGGCCTTGATGTCCGGCGGGTCGAGGGGCTGGGCCACACGGGCGCGGTCGCCCGCGTGGCCGTCGACGACCGTCGTGTTCGCGGTGGTCAGGCCGTGTGCCTCCTCCGAGGCGGGGTCGCCGAAGTCGAGGAGGTCGACACGGCCGCCGGCGGGCGCGGTGTCCGACGGGGCCGCGAGGGTTCCCGCGCCCGCCGGGGCGGGCGGCCACGCGGTGGCCGTGACGGCCGTGGCGGAGGCGGTGACCGCGGTGCGGAGCACGGTTCTTCTGCTGAGCGGCATGCGGATGCCCTTCTGCGGAGGAGGGGAGGTGCCGTGCGGACGCCGGAGTGCGGGCTACTTGAGGCTTCCGAGGGTCACTCCCGTACGCCAGTACCGCTGCATGGAGATCATCAGGAGCACCATCGGGACGAGCGAGATCATGGAGCCGACCACGACCATCCCGGTGAGGTCGGCCGAGGAGTCGACCTTGACCTTGAGCCAGGAGTACAGGCCGACCATCACCGTCCACTTCTCGGGCGTCCGCAGGAACACCAGCGGGCCGAAGAAGGAGTTCCAGGAGGCGACGAAGCCCAGGAGGAAGATGGTCGCCGCGCCCGTGGACATCAGCCGGGCGCCGATCCGGAAGAAGATCCGGTACTCGCCGGCGCCGTCGATACGGGCGGCCTCCAGCAATTCGGGCGGGATGGCTCCCTCGGCGTACACCTTCGCCAGATAGACCGAGAACGCGTTGAAGAAGCCGGGCACGATGATCGCCCACGGCGTGTCGACCATCTGGAGGTCGGTGTAGAGGAGGAAGGAGGGGATGGTCAGCAGCGCGTGCGGCACCAGGAAGGAGCCGATGATGCAGCCCATGAGGACGCCCTGACCGCGGAACCGGTACATGGCGAGGCCGTAGCCGCAGGCGACGCAGACCAGGGTCATCCCGACGGTGGAGAGCACACCGTAGAAGACGGTGTTCCACATCCACTTGAGGAAGATGCCGTCCTGGTAGGTGAAGAGCGCCTCGAGGTTGTCCTTCAGGTGCATCTCCGCGAACCACAGGCCGTTGGTGGTGTAGAGGTCGCTCTGGCTCTTGGTGGCGGAGACGATCAGCCACCAGATCGGGGCGAGCGAGTAGACCGTGAAGAAGACGAGTCCGCCGAGCACCAGGGCCCTCGTGCGCCGGCTGTGCCGCACGCGTCCGGGCTTCGTGCGCGGGCGCGGGCGCCGCCCTTCGGCCGGGTCGGTGGAGGGGGCCGGGGCGGCCCCGTCGAGGGTCGTCGTCATGAGGTGGGCGCCTTGTTCGTGAACCGGTAGAAGAGGGCCGAAGCGGTGCCGACGACCAGGGCGAGGATGATCGACAGGGCGGCCGAGTAGTTGAAGTTCCCCTGCTGGAAGGCCCAGTCGTAGATCGCCATGATCGGTGTGAAGTCGCGCGTGATGGTCTCCGGCGTCATCGACTTGAAGAGCATCGTGTCGCTGAAGATCTGCAGGGTGCCGATGATGGAGAGCACCGTGGTCAGGACGAGCGAGCGGCGCACCAGGGGCACCTTGACCGACCAGGCGATCCGCCACTCGGAGGCGCCGTCGATGCGGGCCGCCTGGTAGACGTCGGGGTCGACCGCGCGCAGCGCCGCGTACACGATCAGCATGTTGAAGCCGATGCCGCTCCAGGCCATGAGGTTGCCGATCGAGACCCAGACCAGGTCGGCGCCGTAGAAGTCCGCGTCGACGCCGAACAGGGCGAGGAAGGAGGTGAGCGGGCCGACGTCCGGGCTGTAGAGGTAGATCCAGATCAGCGTGGCGACGATCCCGGGGATCATGTACGGGATCAGCAGGGGCATCCGGAACCGGTCGGCGAGCTTCTGGGAGGCGGCGTCGAGGAGCAGGGCGAGGCCGACGCTGACGAGCTGGATGAGCGGGATGCTGATCACGGCGAAGAGGGCGACGCGCAGCATCGACGCCCAGAAGCGGCCGTCACCGAACCCTTCGAGGAAGTTGCCGGCGCCGACGAACTCGACGGTCTTGGCGCCGAAACCGAGCCCGGAGCTCTTCTCCGCGTACAGGCTCTCCTTCAGGGCCATGACCATCGGCACGACGGTGAACAGGGCGAACCCGAGGAAGAACGGGAGGGTGAAGGAGGCCCCTTTGAGGGCCATCGTCCGTCGCCAGCCGAGGCGCGGTGCCCTGGCCGGGGGCCGGGTGGAGGTGCTCATCGCTCAGCCCTCCACGTTGATGTTCTTCGACTTCAGGTCCTGGACCGTGAAGGTCTGCAGGTGCCGGAGGGCTTCCACGACGGTGATCTTCTTGGTCACGATCCTGGCCCACTGGTCCTGGAGCTCGGCGAAGACACCGGTGTAGTTGGGGCCCACCGTCCAGGAGTCCTCGGCGTGCTCGAAGGACTTGAGGATGACGCCGCGGGCCTGGGACTTGTAGGGGCCGAAGAGCTTGTCGGGGATGACCGAGTCCACCCACGGCGTGACGTCCTTCATCGCGCCCGGCCACTGGTACTGCTTGGTGTCCTCCTGGTAGGTGGCGTCGATCGCCTCCTTGGTGGTGTTGAGCCAGACGCCGGCCTCGACGGCCTCCGCGACGTGGGCGCAGCCCTTGGGGACGAGCATGCCGGCGTTGGCGCTGTGCGCGGGGGTGGTGAACGGCTCTCCGGCGAACTGCGGCAGGTCCACGGGCTGCCAGTGCCCGGTGGACTTCTTGTAGTTGATCTCGTAGTTGCGCAGCTGCCAGGTCTGGGTGGGCAGGGAGACCATCCTGCCGGAGTCGAAGTACGAGATGAGGGCGGGGCGGTCCTGGTAGGTCTGGTTGGCGACGAGGTCGTTGTCGACGAGCTGCTGGACGACGTCGGCGGCCTTGAGCGACGCGGGCGACAGGAAGTCCACCTTCCAGGTGTCGCCCTTCTGTTCGTACCAGCTTCCGCCGGCCTGCTGGACGAGGTTGACCAGGGTGGACGGGTCCTCACCGGCCAGGTTCATCACGTAGACGCCGTGCTTCTTCAGCTCCTTGCCGGCCGCGATGACGTCGTCCCAGGTCTTGGGGACGGCTATGCCGTAGCGGTCGTAGACCTTGCGGTTGACGATGAGGAAGGAGGGGGTGAAGCCGGTCGGGACGGCGTAGTAGGCGCCGCCGGCCCGGACCGCCGGCAGGGCGTCCTCGTTGAAGACGTCCTTCTCCAGGTAGGGCTTCAACTCCTCGCTGACGTCGGTGAGCAGGCCCTCGCCCGCCAGGCCCGGGACCTCGCCGAAGTTCTTCACCAGACACGGCACGTCCTTGCCGGAGGCGACGACGTTGCGCAGGTTCTGCGCGGTGCCCGGGTTGTCGGCCTGCTTGACCAGTTTGAGCTCGATGTCGTCGTGCGTGGCGTTGAACTTGTCGACGACCGGCTGGACCGTCCTGGTCTCGTCCCAGCTCCACCACTCGATGGTCACGGGCCCGGAGGACTCCGCCTTCTCCTCGTCGTCGGCTCCGCAGCCGGCCAGGGAGAGGGACAGGGTGAGGGCGCCGGCCACGACGGCCGTTCCGCGGCGGTGCACACGCATGGGAGCTCCTCTGGTAAACGGGGTGCGGGGCAGGGGAGAAGGAGACCGGGGGCTCGTGCGTCCGGCGCCGCCCGGGCGCCGATAGAAATCGGTCTCTACGGAAGTTAAGGTCCCCGGGTCGGCTAGGCAAGGCATCTGTCGGGAAAAACTTCAGCCGCGGCACGCCCCTTGCCCCATGGCCGATATGCCGGACGGCCTGCAACAGAAAACGGTCTCCCCCACCACCTGGTGAACGGCGCCGAAGGCTCCCGACGCCCCCGACACCGCCGGGAGGACCGCGCGGGATCAGCCCCGGGCGGCACCGGGGGAGCACACCGAGTCCCGGACGACGACATGGGTCCCGAAGACCTTGTGCTGGCGCTCGGCCGTCTCCTCCCGGTGCAGGGCGAGGCGCACGGCGTCGCGCCCCATCTCCTCCAGCGGGACCGCGACCGTCGTCAGCGCCGGATACACGTCCATGGCCAGGGGGATGTCGTCGTAACCGGCGACGGACACGTCCTCCGGCACGCGGAGACCGGCCCGGCGGAACGCCTGGATCGCCCCCGCCGCGACCATGTCCGTGCCGGCGAAGACCGCCGTGAACTCCTTCTTCGAGGCGAGCAGTTCCTGCGCCGCGCGGTAGCCGAAGGAGCGCGTGAACTCACCCGGCACGATCAGGTCCGGGTCGGGCTCGACACCGAGCGCCTCGTGCGCCCGCCGGAAGCCGGCCAGACGTTCCGCACTGGTGGACAGCCCCGGCACGGCACCGAGGTAGGCGATGCGCCGGTGCCCCGCGCCCAGCAGGTGCATCGTCATCGCCGACGCGCCGCCCCCGTTGTCGTACTCCACGACCGTGGCCGGCACCCCCGGCCCCAGCGGCGGCCTGCCCACCAGGACCAGCCGCGACCCCGCCCGGTCCAGCGCGTGCGCGAAGTGGGTCATCCGGTTCTGGTAGGACCGCTCGTCCCAGGCGCCGCCGACCACGATGACGGCGTCCGCACGCTGTTCCCGCATGGTCTCGACGACGGTGAGCACCCGCTGCGGGTCACCGTGCGTCGTGCAGAGCATGCACAGCCTGCCCTCCGCGGACGCCTGTTCCTCCACACCGCGTGCGATGTGCGCGTAGAAGGGACCGGTCACGTCGTCGACGACGAACGCCACGGTCTTGTTGGTGGCCCCGCCGAGCGCCCGCGCATGGGCGTTGACGACGAAGTCCAGCTCCCGCATGGCCTTGAGGACCTTTGCCCGCGTCGCCTCGGCCACGGGATACGTGCCGCCGATGACCCGGGAGACGGTCGCCGGGGAGACGCCCGCCAGGCGGGCGACGTCCCGGACGGTCGAGGCGTCCTTGGCGGGCCTGCCTCCCGTGCTCCTGCTCACTGTGTCTTTCCCCTCACCCGTGCGCCGCGCGCCCGGCGCTGCGGTGCCGCTCACGATAGTGCAGCCGCGGTGCGGCGAAGCCTGAGCAGTACCGCCGGGCAGGGGTCCGGCGGCGAGACCACGAGACCCCCGGCCGCCGGGGCGGCGGCGAGCCCGAGCAGGCGCGGCGGGCCGTCGGGATCGCGGGAGAAGTGGAGCGTGAGGGCGTCGTGGCCCCGTGTCTCGAGCAACGGATCGTCCTTCGGGGTCGGCGTGGCGGGCGGTGTGGCGGGCGGCGGCGGTCCGTGCCGCGCGGGGCAACGGCTCTGCGGGAGCGAGGGCTTCTGCGCGGTGTGGCTCCTACGCGGCGCGTTCGAGCACGGCGTGATCGACGCGGTGGGACAGCGGGACGCCGGCGAGCAGCTGCTCCAGCTCGGAGACGGCACACAGCCCCAGACGGCGGACCTCGTTGCCGTGCGAGCCGGCCAGATGGGGGGTGAGGAACGCGCCGGGCAGGTCGAACAACGGGGAGTCGCCCGGCAGCGGCTCGGGATCGGTGACGTCGAGCACCGCCGACAGCCGGCCCGTCCGCAGCTCCGCCACGAGCGCGTCGTGGTCGACGAGACTGCCGCGCGCCGTGTTGATGAGCACGGAGCCGTCCCGCATCGCGGCGAGCTGCTCCCGGCCGATCAGCCGGTCGGTCTCGGCGACGGCCGGAGCGTGCAGGGTGACGATGTCGGAGGCCCGCAGCAGCGCGTCGACGGACAGCAGCCGCACACCCAGCGCCGCCGCCTGCGCCTCGTCGACGTACGGGTCCGCGAGCAGCACCTCGAAGTCGAACGGCCGCAGCAGTTCGATGACCCGCCGGCCGATGCGGGAGGCCCCGACGACGCCGACCCTGCGCCCGAAGTTCCCGACGTCCGGCTGGATCTCGGCGATCGTGAAGCCGCGCCGCGTCCGGTAGCGCTCACGCGCCGCGATGACGTCCTTGCCCGCCAGGAGGATCATCGCGAGGGTGTACTCCGCGACGGGCAGGGCGTTGGCGTCGGCGGCGGAGGAGACGACCAGCCCCCGCTCCCACCAGCCGGGGGCCATGATGCCCTTGACGGATCCGGCGGCGTGCAGCACCGCCTTGAGCCGGGGCGCGGCGTCGAGGACGTCCGCGTCGATGAACGGGCAGCCCCAGCCCGTGAGGAGGATCTCGGTCTCGGCGAGCGCGGCGCGGACGCGGGGTTCGGCGAAGTCACGGACCAGCAGGGACGGATCGACGGCCACGGAACGCCTCAGCCGGTCGAGGAGATCGGGCGGGTACACGGCGGCCAGTGCCTCGGCGCTCATGGCGAACAACGCCTTCGGACGGTCGGACACGGCAGGGCCTCCGGTGGGTGACGAGGAAGGGAGTGACGAGGAAGAGGGTGAAGAAGGAAGAGGGCGAAGAAGGAAGAGGGGATGACGAGATGACGAGAAAGGGGGAAGGCGAGGGAGACCGGAGCGGGCGAGCGCGGTCCGTGTCACCGGTCCTCGAGCGCGAAGTGGCCGAAGTACGCGGGTGTGCGCGTACCGCCCAGGTCCTGGGCGCACAGGCCGACGAAGGCGCCGGTGAAGCGGAGGACGTCGCCGTAGTCGTCGGAGAGTCTGCTCGCGTCCAGGACGGGCCCGACACCGAGCCAGTCGGCACCGTCGGGCGAGGCGGACAGGGTCAGCGCCGCGCCGTCCAGGCGGGCGCGGAGGTGGAGGGACGGCCAGGTGCCGACGTCGATGACGGTCTCCGGCCGTTCGCGGTAGGCGCCGGCGTCGTTCTCCACGAGGCCGAGCACCCGGCCGCGGGTCTCGTCGTGCGTGACGCGCAGATAGAAGTAGGTACTGGTGTCGTACCAGCAGACGAGCCCCGCCGACTGGGTGAAATGGTCGGGGTGGAAGTCCATCACGGTGCGGGCCTCGCACCGCAGGGAGCGGAGCCGCCGGGCGACCAGGCTCTGCTCGAAACGCGAGTGCAGGCTCTGCCGGCCGCTGAGGCGCAGGTGCCCGGGCCGGTCGGTGAGGCTGAGCCACGACGGGTCGGCGGGCACCCGCAGCGTGCACCAGGAGCTGTGCAGGACGGGGGCGTCGAAGTCGTCCCGCTCCGGCACCGTACGACGGGCCCGGCCGGAGGCGGCCGACGGGGACGGGCCGACGGCGGCCGGCCGGGACGGACCGGTGGCGGTCGGCCGGGACGGACCGGCAACGGTGAGGCGGGGCTCGGTACCGCCGTGCTCCAGCCTCGGCCAGCCGTCCCGGGGCCAGGTGATCTTCTCGATGCAGGTCTCACGGCCGAGGATCGACCGCGGCCCGCCCTCGGTGGCCACGGGCCGTGAGGCCAGGTGGGCGACGTACCACTCGCCGTCCGGTGTCTCGACGAGCTCGCCGTGCCCGGCCTTGAGCAGCGGCGCGGTCCGGGTGTGCCGGGTGGTCATCAGGTCCCCGTCGGGATCGAGTTCGTACGGGCCGGTGAGCGACCGGGACCGGGCCATGAGGATGCCGTGGTTCCAGCCGGTGCCGCCGTGCGCGAGCATGAGGTAGTACCAGCCGTCGCGCCGGTAGACGTGAGGGCCCTCGACGAGGTCCTCGTGCGTGAGGACGGTGCGGGGCCGTCCGACGAGGCGCCGCCGCACGCGGTCGTACTCCTGGAGGAGGATGCCCGCGAACGACGGTCTTCCGTCGCGGGGGTCCCACTCGATGTTGAGCAGCCAGGTCCTGCCGTCCTCGTCGTGGAAGAGGGACGGGTCGAAGCCCGAGGAGTTGAGGAAGACGGGGGCCGACCAGGGGCCCTCGATCGAAGGGGCGGTGATCAGGAAGTTGTCGACGTCCTTGAACGGGTGCCCGACGGTCCGCACGACGCTGTACGCGAGCCAGAACAGACCGTCGTGGTACGAGAGCGAGGGCGCCCACACACCGGCCGAATCGGCGACCCCCCGCAGGTCCACCAGATCGGGCCGGTCCAGGAGATGCCCGGCAAGCTCCCAGTGGGCCAGGTCCGCCGAGCGGTGGACGGGGACACCCGGCAGCCACTCGAACGTCGAGGTGACCAGGTAGTAGGTGTCGTCGACCCGGACGATGCTCGGATCCGGGTGGAAGCCCGGCAGTACGGGGTTGTGGATCAGGCCCACGGACATGCGGCGGTTCCTCTCGGAAGGGCGGGTCTCTGCGATGCCGTGACGAGACGGCCTCACTGTAGAAACCGATTTCTGCGCCGGTCAATGGATCGGGCACCGGCCGTCCCGCACCCGGCGTGCCGGCACCGCAGCCGCACCGTGGCCTCTGCGCGCCGGACAGAGGCCATGGCGGAGCGTCGGCCCGCGTCTACTCCCCGGTGGTCCGGCGCTCCACGGCGACGACCGTGCCTGCCCTGGCGTCCACCGTCAGCTCGTCGCACCAGTCCATGCGGATCGTGTGCCGGTCGGGGAAGGCCAGCGGGAGCCACACATGACGTGATGCGTTGACCGGCGCCCCCCAGTCGGCCGCCCAGCGGTCGCCGAGGTAGAGGTACGAGGAGGCGACGCTGCCGTGCACCGCCAGGGCGTACGCGGTCTGCGAGCGGTACGCCGTGGCGTCGCCGAAGTCCCGCAGCTCGCTCCAGGGGCCGGTGAAGGTCTCGGCGGTGGCGTACTGCTGCTGATTGGGCGCCCAGCCGGAGCAGCCCGAGGTGAGCATGAAGTAGACGCCGTCCCGCTTGAACACGGCAGGTGCCTCCCGGGACCTGCCCACCCACAGTTTCGCCACCAGCTCCTCGGCGGCGAGGTAGTCGGCGCTCAGCCGGTAGACGTGCAGGTCCTCGTTCTCGTTGGCGGCGGAGACGAGATGGCCGGTGCCGTCGTCGTCGCGGAAGAGGGTCAGGTCGCGGGACATGTGCCCGAGGGGGCGTGTGCTGCCGCGGTAGTCGTAGGCCCCGTCCGGCGTGTCGCACACGGCGACCGCGGCCCGGGCCTCCCTGTAGTGCCCGGCGGCCTCCTTGTGCATCCACATCACGAACCTGCCGTCGGCCGGGTTGCGCAGCACCTTGGGCCGCTCGACGTTGGCCGAGGCCAGCTCGGGGTGGGAGTCCTGGGTGAGCACGTGCCCCCGGAACTCCCAGTTCAGGAGATCGGTGGAGCGGTACGCGGCGACGCCCCGGAAGGTGTTGTCCGGGTGCCGGTCCTCGCCGTACCAGTAGAAGAACCCGTCGGCTTCCACCATTCCGCCGCCATGGGTGTGGAGGGGGTTGCCGTCGGTGTCGGAGAACTGTGTGCCGTTGACCAGCTGATGCATGGATCGCGTCGCCTCTTCGTCGCAGCGGCCCGGCCCGGGATAGAAACCGGTGTCTACGGAAGACTGCTCGGTGAGGCCTCGCGGGTCAAGACCCGGAGAGGGCGCGGAGGCGGGGACGCCGAGGCCGACGGAGCGGGACGGTGCCGAGGCCCGGTGCCGTGAGTGTGCGGCCCGTGCGGTGCTCCCGGGTGGATCCCGTCCGTCTGTGCCGGGTTTGTGATGAACCGGCGGACCGTCTGTGAATATCGCGTTCCGCTTACGTGCTCTTCACCACAGCACCGCAGCAAAGAAGCGGAGTCGAGGTGGGACGATATGGCCGGTCGATGTGCTGATTTGTGCCCCTACGCGCACCGATGGGGGAGCTGAACGGCCCGGATTCCAGGGAGAGTCATCCGTGTGCGTACGGTCGTACGATCATCAACGAATTGTTGACGTCGTGTCCGTACCTCTCTGTCGTCGGCGTCCCTTGGCGACCGCGAACGCGTCGGCCGAGCGGACCGCCGGACGGCGAGGCGGGTGAGAAAGGTGAACACCATGGCCCTCGGGCTTCTCCGACGCCGGCGCTCCCGCGGCGTCTCCAGTGCCGGACCGGGCATCTCGATCCCGCTGCCGCCCGACTCCGGGGCGTTCGGCTTCGAGGTCGTCGATCCCATGGGCCAGCCCCTGCGCGGGGCCGAGGTCACGGTGACCGCGCTGGACAGCCACCGGGTGGCGACGCGCGGCACCACGGACCCCAACGGCTACTTCATCGCGACGCTGCCCCCCGGCTCCTACAGCGTGATGACCGTGGCCGAGGGCCTGGCGCCCTCCCGGCAGGACCTCGGCATCACCGCCGGGACGGCCCTGCCGCCGGTGCGCGTGGCGCTCGAACCCGCCCGCCGGCTCGAGCTCCCGCCCGCCGGGTCCTGGCTGTTCGACCCCCCGCACACCGCGATCCGGTTCATCGCCAAGCACGTGGGGATGGCGCACGTCCACGGGCGGTTCACCCGCTTCCAGGGCGGCATCCGCGTCGCGCCGGACATGGCCGACTCGCACGTCTCGGTGCGCATCGACGCCGCCAGCATCACCACGGGCAACAACACCCGCGACAACCACCTGCGTTCGGCCGACTTCCTGGACGTCGAGCGCTTCCCGTACATCGACTTCACCAGCACCCGGTTCGCCTACCGGGGCGGTGCGAAGTGGACCCTGCACGGCACGCTCACCATGCACGGCACCAGCCGCTCCGTCGGCCTGGACACGACCTACCTCGGGACGGTCAACGGGGGCTACGGCGAGGAACTGCGCTGCGCGGCCCTCGCGAAGACGGAGCTCCACCGGGAGGACTTCACCCTCAACTGGCGTTCCATGCTGGCCCGCGGCATCGCCGTCGTCGGGCCGACCGTCCAGCTGGAGCTGGACGTGCAGGCGATGTACCACACCCACGACACGCCCACGCCCCCCGAGTAGGAAAGGGCTCACGAGCATGGGAATCTTCAGCCGCCGTCAGAGTGCCCTCGCCGAGCCGGACCCCGCCGCCGGTGACGGGGGCGTGGCACTCGCCCCGGAGCTGCGGGCGCTGACCGGGCACTGGATCATCGACCGCCCGCACAGCCGCATCGGGTTCTCCGTACGGCACGCGATGGTCACCACGGTCCGCGGGGCGTTCACCGACTACGACAGCGCGCTGTACTTCGACGGTGCCCGGCCCGCCGAGTCGCGGGCCGAGCTGGTCATCAGGGTCGCCAGCGTCGACACGGGCGTGGAGCAGCGGGACGCGCACCTCGTCGGCCGGGACTTCTTCGACGCCCGCCGCCACCCGGAGATGACCTTCCGCAGCACCTCCACCGTCCACGAGGGCGAGGAGCGCTTCCGCATGACCGGGGACCTGACCATCCGCGACGTCACCCGGCCCGTGGAGCTGCAGCTCGACTACCTCGGTTCGGTCCTGGACCCGTTCGGCTTCGAACGGGCCGGCTTCGACGGCACCACCACCATCGACCGCACCGAGTGGGGCCTGGTCTACAACCAGCGTCTCGAGGCCGGCGGCTCCATGGTCAGCGAGAAGGTCCGCCTGCAGTTCGACATCTCCGCGATCCGGGCGACGCCGTGACGGGCCGCGCGACGCCGTAGCGAACCGCGCGGCCGCTTTTGCGGGTGAGGCCGGGGCGGGGCACCGTGGGACGTCGGTGCCCCGCCCCGGCGGCTACGGGGAGGGCGTCACCTGGAGGCCAGCGGTGTGACGGCGATCTGGTCGATCACCGGCGCGTACGGCGACCGCTGGCCGTACTGGTTGTAGGTGTCGCCGTCGAAGTCCGGCAGTTCCTCCGCCGTGAACGTCAGCCGGTTCGTGCCCTCCTTCAGGGTGACCGGGACGGTCAGTTCCCGGAAGTCGTTGAAGTGGAAGGTGGTCGGGAACAGGACGCGGCGGGCCGGTCCTCCGTCGACGGACAGGTCGGCGTGGCGGGCGACCGGGTCGGGGTTGTAATGGGTGGCGGGTGCCTGCTCGGCGTTGGAGTAGCGGATGGTCAGCGCGTGCCGGCCGGCCCGGGCGGCGGTCACGTCGACGGCGAGGGCGTTGGCCTTTCCGTCGCCGATGTCCGTGACGGCCTTGCCGCCGGCCGCGAACCCGTAGGCGTCGGTCGCCCTGGCGGCGCCGGTGAGGGAGCCGTTCTCGGCCTGGTGGACGGTCGGTTCCAGGGTTCCCCGCGACGGTGCGACGCGCAGCCGGTCGAGGTTCAGCCTGCCCGACACACCGGTCAGGGTGATCTTGTTGACGCCGCCGGAGAGGAACAGCCTGACCGTGTCCGTGCCCTTCCCGGCGCCTCCGACCGGATACGTGGACAGTTTCTCGCCGTTGAGTGCCAGGCTCGCCCGGCCACCGCCGAGATGGTCGATGGAGACGGTCGACTCGCCGTCGGCGGGGGAGTGCACCCAGAAGGTCGTGGAGGCGCCGCCGGCCAGCGGTACCGTGCCGGGGCCGGAGGTGCCGGAGCGGGTGTAGACGGGGCGGGTGCCGTCGAGCGTGGCGTACTCGGCCTCGTAGACGGCCGGCCGGGTGACGTCGCCGTCGCGCAGCGCGAGGTCGATCTTGTCGATGATCGCGTCGCCCTTGGTGACGCCGAGTTCGGGGTCCTGCGCGGCGAGGGTGATCCGGTGCCTGCCGGCGGTCAGTTCCACCGTCGTGTCGGTGTGCCCCCACACCACCCACTTGTAGCCCAGGGGCAGCCGCAGCTCCTGCGGGGCCTCGCCGTCGACGCGCAGGAAGACGTTGGTCGGGCCCTGCTCCTTCACCAGGTGGTACTGGTTGAACGAGTTGGCGAAGACGCTCAGGTCGTACGTGCCGTCCTCGGGGACCTCGACGTCGAAGGCGAGGACGCCGTCGGAGCCGGTGCGCAGCCCGCCCACGTTGTAGGCGCCGGAGGTGGCGAACCTGCCGACGTTCGAGGGCGTGCCCTCCGGGCCGTTCCTGGAGTAGCCCGAGCCGGTGTAGGTCGCGTCCTCCGCCTCGTACGTCCCGCGCCAGCTCACCGAGGGCGCGGCAGGTGCGCCGCCGCTGCCGCCGGGGGAGAGGATGACCTGGTACGCCGACATCTCGTTCATGTCCCGCATCGGCAGGGTCACGGTGCCGTCCGCGCCGACCTCGATCTTCCGGTCGGCCAGCCGCAGCGGCTGCGCGGAGTCGCCGACCTGGCCGGTCCAGGGGATCTCCTGCACGGTGGCGCGCACGGTCGTGCCGAACAGCCCGGGGTCGACGTTGCGGAAGACGACGTCCGCGTCGCCGCTCTTGCCCCCGAAGAGGGCCCGGGACTGCTTCTTGTCCTCGTCGAGGGTGGCCAGGCCCTGGAGGGTGTACTGCACGTTGGGGTGCGGCGCGGTCACCCGCACCGTGTGCCCGGACATCCGGCCGTAGGCGTTGAACAGCCACCACTGGCCGTTGCCCTTGTTGGCCTCCACGGCGGAGTCGTTGAGGTTGCCGTCGATGTTCCAGTACGCCAGATCGGCGTCGATCTTCGACTCCTCGATGGCGGAGACCCACTGGACGACCTGGCCGGGCACCGACAGGTGGTAGTTGTGGCCGTACTCGTTGACGTTGACCGGCAGCGGGCCGATCCCGATCTCCTTCTCCCACCCCCGGTACCTGGCCACGTTCGTGCGGACGGCGGCGGGGGAGGACAGCTCGTGCCAGGTCATCACGTCCGGGACGACGTCGTTGTCCTTGGCGTACTGGAGGAAGCCCTTGACCTGGCCGAAGAGCTGTGAGGTGTTGGGGCCCGCGATCCGCGCGTCCGGGTCCAGGCTCCTGATCAGGTGGTGGACCTCCTTCCACGCGGCGAAGAACTGCCGGGGGTCGTCCAGCCAGGAGACCTTGTCGTAGCTCCAGTCGCCCGTGCCGAACATGTTCCCCTCGGGTTCGTTGAAGGGGACGTAGACGACGTGGTCCTTGTAGCGGCCCATGGTCTTGACCTGGGCGACCTGCTTCCTGATCCTCTCCTTGAAGTCCGCGAGCCGCGCGGGGCCGTCGGCGCCCGGCCACTGGTAGGGGAAGCCGCGGTAGATGTCCGTCATGTAGATGTAGACGTCCTTGCCGCCCGAGTCCACGAACGGCGGCAGTATCTCCAGCGCGTCCGCTCCCGGATGCTGCGGCCCGTCCTGCGCCTTCGTGGACACCGTGCGCAGGTGCATGCCCTCGATGAGGTTGCGGCTCGGCACGCCGTCGCCGTAGAGGCCGTAGAGGGAGCCGGAGGCGCCGCCGTGGAAGGCGCCGGTGTCGGTGGCGAGGTCGATGACGAGCTGTTCCGGTGCCGCGGCCCGGGCCGTCCCGGCCGCGGGGCCGGCGAGCAGGGAGGCCAGGACCGCCACGGCCGCCGCTCCGGCCTGCGTCGTTCTTCTTCTTCGCACTGAGGTCTCCAGGAGGTCCGCGTGCTGGGTGGAGGGGGACGCGCATCGGTTCTACGCGCCCGCGGCCGGCGTGAGGGCACGCCCGACGCCCGGGACGAACGTTCCGGGGGTGCTGTTCGGGGGTGGCGTCCGCTCGGCGCGGCGGGGCGAGGCCGCACGGGCTTCGAACCGGTTCGAGGGAAGCTAGCACCGGCCCGACCCGTCGGCAATGCCCATGACGCAGGTAACTGGGCGGCAGAGACAGGGATTTGGGGAGCGCGAGATGTTCTGCGCGAAGCATTGACAGCGATGGGCGGGCTCCCTACTTTCCTCACAGCGAACCGGTTCGACACAGAGGAGTCGCCGTGAACATCGGTGAGATCGCCAGGCGGGCCGGTGTCTCCCGGAGCACCGTGTCGTACGCGCTCAGCGGCAAGCGCGCCGTGTCCGAGGAGACCCGCCGGAAGATCCAGCGGGTCATCGACGAGCTGGGGTACCGGCCCAACGCGAGCGCCCGGGCCCTCGCCAACGGCCGCACCAGCACGATCGGCCTGGTGTTCCCGCCGGCCGGCAACCACTACACCGGGATGCAGCTGGACTTCATCGGCAGCGTGGTGGAGGCCGCCGCGGCGCACGACTACGACGTGCTGATGTCACCGAGCGGCGTGGACAGCGACCGCTCCTTCCAGCGCCTGCTGGGGGAGCGGCGGGTGGACGGCGCCATCCTGATGGAGATCAGGCTGGAGGACGACCGCGTCGACCACCTGACCGAGCTGGACTTCCCCTGGGTCGCCATCGGGCGCACCGCCCGCCCGGAGGACGGCTGGTGGGTCGGCCTGGACCACACCAGGCTGGCGGAGGCGTGCGTCCACCATCTCGCGGACCTGGGCCACCGCACCGTCGTCTTCGTCAACCGGCCGGAACAACTGCTGCGCACCGGCTACGAGTCCGCGCACCGGGGGCTGGAGGGGTTCACCAAGGCCGCCGCCGAACGCGGGCTCACCGTGCGGACGTACTGCTGCGGGGACGACGCGGCGTCCGGCCAGGCGTGCCTGGAGCGGATCCTCCACGACGAACCGGCCACCACGGCCCTGGTCACCCTCAACGAGGCGGCCCTCGGCGGCATCTACCGGGGCCTCGCCCGGGCGGGCCGCCACGTGCCGCGCGACTTCTCGGTCACCGGAGTGGTGGCCGCCCGCTGGGCGGAGACGGTGACCCCGCAGCTCACCGCGGCGGACGTACCGGCGGAGGAGATGGGCCGGCGTGCCGTCGAACTCCTCATGGAACGCCTCGACCACCCCGGCGCGGCACCTCGGCACCACCTCCTCGTACCACCGATCTCCCTGCGCTCCAGCACCGGCCCCGCGGCCGGAGCGGCCCCGGCCGGCACCCCGGCCGGACCCCCGCCCCGGTCCTGAAGAACGGCCCCGCCTCCACGCACCGCCTCTCCCGCAGCGCCCCGCACCGTTCACCTCCGGCCCGCGGGCATGCCCCCGCGCGCCCGCACGGCGTCCCGGGCACACCCGTGCCACCGACCTAAGGAACCCGCAATGCGCAGACTCTCCAGGCGTCGCCTCACCGCGGCAGTGGCCCTGTCGACCGTCGTCGCCGTCACCGGCACCGCCTGCTCCTCCGGCCCGGGCAGCACGAGCGCCGAGGGCGACAGCGGAACGTACACCGTCTGGGACCCCTACCCGCAGTTCGACAAGGCGTCGGCCTGGGCGAAGCTGCTGGACGAATGCGGCACCGAGGCCGGCGTGAAGATCGAGCGCACGGCCTTCGACACCAGCGACCTCTCCAACAAGGCGCTGCTGGCGGCACAGCAGGACAACTCCGCGGACGTCCTCATCGTCGACAACCCGGTCGTGCCGACCCTGGCCGAGGCCGGCGTGCTCACCACGACCGACGAGAACGAGCTGGACACCTCCGAGGTCGACGCCAACCTGCTCGCCGCCGGACAGTCGGGCGGCAGGACGTACGGCACGCCCATCGGCGCCAACACCCTCGCCCTCTACTACAACAAGGACGTGCTGAAGAAGGCCGGCGTGGACATCGCCTCGGTCAAGGACTGGAAGTCGCTGACGGCGGCCCTCGACAAGGTCGAGGCGGCGGGCAAGAAGGGCATCACCTTCTCGGCCATCGGCACCGAGGAGGGCAGCTTCCAGTTCCTGCCGTGGTTCTGGGGCTCCGGCGCGGAACTGACCGACCTCGACTCCGACCGGGCGGTCGCCGCGCTGTCCCTGTGGAAGGACTGGCTGGAGAAGGGCTACGCGCCCAACTCGGTCATCAACAACACCCAGACGACCAGCTGGCAGGAGTTCGCGAGCGGCGACTACGCCTTCGCGGAGAACGGCACCTGGCAGCTCGCCAACGCCGAGAAGACCGGCTTCGACTACGGGATCCTGCCCATCCCCGCCGCCACGGGAGGCAACGCTCCGGCCCCGACGGGCGGCGAGTTCGTCACCGTCCCGGTCCAGGGCGACACCGGCCGCTACGCCACGTCGCGGAAGCTGGTCACCTGCCTGACCAGCGCCGAGAACATCCTCACGACCGACACGACCCTGTCGTACGTGGCACCGACGGGTGAGGTGCGGGACAAGCAGGTCACGGCGGATCCCGGGCTGAAGCCCTGGGCCGACGCGGTGAGGACCGCCAAGGGACGCACCAGCGACGACCTGGGCACCAAGTACCCGAGGATCTCGGAGCAGTTGTGGAAGGCGGTCCAGTCCGCCCTCAGCGGTGCGCGGTCACCGAAGGACGCGCTGGCCGAGGCCCAGTCCGCCGTCAAGTAGCCAGGGAACCCGGACCGCAGATGACTCACACGACCCGGCTGCCGGACCACCGTCCCGCGCGCGCCCGGAAGGGCAGGGCCGAAACCGCCCCCTCCCCGGCCCCCGCGCGAACCCGGCGCCGTCCGCCCTCCCCGCAGTGGGCCGCCTGGGGCTTCCTCGCCCCGGTGACGCTCTACCTCGTCCTCTTCTACGCCTATCCGCTGTACCGCAACATCGACCTGAGCCTGCGCGACTACACCGTCCGCTCCTTCGTCCGGGGCGACGCGCCGTTCACCGGCCCGGAGAACTACCTCACCGTCCTCGCCGACCCGGTCTTCGCGCCGGCCCTGCTGCACACCGCGGTGTTCACCGTCGTGTGCCTGGCCTTCCAGTACGCCCTCGGGCTGGCCCTCGCGGTCTTCTTCAAGCAGCACTTCCCCCTGTCGGCGACCCTGCGGGCCCTGTTCCTCGTACCGTGGCTGCTGCCGCTCATCGTGTCGGCCTCCACCTGGTCGTGGATGCTCAACAGCGACTCCGGCATCGTCAACGCCGCCCTGCACGTCGTCGGCGTCGACCCGGTGAACTGGCTGACCTCGCCCTCGTGGTCGCTCACCTCGGTGATCATCGCCAACATCTGGATCGGCGTGCCGTTCAACCTCGTCGTCCTCCACAGCGGCCTCCAGTCGATCCCGGACGCGCTCCACGAGGCCGCGGCCCTCGACGGGGCGAACGCCTGGCAGCGCTTCCGGCACATCACCTTCCCGCTGCTGCGCCCGGTGTCCGCGATCACGCTGCTCCTCGGCCTGGTCTACACGCTCAAGGTCTTCGACATCATCTGGATCATGACCAAGGGCGGGCCGGCGGACGCGTCCACCACCCTCGCCACCTGGTCCTACCAGCTCGGATTCGGCAACGCCCTGCCCGCCTTCGGACCGGGGGCGGCCGTCGGGAACCTCCTCGTCGTCGCCGCCCTGATGTTCGGCCTGATCTATGTGAAGGTCCAGAGAAAGCAGCACGCCCCATGACCACCGCGACCGCCCTCCGCCCGCGCCGCAGCCGGAGCCACTGGTGGAAGACGGCCACCGGCACCGTGCTCACGGCGATCATGCTCTTCCCCGTCTACTGGATGCTCAACGTCTCCTTCACCCGGGACGAGGACATGCGCAAGAGCCCGCCCGCCCTGTTCCCCGCGCAGGGCACGCTCGACGGCTACCGCAGGGTCCTCGACGAACAGCTGCCCTACCTCGCCACCAGCCTCGTCATCGGCCTGGGCACCGTCGTCCTGACCGTGGCCCTGGCCGCACCGGCCGGATACGCCCTGGCCAAGCTCCGCCCACACGGCGGCGGCGTCCTGGGCTTCCTCCTGCTGGCCGCCCAGATGATCCCCGGCATCATCATGGCGATGGGCTTCTACGCCGTCTATCTCGGCCTCGGCCTGCTCCAGTCGGTCCCCGGCCTGATCCTCGCGGACTCCACCCTGGCCGTCCCCTTCGCCGTACTCATCTTCACCGCCTTCATGTCCGGCATCCCGGGCGAGCTGCTCCAGGCCGCGAAGATGGACGGAGCGGGCGCCCTGCGCACCTTCTGGTCCGTCGTCCTGCCGATCAGCCGCAACTCCGTCGTCACCGTCTCCTTGTTCGCGTTCCTGTGGTCCTGGTCCGACTTCGTCTTCGCCGGCACCCTCGTCAACGGCGGCGCCCACGAGCCCATCACCCTCGGCATCTACCACTACATCGGCAACAACAACCAGGAATGGAACGCCATCATGGCCACCGCCGTCGTGGCGTCGCTGCCGGCCGCCGTCATCCTCGTCCTGGCACAGCGGTACGTCGCCGCCGGCGTCACCGCCGGAGCCGTCAAGGACTGACGTCCGCGGCGGCCCGCCCCACCCCACCCCTCCTCTCCACGGCTCCGCCGTCCCCTCGCCGGACGGCCGTCGCCCCTGCCCGAGAAACGAGACGCACCCCATGACCGCCGCCCGACCCGGCCCGGCCTTCTCCGTCCACGACATCCCGTTCAGCACCCGCGGATCCTGGTTCGACATCTCGCCCGTGGTGGCGGAGAAGACGTACGCCGAGGACCTCCACCTCGTCTCCCACCAGACCGGCATGCACGCCGTCCTGCGCCTGACCCCCCTGGACCCGGCGACGGGCACCCGCGCCGGAACACACGTCGAGGCCACCCCGGAGCTGCTCAGCTGGACCGGCGCGGCGGGGCGCGTCGACCTCGCCTACGAGTCGCCGGACACCCTGCGCCTGCGGGGAACCGGCCTGGGCCTGCGCATCCACGCGGCGGCGCAGACACTGACCCCCTTCAGCGGCACCTACTTCTACCGGGAACCCCGCACCGCCGCGTACGTGTTCACCTCGTACGAGACGGGACGGCGTTACCGGATCACCCTCCTGTCCGGAGCCGTGGCCGGCACGGCCGGTGCGCAGGCGCTGGGCGGCGCCGACCGCGGTGTCACGATCACCGCCGACGACGACGGCGGAACCTGGGAGATCGCGGTCGAGGAGTACGAGACCGCACGCGGCCCCTACAGCTCCCCCGCCCCCTTCGACCGTGTCGTCGAGGCCGCGCGCACGGCCTTCACGGCCTTCACCGACGCCCTCGCGCCGTGGCGCTCGCCCGCCACCCCCGCGGCGGAACTCGCCGCCTACGTGCTGTGGT
This sequence comes from Streptomyces sp. NPDC006384, assembly GCF_042870695.1. Lineage (NCBI taxonomy): Bacteria > Bacillati > Actinomycetota > Actinomycetes > Kitasatosporales > Streptomycetaceae > Streptomyces > Streptomyces sp. NPDC006384. The sequence goes on from NZ_JBIAHR010000007.1 coordinate 323,395, forward strand.
CCGCGACCGTCCGGCCGAAGGGCTTCGTCACCAGGCCCGCGGTGCTGATGTCCAAGCACTGGATGGACAAGGTGTGGAGCTGGGACCACTGCTTCAACGCCCTCGCCCTGGCCCCGGGCCATCCGGAACTGGCCTGGGACCAGTTCTTCCTGCCCTTCGACCACCAGGACGAGAGCGGCGCCCTGCCGGACTCGGTCACCCACTCCGAGGTACTGCACAACTTCGTCAAGCCCCCCATCCACGGCTGGGCCTTCGGCCACCTGCGCCGGCGGCTCCCCGCACCCCTCTCCCGGACACGGCTGGGCGAGGCGTACGACAGGATCGCCCGCTGGACGGACTTCTGGCTCACCGCACGACGCGCCCCCGGTGCCGCCCTGCCCCACTACCAGCACGGCAACGACAGCGGCTGGGACAACGCCACCACCTTCGACACCGAACGCGTCGTCGTGACCGCCGACCTGACCGCCTTCCTCGTCCTGCAGATGCGCGAACTCGCCTGTATCGCCGACGAGTTGGGTCGCGACGACGATGCCCGCCGGTGGACGCGGACGGCCGGTGCGACACAGGCGGCGATGTTCGAGGAGCTGTGGGCCGACGGCCGGTTCCACGCCCGCTCACCCGCGGACGGCCGCACCTGGGCCGGCACCAGTCTCCTCGGCCTGATGCCCATCACCCTGGGCGAGCACCTGCCCGAGGACGTCGGCGCCGAACTCGCCGAGGGGATCGAGGCACACCTGACACCGCACGGCCTGGCCACCGAACAGCCCGCCTCACCGCACTACGTCCCCGACGGCTACTGGCGCGGACCCGTCTGGGCCCCGTCCACCGTGCTCGTCGAGGACGGTCTGCGCCGTGCGGGCCACCACCGCCTCGCGGACGAGGTCAGCGCACGGTTCCGCGCCCTGTGCGAGACCTCCGGATTCGCGGAGAACTTCGACGCCCTCACCGGCGCCGGGCTGCGTGACCGCGCCTACACCTGGACCGCGAGCGGCTACCTGTTTCTCGCCGAGGCCCATGAACTCCGGCGCACCGAGCCGTCGCGGACGGCCGGCGTCTGACCCACCGGGCGGAGCGACGGGCGCGGCAGGGCGGGGCTTGTGGGCGGGCGGGGTTTGTGGGCGGGCGGGGCACCACACCAGTGCGGGATACTCTCCCGATGGGTTCACGCACTTCCCCGACCAGCCGGCCGATCACGATACGGAGGGCCGTCGCACGGGACGCCGGACGGCTCACACGGATCGTGCGCGGCTCGGGCGCCTACGCGGGGCAGTACGCGGCCGCGGTCGCGGGCTACCGGGTCGGCCCCGACTACCTCGAGGCCCACCGCGCCTTCGTGGCCGTCGGCGCCGACGAGCACGGCGGCCGGGTCCTCGGGTTCTACTCGCTCCTCCTCGCTCCACCGGAGCTCGACCTGCTGTTCGTCGCCGACGAAGCGCAGGGGCGGGGCATCGGCCGGCTGCTCGTCGCGCACATGCGGTCCGAGGCCCGTGCCGCCGGGCTCGACCGCGTCAAGGTCGTGTCGCATCCTCCCGCCGAGGACTTCTACCACCGCACGGGCGCGGTGCGGACCGGGACCGCGCTCGCGAACCCGCCCGCCGTGCCGTGGGACCGCCCCGAATTCGAGTTCCGCGTTCCGGGTCCCTCCGGATCCCCGGATCCCCGGAACGAGCCTCTTCCCTCTCGAGCACCCGCCGGTTCCGAGGGCGACGACGGCCCGGACGACGGCGCCGGCCGCGCGGGCTCCCGCCCGGAACCCGGGAAGCGGGGCCGGGCATGACGCACCCGGCCCCGCTTCCCCAGGAGTGTCAGCCCGCCCAGACCTCGGCCTCGTCGGCCGGAACGGTGGTGGCCAGGCCCAGTTCCTTGCGGGCGGCGACCGACTTGTTCGGGTCGATGTCGGTGAACGCCGGGTCGTAGGCGAGGTAGAACGCGTCGGCGTCCGCGGCTTCCGCGGCCTTCTTCCAGTTGCCGGCCGCCTTCGTCAGCGTCGAGCGGAGCTTGCCGACCTCGGCGCCCTTGATGCCGTTCAAGCCCTCGACGTGCGCGTCGAGGGCGGCCCCGACGGCCTTGGCCTGCGCCTTGTAACCGGCCAGGTCCTCCTCGACGGCGTCCTTCTCGGGCTGGTTCGCCCACAGGGCCTCGTAGACCGCGTTCGCACCCTTGAGGTACGTGAGCTGCTCGGGCTTGAGGGACTTCGCGGTGTCCAGCGTGCCGCTGAACGTGCCCTGCTCCGCGGTGTAGGTGCAGCTCACCGCACGGTCACCCGTCGCCCAGCTCTCCTTGGTCGGGGTGTAGGAGGAGAGGGCGACGCCCTTGGGGAGCGCCCAGGTGTCCGGGGCGTACTTCTGCGCCTCGACCGGGCAGCGCTCGTCCGCGATCGCCGAGACCCCGGCGTCGCCGGGGTACTCCTTGCCCCCGGTGATCGAGAACTCGCCGACGACCTGGCCCGCGTGCGCCTCGTCGCAGGGCACGATCTCGACGAGGTACGCCTCCCCCTCGGCCTTGCCGGTCGGGTTGTAGCAGTCACCGGTGTTCAGCGAGAACACCGAGCGCTGGCGGGCCACCTTCTTCGCGCCGTCCTTGGCGCTGTCGACGGCGTCGGTGACGTCCGAGCATCCCACCGCACCGATCGCGAGCAGGGCGGCAACGGCGGTCATGCCGCGAAGGGAACGGTAGGGGGCACGGGTGGCCATGGCGTGTACATCCTCTTACTTGATCTTTACGAGGGGCATGCGGATCGTATGCCATCTCCATGGCCCGGTTGTCCGGGGCATGCCCCCACCTCATTGCGACCTCTCTGACCCGCGACGGGCCGCGAGGGTTGTACCCGGGCGGACAAGATCCCGAAAGGCCCGGTTCGACAAGACCCGGCGTGATGGCCTGGGGCTTCTACGGCCGTCAGCGGGCGTCGCCGCGCCCTCGTGCGGTGGAGAAGGTACGGGCGCCGGGGGCGAGGGCGGCGGTGGCGGGTGCCGCGAAGCAGACGAGCGCGCAGGCCGAGAGGACCGCTGTGGCGCCGAAGGCGTCGACGGCGGGGGCGATGACGGCGAGTCCGACCGGGGCGAGGCCGTAGGAGAGCAGGAAGTCCAGTGAGGAGACGCGGGCCAGTTTGTCCGGGGCGACCTCGCGCTGGGCGGCGGTGAACCAGGGCACGTTGAACAGTTCGATGCCGATGCCCGCGACGGCGTAGGCGGCCATCACGACGACCGGGTGCACGGGGAACACCAGGCTGAGCGGGGCGAAGCCGTAGGAGGCCAGGCCGGCGAGGGCGGCCCGGCCGGGGGAGCGCGGACGCCAGCGGGCGATGAGCAGCGCACCGCCCAGCGCCCCGGCGGTGTAGGCGGTCATCGCGCCCGCGAGGACGACCTCGGTCCCGTACTCGTCCCTGCTGACCATGGGCAGGGCGACGCCGGTCGCGGAGTAGCCGGTGGCTATGACGGCCGTCAGCGCGCCCAGGCCGGCGAGGAACCAGGGGTGCCTGCGTGCCTCGCGGACCCCCTCCGCGAACTCGGCCGGGAAGGACGCCCCGCCCGTCCCGGCCGAAGACTCCGGCGTGTTCTCCGCGTCCCCGGGCCGTGCGCCGCGTCCGGGGACGCAGGCCGCGACGAGCCAGAGCAGCCCGATGCCCACCAGCAGTGCCCACGTGTCCAGGAAGACGGCGAGCAGCGCGGCCAGGGAGGGGCCCACGAGGGTGGTGACCCGTACCGCCAGAGTCATGGCGGCGTTGGCCTGCTGCCTGCGGCCGGCGTCGACCACCTCGGCGGTGAGGGCCTGGTAGGCGGGCCGGCAGGCGCCCTGCCCGGCCCCCGCCACCGCGGCGGCCGCCGCCATCAGCGGCACCGAGCGGTCCAGCCCCGCGGCGATCACCGGTGCCGCGGCTCCGGCGGCGAGCCCCGACCACAGCACGACGCCCCGGCGGGAGTGCCGGTCGGCGAGCACCCCGGCCACGGGCACCGCGGCGAGGAACCCGACGGTGCGCGCGGCGAGGAGCAGGCCGAGGTCCGTGGCGGCCAGGGTCCGGTCGAAGACGGCGAGGCCGAGGACGAAGGGCAGGGCCCAGGTGGCCAGGCCCGACGCGGTGGCGCCCGTCCACAGGCGGAGGAAGGCCGGGTCGAGCAGGATCGAGCGCTGCTTCGCGGGAGGTGACTCGGCGGCGGCGGGAGGGACGGAGGGGGTGGGCACGAGGGAGTACTCCTGTCCTGGTGGCGGCGGGGGACCGGACGCGAACCGGCTGCAACGTCCCTGTCCGGCAGGGGAGTTGTGCGACGGGACCGGCCGCGGCACACGGCGGGCGGGCGACGCGGGCGACACACTATCGCAGTGATAATCATTTCCATTAGAGTGCCGTCGGCCGCCCTCTCGCGATGACTCGTGGTGAGGGGCGCGGTCGTGTGTCACCGGTCGGTCCGGGCTGTCCACCGGGCCAGGGGGCGTGCTACGTTCCCGCACATGAACATGATTTTCATTAGTGAGGGAAAGTGAAGGTAGCGCACAAGCCTCCGCCCTCGGCCCCCGTGTCCCGGCCCGCCGGGGTCGCGCGGGCCCGACTCGCCTCCCGGAAGGGGCTGTTGCTCGGCTGTGCGGTGCTGGCCGCCGTCCTGTTCGCGTCCGTCGTCGTCGCCATCGGGCTCGGGCCCGCGGTCGTCACCCCGGGGGAGACCGCCCGCCATCTGTGGGCGGCTCTCAGCGGAGGGCGCGTCGGGTCCGACGAGGTGACGACGTATCAGATCGTCTGGCAGATCCGTACGCCGCGCGTGCTGCTCGCGGCGCTGGTGGGGGCCGGGCTGAGCGCGGCCGGAGTGGCGATCCAGGCCATGGTGCGCAACGCGCTGGCCGACCCCTTCGTCCTCGGGGTCTCCTCGGGCGCCTCCGTGGGCGCCGTCGGGGTCACGGTCAGCGGAGGGCTCGCGGCGCTGGGCGTGTACGCCGTCTCCGCCGGCGCCTTCGTCGGCGCGCTCGTCGCCTCGCTCCTGGTGTACGCCGCCTCCGCCGACCGGGGTGCGCTGTCACCGCTGCGCCTCGTCCTGACGGGCGTGGCCATGTCGCTGGGATTCCAGGCTGTCATGAGCCTGATCATCTACTTCGCGCCGGACAGCGAGGCGACGAGCATGGTCCTGTACTGGACCATGGGCAGTTTCGGAGCCGCGACCTGGGGCGCGCTGCCCGTGGTCTGTCTCGTGGTGCTGGCCGGACTCGCCCTCCTGTACCGGTACGGGCGGGCGCTGGACGTCCTCTCCCTCGGCGACGAGACCGCCGCCAGCCTCGGCTTCGATCCCGACCGGCACCGCAAGGTGCTGCTGGTCCTGGTCTCGCTGGTGACGGGCGTCATGGTCGCCGTCAGCGGCGCCATCGCCTTCGTCGGACTCGTCATGCCGCACGTGGTGCGGATGGCCGTCGGCGCCACGCACGCCCGCGTGCTCGCCGTGGCCCCGCTGGCCGGAGCGATCTTCATGGTGTGGGTCGACCTGGCGGCACGGACCCTGGTGGCCCCTCGTGAGCTGCCGCTCGGGGTCATCACCGCGCTCGCGGGGGTGCCCGTCTTCATCGCCCTGATGCGCCGCAGGGGCTACACCTTCGGAGGCCGCTGACATGGACCTGAGACTCGACGGACTCTCCGTGGTGACGGACGGCAGGAGTCTCGTGCGCGAGCTGTCCCTGGAAGTGCCGGACGGGCAGGTCGTGGGGCTCGTGGGGCCCAACGGAAGCGGCAAGTCCACCGCGCTGCGGTGCGTGTACCGGGCGCTGCGGCCCAGCTCCGGAACCGTCTGGGTGGGCGAGCAGGACCTGACCCGGCTCCCGGTGCGCCACAGCGCGCGCGTCGTCGCGGCCATGACGCAGGACGGCGGCGTCGACTTCGACTTCACGGTCGAGGAGGTCGTCGCGCTCGGACGCGCGCCCCACCTGCGCGGCAACCAGGCGCTCAGCGGCCGGGAACGCGAGCTGTGCCGGCGGGCGATGGACCGGCTCGACATCGGACACCTCGCGCACCGGGGCGTCATGACGCTGTCGGGCGGCGAGCGCCAGCGCGTCCTGCTGGCCCGCGCGCTCGTGCAGGAACCGGCGATCCTCGTCCTGGACGAGCCGACCAATCACCTGGACGTCCGCCACCAGGTCGACCTGCTCTCGCTCCTGCGCGGGTCCGGTCTCACCGTCCTCGTCGTCCTGCACGACCTCAACCTCGCCGCGGCGGCCTGCGACCGGCTCGGCGTGCTCTCCCGGGGCCGCCTGGTCGCCTCCGGCACGCCCGCCAACGTGCTCACGCCACAGCTCGTCGGTGACGTCTTCGGCGTCAGGGCCAGCGTCGTCCCCCACCCGCTGACGGGCGGTCCCCAGCTTCTGTACTCGCTCGACCCCACCCGCTGAAAGGCTGCTCACGCATGCGTACAACCCGAAACCCCGCCACGGTCCGCCGGCCCGCCGCTCTCGGCTCCGCCCTGGCGGCGGCCCTGGTGCTCGGCGGATGCGGTGCCGAGGTCGAACCGGACGCCGAGGACTCCGGCAAGGTCACCGTCGAGCGGTGCGGCGAACCGGTGGAGTACACGGTGCCCGAGCGGGCCGTCGCCTACGAGGGCGGCAGCGCGGACAAGCTGTTCGCCCTCGGCCTGACCGAGCACGTGCACGGCTATGTGATGCCTCCCGCCAACCCGCCGGTGAGCGAGTCGCCCTGGGCCTCCGAGTACGCGAAGGTCGAGATGCTCAGCGACGACCTCCTGAACAAGGAGATCGTGGTCGAGGCCAGGGCCGACCTCGTCGTGGCCGGCTGGAACTCCGGCTTCAAGGACGAGCGGGGCATCACGCCCGAGATCCTGGACAAGCTCGGCATCCAGAGCTTCATGCACACCGAGAGCTGCTTCAACTACCCCGGCCACCCCGAGCGGATGAGCCCCTTCGAGGCCCTCTACACCGACCTCGAACGGCTGGGCAGGATCTTCCGGGTCGAGGAGAAGGCCGCGGAAGTCGTCGGCGGGCTGAAGAAGCGCGTGGAGGAGGTCGAGGCCAAGGCCCCGGACGGCGACCCGGTGCCCGTCTTCCTCTACGACTCCGGTACCGACCAGCCGTTCACCGCGGGCAACCAGGTGCCCCCCAACGACATCATCAAGGCGGCGGGCGGCAGGAACGTCTTCGACGGCCTCGACGAGCGCTGGACCCAGGTCAGCTGGGAATCCGTGGCCGAGACCGAACCCGAGGTCGTCATCGTCCTCGACTACGGCGACCTGCCCGCCGCGAAGAAGATCGACTTCCTGAAGAAGTCCCCCCACACCAGAGAACTCCCGGCCGTGAAGAAGAACAACTTCTTCGTCCTCGACTACAACGAGGGCATCAGCGGCCCCCGCAACATCGACGGCCTGGAGAAGTTCGCCACCTACCTGCGCGGACTCAAGGGCTGATCCCCGCACACCACGGCCTGCCCGGCAGGCGTGAACCCCCGCCCGGCAGGCCGCACTCCGGCGTGCGCGCCATCCCGCCGTACGACAAGGAAAGGACCCCATGGACATGGACCGTGACCCGGCCGGCCAGGCTCTTCTCGAGCAACTGCCCCCGCCCCTGCCCGCCGAACGGATCATCGCCCTCAACCAGCCCAAGGAGGACCTGCACACCACTCGCTCCTACGAGTGGAACGGCTGGACGTTCGACGTTCCGCCCGGCGTCTTCATACCCGGCTGGACCAGCCGCCTGATCCACGAGCGGGTGCTCGACGGCCGTATCGAGACCCGCGGCCTCCGGTACGCCGCCATGGGCGTCGGCCTGGGAGTCGAGGCCGTCGCGGCGGGCGTCCGGGGCGCCCGGGAGATCCACGCGCTCGACGTCCACCCGCAGAGCGTGGCCGCCGCCGGCGGTCACTACCGGCGCCTGGTCGGCGAGCGCCCGGACACCGCGTTCCTCCCCGCGGTGAGCGACGTCTTCGACGCCCTCCCCGACGACGTCCGACTGGACGTCGTCACCTTCAACCCGCCCGCCGTCAGCCAGACCGTCAGCGACGACCCCGACGTCGTGCGCAACGTCTGCGTGGGCGCGCCGCTGCTGGCGAAGTTCTTCGCCCAGATCGCGGAGAAGGACCTGCTGGCCCCCGACGGCGAGATCTACGTCATCGCCTCCAACACCGCGGATCTGCGGGCCCTGGTCCAGCACGCCCTGGACCACGGGCTCAGCCCTCGTATCGACCATCTCCACGACTGGCGGGACGGCGTGCTGACCTTCCTCTTTCGTATCACCCACGACACGTCCCGCACCGGAGGACGGCGATGAAGAACACCGAGGAACTCCTGGCCGCCGTCCTGGCGGGCGAACACGGCCCCCGCCCCGACGGCCTCGTCGCCACCAGCGTCTTCTGGGTGCACCACGGCACCCGGCTGGCCGGCGGGAACACCACCTACCTCAACCAGTACCTCCTCGTCCGCCTGGGCGACTCCTTCGGCGGCTGCGCCTTCGAGGCGGGCGAGGCCGACCCGTCCGTATGCCGTGACGCCTCCGGTACCCCCGTCGGCACGCTGCTGCGCGAGGCGCCGGGGCCGCTGCGGATCGCCGCGCTCGACGCCTACCTCAGCTCGGTCCGCCCGCACCGGGAGGCGAGGGAGGCGGAACCGGTGCCCCTGCCCGCCGGGGCCCCCGAGACCCGGGCGCTGGCCCGGGACGCGGCCGTCGCCGGGCTCCTGGACATCGACGCCGGGGCCAGGGTCGGTCTGATCGGGGTGGTCAACCCGCTCGTCGCGGCCATCCGCGAGCGCGGCGGTGATCCCCTCCTCTGCGACTTCAACCTGCGCACCACCCAGTGGGGAGACCCGGTCACCGACGACATGCACGAGGTCCTCGACACCGCCGACGTCGTCGTGGCCACCGGCATGACCATCGGCAACGGAAGCTTCGACACCGTCCTGGCCCGCTGCCGCGAACGCGGCGTGCCCCTGGTGGTCTACGCCCAGACCGGCAGCGCCGTGGCGCGCGCCTTCCTCGGACGGGGGGTGACCGCCCTGTCCGCGGAGCCCTTCCCCTTCTCCCAGTTCAGCGCCGAACCCACCACCCTGTACCGCTACCGGGCGGCGGCCGGCGTATGACGGCCGCCACCCGCCGGCCGGAGGCCACCGCCCGTGGCACGAAGGCCCCCGCCCGTGGCACGGAGGGCACCGGACGCGCCGCCTGCCATCACGGCGAGATCCTGCAGGGCGTCTTCCTCGACGAGCGGCGCCGCACCGTCCACGCACTGGTCACACTGCCGATGCACGGACCGGGCAGCACCGCCCGGTTCGCGCACCGGCCCGGCAGCCCGCCGGACGAGGTGACGGTGACGCCCGCCGGCCGCACCAAGGCACGTGCGGCGGCCGTCCTCGCGGTACGGGAGTGCGCCGCACGCCGCGACGCCGAGCCCTGCGGCGGGGAGCTGACCCTCACCGGGGACCTCCCCGTCGGGCTCGGCATGGGCTCCTCCACCAGCGACGTCATCGCCACCGTGCGGGCGGTCGCCGACTCCTGGGGCGTGCCGCTGCCGCCGGAGACGATCGCCGGGATCGCGGTGCGCGCCGAAGGCGCCAGCGACCCCCTGATGCACGGCCCGCGCCCCCTGCTCTTCGCCCAGCGCGAAGGCAGGGTCCTCGAAGTGCTGGGCGCCGCGCTGCCGCCCGCCGTGGTGGTCGGATGCGCGCTCGCCGGGGGAGCACCGGTCGACACCCTCTCCCTCCCCGCCCTCCACCACCACGACGACCTCGCCGCCTACGGACACCTGCGCCGCATGCTCCGCCGGGCGGTGACCGACGCCGACACCGCCCTGCTCGGCCGGGTCGGCACCGCCAGCGCCCGCCTGCGCCAACGCGTCCTGCGCCACCAGGAGTTCGAGGCCCTCACCGGCATCGCCGACCGCACGGGCGCCGTCGGCGTGCAGATCGCCCACAGCGGCAACGTCGCCGGCATCCTCTTCGACCCCCGCACCCCCGGCCTGCGCCGCGGACTGCGCCGCTGCACCCGTGCCCTGGACCGCGAGGGCATCACACCGACCCGGACCTTCACCACCTTCGCGTCCCCCGTCAGCGAGGAGTTCCTGTGGACGAACACATCTCGGAAGCCATCGGCCGCCCGGACCTGATACGCCTCGACGACGGCCTTCTCTGCCTGCGCTTCGAGACCATGAAGGTCGTCTCCGCCCTCGCCGCCGTACGCCACCTGCTCGACACCGGTGCCGTACGACGCGGCGACACCCTCATCGACAGCTCCAGCGGCATCTACGCCTACGCGCTCGCCCTGGCCTGCCACCGCTACGGCATGCGCTGCCACATCGTCGGCTCCACCACCGTGGACCACACCCTGCGCACCCAGCTCGACGTCCTCGGCGCCCGCCTGGAGCAGATGCCGCCCAGCAGCAGCCTCGAGCTCGACCAGAACCGCCGCGTCGCCCGCGTCCGCGAGATCCTGCGCGCACACCCGGACTACCACTGGATGCGCCAGTACCACGACGACATCCACTACCTCGGCTACGAAGCCGTCGCCGAGCAGATACACGACCGGACCGCCGGCGACCGCCTCACCCTCGTCGGAGGAGTGGGCTCCGGCGCCTCCACCGGTGCCCTCACCCACTACCTGAGGAAACGCTCCGCCGACGTACGGCTCGTGGGCGTCCAGCCGTACGGGAGCGTCACCTTCGGCAGCGGGCACGTCGCCGACCCGGAGATCATCATCGCCGGGATCGGCAGCTCCATCCCCTTCGGCAACGTCCGCCACGACCTCTACGACGTCCTGCACTGGCTCGCCTTCGACGCCGCTCTCGCCGGCAGCGTCGACCTGCTGCGCCGGCACGCCGTGTTCGCGGGCCTGTCCACCGGAGCCGCCTACCTCGCCGCCCGGTGGGAACGCCGCGAAGAGCCCCGCCGCACCGCCCTGTTCATCGCCGCCGACACCGGCCACCGCTACGTCGACACCGTGTTCGCCCGGCACCGGGAGGCCGCCCGGACCGAGGACCTGGCCCCTCGGGCGGTGGGCGGCACGGACGAACTGTCCCTCCCCTGGTCCCGCATGGACTGGGACGGATCACCCGCACCCGAGGGAGCACTCCTCGGGCAGGCCCCCGGGGCGTAGGCGAAGGGAACCGCGCGGCAGGAACCGCACGGAACGCGACAGCCGTCTCACCGTCGGCCGCGGCGCAGGCAGCGGCACGCCCCACCCGTGACACGGGTGGGGCGTGCCGTCGTTCTCAGCGTTCCGGCAGTCCGGCCCACACGCGTGCGGCCATCGCCTCTGCCTCGTCCTGCGGTGTTCCCGCCCGTACCAGGATGATCCCGCGGGACTTGTCCGGGAACGTGACCTCCCGCATCGCCGTACCCAGCGGGCCCATCGGCTCGTCCGACATGGTGGCTTCCCTTCGACGGCTGCCGCCACGTTAGAGGCGCGCCGGGCAGAAGACGAGGACCCTCGTCCGGACGGGGGCCCGGCGCGGGTCGCGGCCGGCACAGGAATCCCGCCGTTCGACGGACTCGCCGCATGCCACCACCGGGAAGCACTCCGCCCGCCTTCCTCCGCCCGCGCCGGTACGGTGCCTGAGCCGATCCGACGCTGCCTCGACTCGTCGAAGGCGCCCTTCGCCGCCCTGTGCGGCCTCACCCGCACCCACCACACCTGGCACCTCGACATGGCCACCGGATGACCAAAGGGGCTGCCCGGCCTCCGGCCGGACAGCCCCTCACCAAGATCTTCATCAATCTTCTAGACGCCGGTCCGTCCGTCGACGAGCTCCCGCACGATGTCGAGATGCCCGTTGTGCCGGGAGATCTCTTCGATGAGGTGGAGGATCACCCAGCGGAGGTCCACGTGGCGGCCGTCGCTGATGGGGCGCTCGGCCCTTGAGTCCAAGTCGTGGCCGGACAGCAGGCGACGGTAGCGGTCGCTCTGCTCCTCGTATTCGGCGAGAAGCTGCGGCAACGGGATGTCGACAGCTGTCCGCATCTCGGGGTCGGGGTCGTCGTCACTCGCCCGCGTAAGCGGACCTGCTGGTTCCTCCCCCAGGAACATTACTTGGACCCAGTGATACTCGACCCACCGCAGATGGCTGATCAGCCCGCACAGGGTCATCAGCGGTGAGTTCGGGAGCGGGGCCCTGCGGGCGTCTTGTGCGGACACGCCCTCGCACTTGGCTCGCGCCGTGTCACGGGCGTAGTCCAGGAACGTGATCAGCTGCGTGCGCTCGTCCCAGGTGGGAGGCGTATCGGTTCGTTGAGTCATCGCTGGGAGCATCCCGCAGATCGAGCAGGCGGTCGAGTGATTAATGCGGGGGACCCCGTCGAGAACTGTCGAGCTGAACCGCCCCGGGTCCGGGTGCGGGCCTACGAGGTCATGCATGAGAACGGCCTCCGCAGGGTCCGTCTGTACGATGCTCGGGCGTCTTGTCTCACGTACCTCGCCGACAACGGGGTGCCGGATCACCTGCTCGCCAGGCGGGCCGGGCACACCGACGTGAAGACGACCGAGAAGTGGTACGTGAAGCCGGACGTGGCAGGCCTGCTTCCAGCAGCGGAGGCATGGGGAGGTCCCGCAGGGGGCGTGTGACAGATCGTGACAGATGAAGGTGTGAACCCGTGACCGAAGCCAAGATCGAAACGCTGCAATACCGCTTTGACGGGCCAGATCACCTACCCGTCCTGATCTTGGGTCCGTCCCTCGGTACCACATGGCACAGGTTGTAGAGACCGTCCAGGGGCGTCTGTGCCAGTCCCCCGTGGGCACGAAAGTGCAGGTCGGAGCCTCTCGGTCCGAGAGGGTCTACCCAGCTGGTGATGGCTGTGTGATACGCGGGTGATATGGCGAAGCGCCGCGGTCCGTCCTGGCGGGGTCTCTGCCCGGATCCGTGAGACGTCGAAGCCGCACCGGAGCGCTCCGGTGCGGCTTCGACGTGAGGTCGAACGCGTTGGCGCGCATGATGCGGTCGGTGCCTCTGAGGGGTCCGTGTGCCTGTAACTCACTCGGGTGCCTGATTTGCGATCGCACCCGCTTATCCGTCCGTATCGGGGTGCGTCTTTCTCCCAGCGCGACGAGACAGGCTCATGCATCTCGATTGCTACATTGCCCGAGGGGCCGACCACTTGGCCGGGCTCACACGGCCATGATGGCCATCAGAAGCGGAGTCGTAGGCTATAAAGCTTCCTCATCGAATCGGCGACCGAGCAGGACGCCGAACTCTGGGCGGGCTATCCCGCCGTGGTTCTGGCAGGGCCGCGTACCGGACGCTCCTGGAGGCATCCGAACTTCGCCCCCTTGCTGATACGGCGCGTCGAGATCATCCAAAAACCGGCTTCACGAAGCGGCTGCTCGACGATTTCACGGACCTCGGTCCAGGCGCTGTCGCCGCCGACGAGGATGCCTTGCTCCGACGACTGCGCGGCAGGGGCACACCGCCGAGGTAACCGCCTACCCTCGTCGTGGCTTCGCAGCGGCTGGCCGTCCTTTCACAAGAGGGGCTTGTGGGAAACGAGCGGCTGCTGCCGGCTCCGAGTCATCGTTGCCGCGGTACGGCCGGACCGGGAGGAATCGAGGCCGTTCCGGCCATAAAGGAGGGCCTGTCTTCCGCGACGGCCCCGGCGAGTCGAGTGATCACGATCTTGCAGCCGAGTCGTGGAGGGCGGTAGCCCATGGGAGTGCGTCGTTGTCTCAGGTATGAGCCTTCTGGGGGATAACGGAGATGGTGTGACGTTCGCTCAACTGACGGATTCCTACTGGTTGGACGACGTCAGCGGTGATTGCCGCGAGAGCAGGCAGGATGTCGAGCCCGTTGGCGCCAGCCGCGTCGTGGGCCGCTGGGCCGGCTGCGTGTGGTCATGCTGCCGGTCGCGTCGGCCACGGTGAGCGCTGCGATCGTGGTGATGACCGCCGACGGCCCGCTGGACGACCTCGGCACCCGCATACGGCCGGAAGCCGGCACGCCCCCCTGCGCCGAGCAGACAAGGGACGATAGGAAGGGGGCCGGCCCGCCGCCCGTGAGGGTGGCAGGCCGGCGAGGCCGCGCCGCCTCCGGTGGCAACGCCGTGGCCTGCCCACTTCGAATCGCCACTACGCGTCTTCAGCGGGTGCGTGAGTCAGACCTCTGGGGGACTGCACCGCAGTTCCGTTGCAGAACCGGCTCCGCCCGACGCGTCATGTGGCCGGTCCCCGCCCCTGTTTCAGGCCAGCTTCGCGGTCAGGGTGATGGTCGTGCCGGTCAGGGCCTGGCTGACCGGGCAGTTCTTCTTGGCGTCCTCGGCGGCGGCGACAAAGGTGTCGTTGTCGATGCCGGGGACGGTGCCCTCCACGGTGAGGTGGATGCCCTTGATGCCCTCGCCGGGCTGGAAGGTGACGTCGGCGGAGGTGGTGAGCTTGGTGGGCGGGGTGCCGGCGCCGGCCAGGCCGTGCGACAGCGCCATGGAGAAGCAGCTGGAGTGGGCGGCGGCGATCAGCTCCTCCGGGCTGGTCCTGCCGTTCGCCTGCTCGGCGCGCGACGGCCACGACACCGGCTGCTCGCCGATACCGGACGAGTCGAAGGTGACGACGCCGTTGCCCTCGAGCAGGTTGCCTTCCCAGACGGTGTGCGCGGAGCGCGTGGTTGCCACGGTGGTTCCCTTCGTTGAGCCTTCGGCCCCTTGATCGGGGCAGCGAGCCCATCGGATCACAGGCGGACGTGACACGGCGGCACGGTGTCCCACGGCGATACCGGCGGTCGTGCGGTGTCAGCACCGCCCGCGAACGCAGACCCTCGCCCGGACGGCACGCTTCACGAAGTTGATCGTGATTTACTTCTGCGTAAGCGTGTACTGCATGCTGTAGGGGTATGTGAGGCAGTAAGGAGAAGGGGAAAGAGCTCCGGCAGATGATGCCTCAGTTGCTGGAGCAACCCTCTCGGGTCGGCTTGATCAGTCGCCAGGCCGGAGCAGCGTGCCATCTCGTCTCTCCACGTCGGCTGCGCCAGGCTGCGCGCATCGACCCAGTGCGTCCCGGACGACCCGTGCAGATATCGTGATCTGTCGTCATCGAGAGCCGGTACACATGCTCGTCATCGGCGCATCGCTCGGGGCGGCAGTCGACGGCCGCCCGTTTCACCCGCACCGCACGAAGGAAGCCTCTTCCATGGAGTCCGTCCGCGTTCTGCTGGTCGACGACCAGCAGATGATCCGCACCGGTTTCCGTCTCATCCTCGAATGCGAACCGGACATCGCCGTTGTCGGCGAGGCGTCCGACGGCGACTCCGCTGTGGAGCAGGTCTTCGCCCTGCGACCGGACGTCGTCCTGATGGACGTCCGCATGCCCGGCACGGACGGTGTCGAGGCCACCCGACGCATCGTGGAGTCCGGTGCGGAAGCCCAGGTCGTGATGTTGACCACGTTCGACCTGGATCGGCACGTCCTGGACGCTCTCAGGGCCGGGGCCGTCGGTTTCCTGCTCAAGGACGGGCCCGCACAGTCTCTGGTGGAGGCGGTACGGATGGTGGCCGCCGGTGACGCGGTCCTGTCCCCCCGTGTCACTCGGCGGCTTCTGGAC
This sequence comes from Streptomyces sp. NPDC006384, assembly GCF_042870695.1. Classification (NCBI taxonomy): domain Bacteria; kingdom Bacillati; phylum Actinomycetota; class Actinomycetes; order Kitasatosporales; family Streptomycetaceae; genus Streptomyces; species Streptomyces sp. NPDC006384. The sequence continues at coordinate 338,878 of NZ_JBIAHR010000007.1, forward strand.
CGCTTCGCCCGTCTGCCTCAGTCGGCCGTCGGGGCCGCGTCCAGGCGGCTGGAGCATCTCACGGCCCGCGAGGTCGACGTGTTGCGTGCGCTGAGTCGGGGGCTGTCCAACGAGGAGATCGCTCAGGAGTTGGACGTCAGCAAGAACACGGTCAGGACACACATCGCTCATATCCTGGAGAAGTACCATCTGCGTGACCGGGTACAAGCGGTGATCCTGGCCTACGACGCCGGCCTGGTCACACCGGTCGGGCACGCTCCCACCGTCCGCTGACAGGCTGCTCCTCCCTGACGGCCTCCCACGAACGAGTCGTCAGCGCATCCGGGGCGCGAGATCAGAGGCGCAACGGCGACTGCGCGGGCGGCACTTCGTACGGCACGGCCTCGCGCATACCCGTGTACCTGGTCCGGCCCCACCGGTGTACGGCGTCGACGGAGACCCCGTACGGCGCCAGACGTCCGTTCAGACGCATCACACGGGCTTGCAGCGCCCGTTTGCTCACCGGCTCCCCGGCGGTGCCGAGCAGCAGACCCAGATCGTGACAACACCACTCACGGGAAGGCAGGCTTAGAAGTTCCAACAACACCTGCTGAGAAGCCTGGTGAGGCACGACCTGCGGACGACTCTGGGACGGTGCCCGCAGGCGTTGACGCCTCGAAGAGAGATCGATCCACCTGCGTTCGGCGACGATCCGTCCGGCCAACTCCCTAGGAGGGGTGCCCCGGGGGAGCACGTTGACGGCCCCCGCACGCAGCGTGGCGACCACGTTCACGTCCCGGGGCGCCAGCACCACGACCGAGGAGATCGTGCTGAGCACGCGCACGCGCTGCTCGAGTCGGTCCGTTCCACCGTCCTCGGACACATCGAGGACGGCCAGCCCGTCGGGCCTGCGCAGCAGCGACATGTAGGCCGGTGCGGAACCCCATGAGTGGGACAGGGCCGGCAGCACGTGGTACGGGCGCATGGTGCGCAGCAGACGGGCTGTCTTCTCCCGGCGCAGCGAGAGGACGACATCGACGGGGCAGGAGGAGGACATCTCAGTTGTGGGCATGGGCATGGGCATGGGCATGGGCATGGGGGTGGGGGTGGGGGTGGTACTCGTGTGGCGGGGTCCGTCCCATGCTCGGCACCCCCGCGCGCCACCGGCTGCTTAAGCGGTGGTCGTCATGTGCTCACCTGTGCTCAACGGCGGCCGCCGAGGGTGCAGGGGGGGGGGGGACGAACTCTCCGCCCCTCGTGGGCGGCCGCCCGTGGTGATCCACGGACGCATATGCTCCTCTCGGAGTACTCCCGTCGCGGCCGCGCTCCGCGCTGTCGCGGTCAGCGGCCCGGGCGCGTCGGGCGAGACGGAGAGGCGGAGTGAGTGAGCACGCGCGGCGGCAGCCTGGGCCGGCGGTTGGAACGAGTCCGGGAGCGTTCATTCCTCGGACGCAGGCATGAGCTCCACTTCTTCCGCGCAGCGTTGCACGGAGCATCCGGCGCCGCCTGCGTTCTCTACCTGCACGGTCCGGAGGCACGGGCAAGTCGATGCTCTTGCGCCGGTTCGCGCTGGAGGCCCGTGCCGCAGGCCGCATCGTCGTACGCGTCGACGGGCGGACCACGCCGGCGACCGCCGATGCGTTCACGCGTGCCGTACGTCCCGTCACGCGGGAGCCTGAAGCCGTTCTGCTCGTCGATTCCTTCGAGCACTGCCGGTCCTTGGAGGACTGGTTGCGTGAGGAGTGCCTGCTCCGCCTCCCCTGGGACACCGTGGTCGTCGTGGCGAGCCGCCACGAGCCTGACCCTCACTGGCCGGCCGACCCGGGCTGGACGGGGCTGCTGCGTGTACTGCCCCTCGGCGGTCTGAGCAAGCCCGACGCAGCGGCGTTCCTCCGGCAGCGAGGCGTGCTCCCTCACCTGCACGACGCCCTGCTGGAGTTCACCGGAGGGCACCCCCTGGCTCTCGCCCTGGCCGCGGAGGCGGCGGTGCGCACGGAGACCGATGGCGGTGCCGATCACGCGGATCCTCCGCTGGGCCAGGACGCCGTCACCACTCTGCTGCGCCGCCTCGTCGGTACCCCGCCCGACGAGGCTCACCAGGCAGCCCTGGACGTGTGCGCCCAGGCCCGTGTCACTTCGGTGGCGTTGCTGCGGGCGGTCCTCGGTGACCAGGGCGAGGATCTCTTCCTCTGGCTGCGCGACCAGCCGTTCGTCCAGACCACCCGGCTCGGTGTGGCCCCCCACGCCGTCGTACGCGAGGTGCTGAGAGCCGATCTGCGCTGGCGTGATCCGGCCGGATTCGCAGAACTGCACCGGAGGATCCGGGGCCACCTGCTCGAACGGACGAGGCTCGGGCCCGCTTCCCGCGTCCTCGAGACCGTGGGGGACCTGCGGTTCCTCCACCGCTCCGGGCGCTTTCTGGCAGATGCGCACGGCCGGGCGTCGGGCGGCCGGGCCGAAGAGCTGCCCCGCGCGGTCGGGCACGAGGCGACGCTGATCCGCCGGATACGCCGCCAGGAGGGGCCGGAGTCGGCGCGCATAGCCGCGCACTGGCTACGCGAGCAGCCCGAGAACGTCCATCTGCGCCGCCTCGGGCCCGGTGAGGAGGACGTCGGAGGTTCGGCGTGGTTGAGGCTCATGCCCTTCGAAGGGGAGGCGGAGGACCCGGTCGTCGCCGCCGCCTGGGCGCACACCAGGAAGCACGGGCCGGTGCGGGCCGGCGAGCACATCGCGCTGGCGCGGTTCCACGTCGGCGAGTACGGCGATCACCGTCCCTCCCCCGTGATGGACGCGTCCCTCGGGCGCATGGTGGGGGAGATCATCCGCGACGACAGACTGGCCTGGGCGTTCGCCGTCCTGCGCGACGACGGCTTCTGGGACTCTCATCTGCGCCACCACGCCATGGAACCGACGGCCGGCACGGTGACCGTCGACGGCCACCGTCACCGTCTCTTCGCCTGCGACCGGCGTGCCCTGCCCGCGGTGTTGGGGGGTGCGGCGAACGCTCCCTTGCTCACCGGCGCCGCTCCTGGTCCAGCCCGCTCCGGGAAGGAATCGTGCACGGCGGCGGAGATCCTGGTGCTGGGCGAGGAGGAGTTCGCCGTCGCCGTGAAGGCCGCTCTGCGAGCCTTGCGCCGGCCACGTGAGCTGGCGCTCAACCCGCTCCAGCGCAGTCGTCTCGTCCTGGCGCACGGCATGGGTCTCAAGGACGTGGTCACCAGCGCGATCGGCAGCCTGCCGCTCGAGCGCGGTGGTGACAAGGGCTACCGGGCGGCGACCGCCGCCTACGTCGAAGGGGCCTCGACGCAGGCGGCCGCCGCTCGGCGCCTGGGGCTTCCCCTCAGCACCTACCGCCGCCACCTGGCGTGGGCGACACACCGGGTCACGCGGATCATGTGGGAGCACGAACTGTCCGGAACCCCGCTGCTGTCACCCGCGGACCGGCCGCGGCGTTGACTCAGGTGACCGGGAGAGCGAGGACGGTCCCGGCCTCGTCGTCGTGGGACCCGGTGCCGTCCTCGTGGCCAACGGGATCGGCGAGGACGCAGGAGCTCCGGTCGTCCGGCGGGGGCGGGCCGTACACGGACGGAAGGGGGAGGGCGGCATGCACACAGTAACCGCCTCCGGGCCGGTGACCGGTGTGCAGTGTGCCGCCCATGGCCGCGACCCGTTCCCGGATCCCGACCAGCCCGTGCCCCGCCCCCCGGTCGAAGACGTGGACCGGTGAAGGCGCGGCCTGCTCGCCGGGGCCCGCGTCGCAGATCCTCAGGGACAGCCGGTGACGGTCGTGCTCCCACGTCAGCGTGACGGCGGTGCGGGTGCGGCCCGCGTGCTTGAGCGTGTTGGTGAGGGCTTCCTGCACGATCCGGTAGACCGCCAGTTGCGAGCCGGCCGACAGGTCGGCCGGTTCCCCGCTGATGGTGCAGTGGACCTGGAGACCGGCGGCACGTACCGACTCCAGCAGCGCCGGGATGGCGTCGATGGTGGGCTGCGGTGGCTGCTTGCTGGGGTCGGTGTCGTCCTCGTCGTCGGTGCGGAGCACGTCCAGCAGTTGCCGTAGCTCGGTGACGGTGGCCCGGCCGGTCTCCTCGATGGTGCGGTGCAGTTCGTGGGCCTTCTCCGGGTCGCGGGCCTGGACCCGGTCGGCGGCGATGGTCTGCACGATCATGAGGCTGACGTTGTGGGCGACGATGTCGTGCAGTTCCCGGGCGATGCGCGCGCGTTCCTCCATGACGGCGGCATGGGCTTTGGCGAGCTGTTCACCCTCCAGTGCCTTGGCGCGCTCCAGCGCCTGATCCTGCATAGCGGTCCGGGTTCGTACCAGCCGGCCGAGGGACCAGGCCGCGGCCGTCAGCACCGCCTCGGTCGTGCCCGCGGCAAGCCAGTGATCCGCGGGCGCCAGCACGGCTTCCGTCACGGACAGCGCCGGAACGTGGAGGAGCGCCACAAGAGCGGCGGTGCGGTGTTCGGTCCGCACGGCGGTCAGGAACAGGGCCGTCGCGGCGCACAGGTAGGTGGGGCTGATCGCGGTCCCCTGCGGCCCCACCAGGTGGGGCACGTAACGCAGCGCCTGAAGGATGCTGCAGGCGACCGCGACAACCACGAGGCTCGCCAGCGGGAACCGGTGATGAACGGTAATGGGCGCACCGCAGACCAGGATGAGCGCGACCCACCAGCCGCCCGGCGCGTTGTGCAGGGCCTCGCTCGCAGGGACCAGGGACGGCAGGGCCAGGCACCAGCCTGTCAGGAGAACGCCCAGGGCCAGGTCGGTCAGGGCGGGGGGCAGACGGCGGCGCGGCCACGAGTTCAGTGCGCTCATGACGGTCCACGGTAGACCGCGCCGACCGACAGCGGCCCGCCGGGACACCGGAAGACGGCGTACCCCTCGTCCGTGGGTCAGCGCGAGCACGGACAGTCCGGATGTCGGTGCAGGAGCGTCCGGGTGCACGTACTCGTTCTCCAGGACGAGCAGGAGAGCGACCTCGTCCGGTCGGCCGATCCGCGAGTTCCACTCGAAGGCGGAGCTCGCGGACGACCGGGACGGTTGGACTGGAGGGGTTGACCGATCCCTTCGCAGAGGAGTTCCGGTGAGTCCGGGACCAGTCCCTACCCGAGCCGACCCGGTGAGCGGCAGCAACGCCACGGACCCCGCCGGCTCCTGTGGTGGCGGTCTGCTCGGCGAGCACGTGGCCGCCGCACGTGCCCGGGCCTTCGTCGGCAGGGCGGCCGAGCGGGACGCGTTCCGAGCGGCGCTGGCGGGAGAAGCCGAAGCCCGTCCCGTCCTCTTCGTGCACGGGCCCGGCGGTATCGGTAAGTCCGCCCTGCTGCACCGCCTGTCCTTGGACGCGACCGCCGCCGGCAGGACGGTGGTGTGGGTGGACGGTGCGAGGACACCGGCGGACGCCTGCGGTCGCCTGGATGTGTTCCGTGATGTCCTTGACGATCCCGCAACAGTCCTGTTGGTCGATTCCCTGGAGCGGTGCACCGGGCTGGAGGCGTGGCTGCGCGAGAGCTTCCTGCCCGACGTACCGAGTGATGCGGTCGTGGTCATGGCGTCAAGAACCCCGCCGCAGCTCGGCTGGAGAACCGATCCCGGCTGGGCCGCCTGCGCCCGGTCCGTGAAGCTGCCCGCGCTGAACGCGGAGGAGACCACCAAGGTCCTGGGCGACCAGGACGTGCCGCCGCCCCTGCACGTCCCCGTGCGGGAGTTCGCGGGCGGCAATCCCCTGGCTCTGTCCCTGGTCGCGGCCGCCGCCCGCACAGGTGGGGAAGCAGGGTGGTCCATGGACGGGGGCGTCTCCCGACGGCTGACCGCGGTCCTGTTCCACCGTCTCGTCGGCGGCCTTCCCACCGAGCAGCACCGACGGACTCTGCAGGTGACCGCCCGGGCGGGGACCGTCACGGAGGAGTTGCTGCGCGCCGAACTCGGCGCCGGCGCGGCGGCCCGGTTGTTCGCGTGGCTGCGCGCGCAGCCCTGGGTGACGGCCGTCGGATGCGGCCTGCTGCTGGACGAGGCGGTACGCAACACGGTCGCGCACGACGCCAGATGGAACGACCCCGACGGGTTCGCCGCTCTGCACGAGCGCCTGCACGACCACCTGGTGGAGCAGATACGCACCATGCCTTTCGACCGCGCCCTGGACGCTGCGGCAGCCCTGCACCGCCTGTACCGGGACATCACGGCGCTGCCACCCGCCCATGAGTGGACCGCGCGGGACAGCCACGAGGACGAGGCGTGCAGACCTGTGGACGAGGCCACCGTGCTCGGCCTGACCGCGGGCTGCGAGGGGCCGGAGTCCGCGGAGAACGCACGGTTCTGGCTGCGTCACCAGCCGGAGGCGTTCAGAGTCCTGCGGCCAGTCCCGTACGGCCCACCCCGAGCCTGCTCGGCCTGGCTGAAACTGACGGCGTACGAAGGGGAGACAGCGGATCCCGTGGTCGCCGCCGTCTGGGACCACGTCCGGCGGCACGGGCCGCTGCGGGCGAACGAGCGGATCTCGGTGGCCCGCTTCCACGCCGGCCCGCGAGAGCGACGGGACGCCTCATCGGCCGTGGCGCTGTCGCTGCGGTGCCTCGTCGCGGAGACCGTGCGGACCGGCGGACCGGCCTGGGTGTTCTTCGTGCTCCGGGACGACGGCGTCTGGAACGGGGCGCTGCGCCGGCACGGGCTGCTTCCCACGGAGCACCACTGGGACGTCGATGGCGTTCCCCAGCGTCTCTTCGCCCGTGACGTGCGGGTCTTCCCCGCTTCCGACTGGCTGCGCGGGCTGCTGCGCTCCGTGTCGGGGGAGGGCGACGGCCGCGACCCCTGTCATCGAGTGAACGGTGCCGGCCTCGTCCGCACGGACGAGGCGCGGACACCGACGGGAGTACTGTCCGAGCTGGAGTTCGCCGACGCCGTGCACGCGGGACTGCGTGCGTTGCGGCGGCCGTCGGAGCTCGCGCTGAATCCGTTACGGCGTAGCCGGGTGGCTGCCGTAGGCGGTGAAGACCTGGCGGCCGTGCTCCAACAGGCCGTCTACGAGCTGGCCGAAGAGCAAGGCGGGCACGGACCGCACCAGGCCGCGATGACCGCGTTCGTCGAAGGGCCGACCACGCACCGGGCAGCGGCCGAACGACTGGGTGTGTCACTGAGCACCTACCGCCGTCATCTCAGGACTGCGGTCGAGCGCGTCTCGGCTCGTCTGTGGCATGAGGAGGTGTACCCGTCCGGTGTGCCGGACGGGTACACCTCCTCCGTGGGCGACCGGGAACAGAGCCGCGTGGACCGCTGACGCACGAGGGCGGCAGCCGGAAGGGCGGCACCCTCGTGCGGGTCTATGCTTCGCGGACTAGGTGCGATTCCTCCTGGTGGCCGAGATCGCAGCGGATTCCGCGCGAAAGGATCGGCTCATGGATCGCATGCATGTTCTCGTCGCCCTGATCGCTGTTGTGGCCCTTGCCCTCACCGCATGGACCAAGCCTCTGAAGGTGTTGTCCTTCTGGCCCCTCGTCATCGTCTGCATGATCTCCTACCCCGTGGGCGCACGGCTGTTCTCAGCGTTCGAGAAGGGGCGGTCCGGCGGTGCGTGGGTCGAATGGACCTTCCTGCTCAGCGTCGCCCTTCTGATCACCGTGCTCGTCGCGTCGGCCCTCCGGTTCCTCACGTCCTCCCGAGGCCCACACACCGACCGTCACGCCTACCACCAGGACCCCGACGCGTGAGTGTCCCTCTCCCGTAGTCCGGTGAACCTTGATCTGTGACGGCCCGGGGTTCCCCTGAGTTCGGAACGCTGCTGCGGCCCCGGACCGAGAGGTCGTGTCGGTGAGCGGGGCGCGGGGCGCGTGTTCCGAACAGTCCGTGTCGTTCGGCAGTGTCGCCGACACGGCTGTTCAGCCCCATGCTTCGACGGTCAGCTTCGTCATGGACGACAACCTCCCGCTCCGGCCGGGCCCGCACGGGAATGACTCCCTTCCAAGGGGCCGGGATCCTGCCACGGGGGACGACGCTGCAAATGACGGTGACGAGCCCCGGTCGGTGGCCCCGCGACGGCTGTCGGCGGTTGCCGCACTCCCACCGTGCCCTGCCCTCCGCCTTCCCTGACTCCAAGCCGAGGACCACTATGTCCGCCCCCGCCCCGATGACCACCGCACCCCATCGCCCCCGCCTGCCGCACACCGGGACCCGCACCATCACCCGTCCAGCTACGCTCGATGACTTCGACGCGGTGAACGCGCTGCACAACCGCTGCTCGCTCGAGACGCGCTTCGCGCGCTACCAGGCCGCCCGGCGTTCCCTGCGCCGGGGCGAGTTCCACCACCTGACCCGCCCCGGCCTGGGCCTCACCTGGGTCACCCACCCGGAGGACGATCCACAGCGACTCATCGCGACCACCAACCTGGTCCGCACGACCGAGCCCAGCACCGCCGAACTCGGCATCATGATCGAGGATTGAACCGCTCCGGGATCGGTGGAGGCTCTATGCGTTGACTCCAGCCGCCGGTTGGGGCTGGTGTTGAGCGTAGTGGTTGGTCTCGTGCTCGTGGGGCGGGATGTCGCCGATCGCTGTGTGGAGGCGCTGGTTGTTGAACCAGTCGACCCATTCCGCGGTGGCGAGTTCAACGTCGGCCAGGCCGTGCCAGGGCCTGCGCGGCTTTATCAACTCCGTCTTGTAGAGGCCGATCTGGGATTCCATGAGCGCGTTGTCCAGGGCGTCGCCGACGGTGCCGATCGAGGCGTCGATGCCGGCCTCGATCAGGTGCGCGGTGAACGCGAAAGACGTGTACTGACTGCCCGCATCCGAATGATGAACCAGCCCCGGGCCAGCGGGAGTTCCTGCGCGGTCGCGACGCCACAAGGCCATGTCGAGCGCGTCGAGGACGAGCTTGGCCCGCTTGTTGGTGGCGGCGGACCAGCCCACGATCGCCCGGGAGAACACGTCCACGACGAACGCGACGTAGACGATCCCCGACCAGGTGGCGACATAGGTGAAGTCAGCCACCCACCGCTCGTTCGGCCTGGACGCGGTGAAGTCGCGTTGCAGCAGGTCAGCGGACCGCTCATGGCCATCTTCCCGGACGGTGGTGCGGATCTTCTTCCCGCGCCGGGCGCCTTCGAGGCCGAGGTCGCGCATCAGCCGGGCGACGGTGCAGCGGGCCACCGGTATGCCCTCGCGGTGCAGCTGACGCCATACCTTCCGGACCCCGTAGACGCCTGTCGGCGTACGGACTTTTCTCCCCAGATGCGTACGGACGAACGTCCCCGGCTCTGGCCGCAGGCAGCGGCAACGGGACAGAGGATCTCGGTTG